>JBJTFU010000037.1:0-21920 GCA_046093585.1 Ilumatobacteraceae bacterium | reverse complement strand
GTGCGGTGACCCAGAGCGAGCACCACCTCGAACACGACCCACCGCGCCCCGAAGAGTTGACCAATGCGATCGGCGAGGTTGCCGACCACGTCGACGACATCGTGCGCCTGCATCCGGAGGCCCTCGAAGCAACGAACGTCGTGGGCGTTGCCGGCACCATCGTCACGGTGGCCGCCGTCGAGCTCGGGCTCGTGGAGTTCGACGCCGATCGACTGGACGGCTTCGTGCTCACCCGCGATGCAGCGGAGGACGTCTTTCGCACCCTGGCCACCGAGTCACTCGCCGACCGCGCGCACAACCCCGGCCTACCTCGCGAGCGGGCCGACATCATCGTGGGAGGATGTTGCGTGCTCGTGGCACTGCTGCGCCGCCTGAAGATCGACTCGCTCGTCGTCTCGACGCGCAGCCTGCTCGACGGCGTGGCTCTCGAGGAGTTGGCGCGGTGAACGACGCGCGTCGCTTCGCCGGCCACCCCACGGGGGCCGTAGTCTCCTCGCCACTGCGCCTCTACGGCCGTCGCCTGATGTTGCGGCCTCTCGTCGCTGGCGACTTCGAGGCGTGGAGCGAGGTGCGCGTGCGCAACGACGAGTGGCTGTCCAAGTGGGAGCCACTGCGCCATTCCAAGGCTCCGGATCCGGCCGTCAACCGTGACGCGTTCGCCAGCCGCTGTGCCGCACGAGATCGCGAACGGCAGAGCGGCGTGGGTTACGCCTTTGGCATCTTCGTCGACAACGCCTTCGCCGGGGAGATCAACCTGAACAACGTGCTGCGCGGGGCGATGCAGAGCGTGACGATCGGCTACTGGATCGACGAGGCGCGTGCGGGCAAGAGCTACATGTCCGAAGCCGTGCTCGTGGCGACCCGATTCGCCCTCGAAGACCTGCAGTTGCACCGCGTCGAGATCTGCATCATCCCGCGCAATCACAACAGCCGCCGAGTGATGGAGAAACTCGGCTACCGCGAGGAAGGTATCGCCGAGCGCTTCCTCGAGATCAACGGCACGTGGTCGGCAACCTCGCCGATCGCATTGGTCAACTCTTCGGGGCGCGGTGGGTCGTGTTCGAGGTGGTGCTCGCTCTGGGTCACCGCACCGCACGGGATGCTGAACGCCCAGCGAAGTTCGCCGCCGCCGAACATCACCTCGGTGCTACCGCCGCCGATGTCGATCACGAGCGTGGGCTTGCCCTCGGTGTCAGTCGCGCTCAAGGCGCCGGCGTAGGCGAGACGACCCTCCTGTTCGCCACTCACGATCTCGACGGGGTGGCCCGTTCGGGTGTACACGGCGTCGACGAACGCGCTCGCGTTGCTCGCCCGGCGACAGGCCTCGGTGGCCACGATGCGCACGCGAGTGCCTGGCGCGAGCGATGCCAGATAACCCTCGATCGCCTTCACCGTGGCGTCGATGCCTTCTCGACTCAACATGCCCGACCCGACGAGCCCACGGCCGAGGCGTGTGACGGTGACGCGGCGATCGAGACGTCTGCCGAGTGCGTCGACTATGAGCAGGTTGGTGGAGTTGGTGCCCACGTCGATCACGGCCACGGGAGATGCCGCGCTCGGAGTCGCCCGTACGTAGTCGTCGCGACTCGAACCGAGACGTTGCTCCACCCAGTCGCCGATCACGTCGTCGTTGCCGGCCAGCCAGTTGGCGTAATGGGCGTGCAGGCACTTCACCCCGACGCGCGTGCCGCCCACGCCGCCCGTGGGTGTGGGACCTGCGTGACCGGGAGGTATCTGGGCATCGCGTTCGGCGGCGTAGCGATCATGGGTCGCGCGCAAAGCGTCGGGGTCCACCTCGGCCTCGGCGCGATTGACTCCGCCGTCGGATTCGAGTCGCCCGACGACGACGTTCTCGTGCTCGCCGATCAGCCAGTAGCGCGTGGGCATCGGCGTGCCGTCGTGGAGCAGCGGCGCATTGCGCAGCACGACCGGCGCACCCGCCTTGCTGCGCACTGCCACCTGCCACTCACCTTGTGGCTCGCGGCCAAGTAGGCGGCGGATCTCGGCGAGATCGCCCGAGTCAGAAGACGACGACACCGACGACGATGGCAACGACGGCGAGTACGACGACGAGCGGCACGAGGCGCTTGGCGATGGTCGACCCCGCAGCCTCGAGCAAATCGAGGGGAGCGACCTCCGCAGATTCGATCTGTCGCACACCATCCGCGCGCGGCTCATCAGCGGTAGTGGGCGTAGGTTCGGCTGGTGACGACGTGATCAACGTGTTCAGATTCCCGGTGAATTGGGCGAGCAGTTTGTCGCTCACGTCGGCGAGTGCGCCACGTCCGAATTGTGCGACCTTGCCCGAGATGGTGAGATCGGTGGTGACGACACACTTGGTGCGCGACGCATCGACTCGTTGCAGGTTCGCGGTGATCAACGCAGAGGCGTTGCCCTTGCCGCCCGTGTCACGACCCTCGCCCTTCAGGGTGGCCGTGTACGAGGCATCGTCGCGCGAGACGAACGAGGCCTGCCCCTTGAACTGCGCGAGGATCGGCCCCACCTTGACCTTCACTTGACCGCGGTACACGTCGCCCTCGACTTCGGTGAGTTGTGCGCCGGGTAGGCACGGGGCGATGCGCTCGAGGTCGGTGAGGATGCTCCACGCCTCGGCTATCGGTACTCCCACTTCGAATTCGTGTCGCAGATCCATCAGTCACCCATTCCCTTCGCGAGATCGTCCAAGTCTTGCGTGGTGTCGACGTCGGAGGCGGATCCCACGCAAGGAACTTCCTGCACCCATTCGGGCCGTGCGCGCATGAGCGGCCGAGCGCCTTCGTCGCCCGTCGTCGGGAGTTCGTCCCACGTCGTCGACTCGAGCTTCACGGGGTTGCCGCGCACACCGGCATAGGTGGCCACGGCGATCGGGGAGTCGGCTCGGGCGACCGCCCGCCAGGCCTCGGGTGCCACCAACGGTTGATCGCCGAGACCGACCACGATCGAGTCGTGCCCTGCCTCGCGGGCGTGGTGGAGGGCCACCTGCAGCGAACTGGCGAGGCCGCTCTCCCAGTCGGGATTGGGAAGGCGGGTGACGCCGTCGGGCAGGTGGAGGGAGGTCGCCCCCGTCACCACGACGACCGGTCCGACATCGGCGGCGAGGGCCGAGCGAACCGCGTGGTCGATCACGGGTGTGCCGTGGAGGGGAGTAGCCAGCTTGTGATCGGGGCCGTGGAAACGGGATCCTGACCCTGCGGCCAGCACCACGACGAGGGGCCGAATCGTGCTCACCGCCATGTTCTATAAGGGTTTGGCTCGATCACCAAATGTTACAGATTTATGTCATAGACTGTCATCAATCTGAAATACGGGCTCGACGACCCCCCGGTCGAGCCAGCAAATCATGAGACATACCTCCCACCTCCTGTCCTCGCGTGCTGCGATCAGGACCTTCGTCCTGCTGGCCACCGTGCTGGCCTCCCTCTTCGTGGTGGACGCCGCTCAGGCGATCCCGATGGACCGCCAGGTGGAGCGTCGCTTCGCCCGTGAGGCCGCGACCGTGCTGGAGGCACTCGAGGGTGCCGAGCGTCCCGGCGGTTTCGTCGACCAGTCGTATCGCGAGCACCTCGACAACCTGGCGACCAACGTCGCCACGTTCGTCGGTGTGGACGAGCGGGCTCTGCGCAGCGTGTGGGGGGCCACCTCGATCGCGCGTCTCAAGGTGTTGATGGCAGGAATGGTCGAGTTGGGCACTCCCTACCGCGACAACGCGGCCGAGCCCGGTGTGGCGTTCGACTGTTCGGGATTCGTGCAGTATGCGTGGCAGCAAGTCGGTGTCGAGTTACCGCGCGGTTCGACCTCGCAGTACTCGTCGGGTGACCGGGTGATGCGCGACGAAGCGCAACCTGGCGACTTGGTGTGGCGCCCCGGACACGTGGCTCTCTACCTCGGTGTCAAGGGTGCGATCCTGCACACGCCGTACGGCGGTCGGCAGGTGGAGCTGCACATGATGAACTCGAGGATCCAGTCGTGGGTGCGGTACTCGAACCCACTCGCCTGATTTCAGCGGTGGATCGGACCGCTCGAGTCGCGTAGCGACGGCGCATTGCGTCCCGTGCGGCGGGCGATGATCTCGCCGCAGATCGACACGGCAGTTTCCTCGGGAGTGCGTGCTCCGATGTCCAGTCCGATCGGTGACATCAGTCGGGCGAGGTCGTCGGGGTCGGTGATGCCCACCTCGGCGAGTCGTTCCAATCGCTTGGCATGCGTCTTGCGGCTACCCATCACACCGATGTAGCCAACGCGCGTGCTGAGTGCACCCTCGACTGCGGGTACGTCGAACTTGGGGTCGTGGGTGAGGATGCACACGGCGTCGCGCGAGGTGAGCGACGCTCCGCGCTGCTCGAACAGCGGGCCGGGCCACGATACGAGCACCTCGTCGGCCATCGGAAAGCGGCGACGTGTGGCGAAGACTTCGCGAGCGTCGCACACCACCACGTGGTAGCCGAGCAACTTGGCGGCGTTGGCGAGCGCGGACGTGAAGTCCACCGCGCCGAAGATCCACATGCTCGGCGGCGGGGCGAACGAGTTGATGAACACCTTCACCGTCGGTGAACCATCGAGATCCTCGGGGGTGGTCTGTCCCTGTGGTCCGTAGTGGCGAACGCCGGTGCGGCCTGCCTCGATCTCGCCGAGTGAGTCGCGGGCGACGATGCGATCGAGCTCCGTATCGCCGAGAGTGCCCAGTGGCTCGAACGAGGGAGAGACGAGCAGGTTCGCCCCCACGTGCGGGCCGTCGATGACGGTGATCAGCGCCACTGGTGTGCGCTCGCGGAGGCGAGCGGAGAACGTCTCGTACAGCGACATCGATGTCACCAGTCGAGTGGTTGGAGGAACACGTGGATCGTCCCACCGCAGGTGAGGCCGACGGCGAATGCTTCGTCGTCCGAGTAACCGAACGAGACGACACCCGGTTGACGTTCGCCGGCGAGGAGCGCCAGCGCCTCGGTGACGACGGCTCCCGCCACGCACCCGCCGCTCACGGAGCCGACCACTTCACCGTCTTCGTTGACGGCCATCGCGGCACCAGGATCACGCGGCCCCGAGCCGGCGATGTCGACCACGCGCGCCAGCACGATCCTCTTCGCGTCGCGCTGCCAGCGATCGATGTCTCCGAGCAGGTCTTTCATGCGCTTCCAGTCAACCGCGGGAAAGGGCTTTCGCCAGTTGCTCGAGCGAGTCGAGGGAGTGGCCTTCGAGGAACAGGTCGACGTGCGGCAACGCAGCCGCCATGCCGCGAGCGAGGGGGGCGTAACCGGGTGTCACCTTGAGTGGGTTCACCCAGATGATGCGATGGGCGACACGGCCCAGTCGTTGCATCTGCTCACCCAACATGTCCGGATCGCCGCGGTCCCAGCCGTCCGAGAGCACCACCACGTCGGCACCGCGGGCCATTCCGCGCGTTCCCCAGCGGTCGTTGAACTCGGCGAAGCACTCGCCGAGTCGTGTGCCGCCGCTCCAGTCCGTCGCGCTGCGGCTGGCGCGTTTCAGGGCGACGTCGGGATCGCGGTTGCTCAACTCGCGGGTGATGCGCGTGAGTCGCGTGCCGACGACGAAGGCTTCCACCCGTCGTCGCCCGAGCACGACACCGTGCATGAACCGCACCAATGCGCGTGCGTAGGGCTCCATCGAGCCGGAGATGTCGAGCAACACGACGAGACGGCGGTGCTGCAGGGAGTGGTCGCGGCGATGCAGGGTGACAGGTTCGCCGTAGCGAGCGAGAGCCGTGCGCACGGTGCGGCGCATGTCGAGTGTGACCCCGCGGCGCTTGGTGGCTTCGAGTCGCAGCGACGGCTCGCGGGCACCCGCGAGTCGGATCGCAGCAATCAACCGATCGAGTTCGGCGAGTTCGTCCGGCGTGCACTCGCGGAAGTCCTTGTCGCGCAGCACTTCATGACGCGAGAACCGCAGATGCATCTGTTCCTCGGCGTCGGACGGTGCGTCTCCGCCACCGGGCTCGTCGTCGGAGTCGACGACGAGCGTGAGTGAACGCTCGACGACCTCTTCGATCGGCTGATCGGCGTGATGGTGCTCCCAGAACACGGCGAAGGCGCGGTCGTAGAGGTCGATGTCCTCGTGCCGACGCACGAGCGTGGCCCGGCCAGCCCAGTACACCTGGTTGCGCTTGCCGAGAGAGAGTTCGCCCAGTGCGCGCACGAACAGCACCACCGAGTCGACGGGTACATCGAGTCCCGCACCGCGCAACACGCGCGAGAACGACACGGCGATTGTTTCGGGATCGGTGGGGTGGTGCAGGGGTGCCGTCATGGCGGAGGGAATCAGTGGGTGAGCGTAAGTCCGCGGTCAAAAGCCTCGCGCACGAGGTCGGCAACCCCGCGCTCACGCACTTTCTCCTGGTCTTCGCGGTACTTGAGCACCGTGCCGAGTGTGGAGGCGACGGCCGACTCGTCCAGTTCCGTGAGACCGAGCGTGGCGAGAGCGGTGGCCCAGTCGATCGTCTCGGCGACGCCCGGCGGTTTGTACAGATGCATCGCGCGCATCGACTCCACCGCGGCCGCCACTTGTGCGGCGAGAGCCGACGCGATGTTCGGCACCCTGCTGCGCACGATTCGCACCTCGCGCTCGAATGCGGGGTGCTCCACCCAGTGGTAGATGCAACGACGCTTGAGCGCATCGTGCACGTCGCGAGTGCGGTTGGAGGTGAGCACCACGAGCGGCGGAGTCGCCGCCTTGAACGTTCCGACTTCGGGAACCGTCACCTGGAAATCGGAGAGCACCTCGAGCAGGTACGCCTCGAACTCGTCGTCCGCACGATCGATCTCGTCGATCAGCAGCACGGGTTGGCGGGCAGCGGGCTCGAGTGCGCGGAGCACTGCTCGTTTGACGAGGAAACGCTCGCCGTAGAGATCGGACTCGAGTGCTTCGGCACCACGAGTGCGGGCTTCGCCCGAGGCCTCGGCGGCACGCAAGTGCAGCAATTGGCGTGAGTAGTCCCAGTCGTAGACGGCTTGGGCCACGTCGATGCCCTCGTAGCACTGCAGGCGAATCAACTCGCCACCCGTGATCGCAGCCAGAACCTTGGCGAGTTCCGTCTTGCCGACGCCGGCCTCGCCTTCGAGGAGGAGTGGTCGACGCAACACCGAGGAGAGATAGACGGAGGTGGCGAGGCCTTCGTCGGCCAAGTAGTTGCGCTGGGCGAGCGCCGCAGACACCGATTCGACGCTCGACAGCCCAGTCATGACGGCAAGGCTAGGTCGTGGGGTTCAGGTATCGAAGCCCAATCCCACGCGGTCGAGTAACCGCAGCCAGAGATTGCGCTTGCCCGTGCGGTCCTCACGGTGCAACGACCAGCGGGTCAGTTGAATGCCGAGGAAGCGGAACGGCTCGGGTGGGAAGGGGATCGGCTTGGTGGTCGCAAAACTCGTGTCGCGCGCAGGCGACTTCACGTCATCCAGCATGTCGAGCAGCACCACGCCCCCGAAGCGCGAACTGGCCACGCCGAGCCCCGTGTAGCCGATCGCGTACGCCACCTTGCCGCCGTACGCGTTGCCCCAGAACACGGAGATCCGACTGCAGGTGTCGATCGCCCCACCCCATGCATGGCTGAAGCGGATGCCTTCGAGTTGGGGGAACGTCTCGAAGAAGTGCTGCGACAATTTGGCCCACGTCTCCGGTCGTGACTCGAGTTCGTGGGACATCTTGCCGCCGAAGTGGTACATCGCGTCGTAGCCACCCCACAACACGCGGTTGTCGGCGGTCAGTCGGTAGTAGTGGAACTGATTGGAGATGTCGGAGAGCCCCTGGCGGTTCTTCCAGCCGAGCGAGTCGAGTT
This sequence comes from Ilumatobacteraceae bacterium, assembly GCA_046093585.1. Lineage (GTDB taxonomy): Bacteria > Actinomycetota > Acidimicrobiia > Acidimicrobiales > Ilumatobacteraceae > UBA3006. The sequence goes on along the minus strand of JBJTFU010000037.1, from coordinate 14,131 downwards.
GGCTCGGCGAGAGTGGCTCAGTGGTCAGGCAGTAGTCGTAGACGGGGACGATGTAGTTGCGCATGCGGCGCAGCAGCGGCTTGAACGCGTTGGTGGCGAGTGCCGCGCGACGCGCATCGATCTTGGCCAGCGGAGTGCTGACGATGACGCGGTCGACCTCTTCGTCGATCGCGGTGGCCCGCGTGTCTTCGTAGATGCGCACGCCGAGCGACATGGCGGCACGTTTGAGACCCCATGCGAGTCGCGCCGGGTCGACGAGTGCGGAGTTGTTGCGGCGCCACATGCCCCCGGTGAAGATCGGCGAGTTCACCTCGCGCTTCACCGAGTCGGCATCGAGCCAGGTGACCGCCTGTCCCATCTCCACCAGGTGTTCGTAGTCCTCGCGCAACTCGTCGAGGTAACTCGGCGAGTGGCGAGTGTTGGCGATGTCGATGGCGCCCGGACGCTCGAAGTCGCAGTCGATCGAGTAGCGGCGAATGGCTCGCTCGATCTCGTCGAGGTTCTCTACGCCGAGGCGCTCGAGCACGTCCACCTCGTTTGGGAAGTGGCGCTGGCCGTTGGCGATGCCGTGGGTCAGGCTCGAGTCCATGAACCCGCCGTTGCGCCCGCTCGCGGCGGAAGCGATCTCGTGGGCCTCGATCAGCACGACGTCGCGCGACGGGTCGCGCTCCTTGGCCACGATGGCCGTCCACAGTCCCGTGTAGCCGCCGCCCACGATGCATAGGTCGCAGCGCTCGTCGTGGACGAGCATCGGGTTCGACTCGGGCTCGTCGACGTCGTCGAACCAGTACGGGAACGAGTCGGCATCGGCGATCGCATCGAGGAACCGCGCGTCTTTTTTGAACCCATCCATGGGTCTTCTCACCGCCTAACGAGCCTTCAGGCTAGCAATGCCCCAACTAGCGTTTCTCGTCGTGGACCTTGAAATTGCAGGCAAACGTGCTGCAGTTGCGGCAGGTACCGCCGGCCTCGGTTACGGCGCAGCTGCGGCACTCGTCGCCGAAGGAGTGGACGTCGTCGTCTGCGGTCGCGACGAGGTGCGCTTGGATGCGGCGACGAAATCGCTCGGTTGCCGTGGCGTCATCGCGGACGTGTCGACGGTCGCAGGTTCGATCGAGTTCATTCGTCAGGCCACGGCGTTGCTCGGCGGAATCGACATCCTCGTGGCCAACGGAGGCGGTCCACCACCAGGCAACTTCGCCTCCACACCGCTCGAGAGTTACGCACCGGCGGTCGAGCGGAGCATGTTGTCGGTGGTGGCGATGTGCAAGGAAGTGGTGCCTGGAATGCGAGAGCGGGGGTGGGGTCGGATCGTGGCGATCACCTCCACCTCGGTGCGTCAGCCGATCGAGAATCTGATCTTGTCGAACGCCGCGCGTTCGGGTGTGACGTCGTTCCTGAAGACGATGTCTCGCGAGGTGGCAGCCGATGGCGTCACGGTGAACACCGTGCAGCCGGGAACGCACGCCACGGATCGCATCACGCAGCTCTACGGTTCGATTCCCGACGGGAAGGAACTCGGCATTCCGACCGGAACGATCGGCGACCCTGCCGATTTCGGCAAGGTAGTCGCGTTCCTCTGTGGCGAGTCGGCGAAGTTCGTCACGGGCACCAACCTGCAAGTGGATGGCGGCGTCTACGGCGGCTTGATCTAGGGCGTCAGCTCAGCGCGCGACGCACCAGCACGCGGGCGAGATGCCGGCGGTAGTCGGAAGTCGCGTTCAAATCGTCTTGCGGTTCGCAGTCTGCGTCGGCGAGTGCCGCTGCATCTTCGAGCGACGCGCCGCCGTTCAGTGCGTCCACCGTGCTCGTCGCCAAGACCGGTGTGGAGCCCATGTTCACGAGTCCGACCCCGGACGAGCCGTTCAGTTGCCACGCGGCGACACCGACGATCGCCCAGTCCTGCGCACGACGGTTGAACTTCTGGAAGCCCCACTTGGCGCCGGTGATCTTGGGCACGCGGATCTCGGTGATCATCTCGTCGGGTGCGAGTGCGCTCTCGAGGAAGCCTCGGTAGAAGTCGCGCGCGGCGATCGTTCGTTCACCTTTCGGCCCGCGCACCACGTAGGTGGCGCCGAGCGCGAGGGTGGTGGCGGGAAGGTCGCTCGCCGGATCGGCGTGGGCGATGGAGCCGCCGATGGTGCCGCGGTGGCGCACTTGTGAATCGCCGACATGGCTCGCCGCGTGGGCGAGCAGCGGAACGTGTTGCTTCAACAGCGCGGAGTTCTCCACGTCCATGTGACGGGTGAGTGCACCGATGACGACGTGTTCACCGGCATCCTTGATGTAAGACAGGTCCTTCACACGGCCGATGTCGACGAGCACGGTGGGTTGGGCGAGGCGCAACTTCATCAGCGGAATCAGGCTGTGGCCGCCCGCCAGGAACTTGGCCTCGTCTCCGTATTGGCCGATCAGGCTGATCGCTTCGTCTGCCGACGAGGCGCGCTTGTAGTCGAATGCTGCTGGAATCATCGTCGTCTCCTACTTCTTCGCTGCCTGAATCGCTTGCCACACTTTCCTCGGTGATGCGGGCATGTCGAGGCTGGTCACGCCAAGTCCCGACAGCGCATCGATCACCGCGTTCATCACCGTCGAGGCCGCGCCAATCGTGCCGGCCTCACCCACGCCCTTCACTCCCAGTTGGTTGGTGGGGGAAGGTGTCGTGGTGTGGTCGGTGATGATTGGTGGAACGTCACACGCGGCCGGAACGAGGTATTCGGCGAGTGTCGTGGTTCGAAGATTGCCGTCCTCGTCGTACACGGCCTCCTCGAACAGCGCTTGAGCCAGTCCTTGGATGACGCCTCCGTGCACTTGACCTTCGACGATCAGCGGGTTGATCTGCACTCCGCAATCGTCAACTGCCACGTACTTGAGCACCTCCACTGCACCCGTCTCCGTGTCCACTTCGACGACGCACATGTGGGTGCCGAACGGCCACGAGAAGTTGGGTGGGTCGTAGGTGTACTGCGCCTCGAGGTTCGGTTCGACGCCATCGGGCAAGTTGTGCGCAGTGAATGCAGCGAAGGCAATTGCGCCGATGGGCACTGCTCGATCCGGTGAACCCTTGACGCTGAACGTTCCTGCATTGAACTCGAGATCTTCGGGTGAGCACTCGAGTTGGTGGGCAGCGATCTGCTTCGCCTTGTCGATGACCTTGTCACACGCGCCCGCGATGGCCACGCCACCAACCGGGAGCGAGCGAGAACCGTAGGTGTCGAGGCCGAGCGGTGCGATCGCGGTGTCGCTGTGCAACACGTCGATGTCGTCGGCTGGAATGCCCAGTTTCTCGGAGGCGATCATCGCCCACGACGTCTCGTGGCCCTGTCCGTGAGGTGAGGTTCCGGTGACGACCTGCACCTTGCCGGTCGGCAGCACGCGGACGGTGGCCGCTTCCCATCCACCGGCGCCGTAGTTCAGCGATGCCAGCACCCGCGATGGAGCGAGGCCGCACATCTCGAAGTACGACGTCATGCCGATGCCGAGGCGCTTGGTGGCACCCGGCACGTTCTGCTGCTTCTGCTTGGCGCGGATCCCTGCGTAATCGGTCAGGCCCGCGGCCTTCTCTGCCGCTGCCAGGTGGTCGCCCGAGTCGTAGGTCAGCCCGCTGAAGGCGGTGTACGGGTACTTGCTCTTGTCGATGAAGTTGCGCTTACGCAGTTCGTATGGATCGACGCCGATCTTGCGCGCGAGTGCATCCATCGTCATTTCGATGGCGTACGTTGCCTCTGGTCGGCCTGCACCGCGATACGCGTCGGTTGGCGTCATCGTCGTGAACACGCCGTCGCACACGAAGTCGTAGGCCTGGGGTAGGTCGTACACACCTGCGTAGAGGAATGCTCCGAGGATGGGAACGCCGGGTGTGACCAATTGCAGGTAGGCACCCATGTCGCCGACGATTCGGACTCGGACGGCGGTGAGCTTGCCGTCCTGATCGGCTGCGAGTTCGACGTACTGCACTTGTGCGCGACCATGGATCGTGGCCTGGGCGTTCTCGGTCCGCTCTTCCACCCAGCGAACCGGTGCCGAGTGTTTGCGGGCGAGCCCGACGCAGAGCAACTCTTCTGCGTACACGTTCAACTTCGAGCCGAAACCACCGCCCACCGACGGTGCGACGACTCGGACTTGGTGTTCGGGGATTCCCAGCGTCAACGCGGTCATCACCTTCAGAATGTGGGGAACCTGTGTCGCCGAGTAGAGCGTGATGTCTCCGCCGAATGGCTGCGGCACGGCAGCGACTGCGCGAGGCTCCATTGCCATCGGGATGAGTCGTTGCTGGACGTAACGCTCGCTCACGGTGTACGCAGCGCTGTCGAACGCCTTCTGCACCGCACCCTCTTGTGCTTCCACCTTGAGCGCCCAGCTGTAGGACTTGTTGGTGCCCAAGCCCTCATGGATGATGACGTCGTCCTTGAGCGCCTCTTCCGGATCGACTACCGCAGGGAGCACCTCGTAGGTGACGTCGATCAGGTCGAGCGCATCTCGCGACGCGGTTTCGGAGGTGGCGAGCACGGCAGCGACGCCATCACCCACGTAACAGACCTTGTCGACGGCGATCGGATAGTGCGCCGGATTCTTCATGTCTTGTGTCACTGGCCACGCGCACGGCATCGGAGCAGCCCACAGCGAGGCAAGCTCCTTGCCCGTGTACACCGCGACGACACCAGCGGCAGCTTTCGCCGCACTCGTATCGATGGATGTGATGCGGGCGTGTGCATGTGGGGAGCGCAGCACGGCAAGGTGTAGCGCCCCGGGAATGTTCAGGTCGTTGGTGAACTTGGCTTCACCCGTGAGCAGTGCCGGGTCCTCTCGGCGCAGCATTCGCTGGCCGATCACGGTGGTGGGACGATTCTCGATGATGGTCATCTCGCTCCTCCTACTTCTTGCCCGCGGCTGCAAGCACTGACTTGACGATGTTGTGGTAACCGGTGCACCTGCACAGGTTTCCTTCGAGACCAACGCGAACCTGCTGTTCGGTGGGTGAGGGATTCTCGTTGAGCAGGCTGATGGCGGCCATTACCATCCCCGGTGTGCAGTAGCCGCACTGCAATCCGTGATTCTCCATGAACGCCTTTTGCATCGGATGCATCTCACCGTTCTTGGCCAGACCTTCGATGGTGAGGACCGATCCACCGTCGGCCTGTACCGCGAGGATCGTGCAACTCTTGACGGCTTCGCCATCGAGATGCACGGTGCACGCGCCGCAACTCGACGTGTCGCAACCGATGTTGGTTCCGGTGAGTCCGAGATGCTCACGGATGTAATGCACGAGCAACGTTCGAGGTTCCACCTCGCCACGATGCTCGGTGCCATTGACGGTGATGCTGACTTGCATGCCAACCCCCAGTTATGTCTCCGTCACCGACGCTGCGTCGGGGACGCCCCGCCCACATCATGCCCCAACCGTGGGGCGCGTCAAAAAGGGCTGGTTACCAGGCGGTTGGCAGGGCGGCGGGCCGCTACTTGTCGAGCTTGTCCAGGCTGCGGCGGGCAAATAGGAGGGCGAGACCAGACAGGGCGACTATGGCGAGCAAGCCGGGCCACGTGTTCGACCAGGCCATGTCATGTGTCGTTCCGTCCAGCACGAGACCTTGACGAGCGAGATACAAGACATAGGTGATCGGGTTGTAGGTGGCTACCGAGTGGAGCCAACCATTGATCAACTCGAGCGGCATCTGCGCGCTCGTGAGATACAACCCGATGAAGATGGACAACTGCATGATCGCCGCTGCGCGCATGTCGCGGAAGCGGAATGCGAGGCCGAGCCCCCAACCAAGCGACATCGTGGACATGCCGAGCGAAGCAGCGAGCAGGCTGAGCACGGCGAGGATTCCTCCCTCGAAGCGCACACCAAGTGCGATGCCGATGGGCACGACGATCAGATTGAGCAGAACGGTGCGCATCCACGCGGTGAACAACGGCCCGATGATCAATGCATTTCGCGGAGCGGGTGACATCCGCAGGCGGTCGTAGAAACCCGTTTCGATGTCGCGGATGGTGGTGAAGCCGATGCCGATGCCACTGAACGAGGAACCGAAGAGCACGCCGATCGGCATGTACCAGTTGATCGAGCGATCGGTGGGGAAACCCGGGATCTTGGTCACGGCGTAGAACGTGCCCGAGAACGCGATCATCGTGAAGATCGGCATCAACAGCGCTGGAAAGAACGCTGAAGGAAGACGTGGGATCGCACGAAGATTGCGGAGAGAGATCTGTCCGGCACTGCGCATCGTGCTCATCGGGCGGCCAACCTGACTCGAAGCTGACGCAGCGCAATCAAGGTCGCCACCACGCAGATTGCGGCGGGAATGAAGATCGCCCTGGCCATTGCCGATGTGTTGAATCCCACTAAGACGAGCTCGCGCATGCCCTCCACCAAATAGGAGATCGGATTGACATCGGCGATGTTGCGGTAGAGCCCCGACATCGTCTCGCGGGGGAAGAACGCGCTCGAGAAGAACAGCAGGATGAACAGGAGCGGGAAAGTCCCCTGCACGGCTTCAGCCGAAGCCGTCTTGATCGCCACGGCCGACATCAAGGCTCCGATGGCGAGCGCGACGATGCCGCCGCTCAGCACCATCACGAGTGCACCACCGAAGCCGGATTCGATGGTGGCGCCGAATGGCCACAGCACTGCGATGAAGGCCGCTGCTTGCACCGCACCGAAGATGGCGCTGCCCGCCAACCTGCCGATCAAGATTCCCGTGCGGCTAGTGGGGGCGAGCAGGAGACGATCGAAGAAGCCGTTCTGGATGTCGGTTGCCAGTGCTGCCGCTCCCGTGACGGAACCGAACAACACGCCCTGGACCACGGTGGCAGCCAACGAGAACTGCAGGAACGATTCCACCTTGGGGAATCCCGGCAGGCTGGTCGCTCTGCTGAACGACGACGCACCGAGTGCTGCAAAGAAGATCGGGAAGATCATGCTCGGACCCACGAGCGCGGGCTGGCGGAACGTCTCTTTGGTGGAGCGCCACGCCATGGCCTGCGTCTGGCGCAGCGAGAGACCAAAATTTCGCGATGCGGCGATCGGTTGCAGCGCGGTGCTCACGCTTGGTCGCCCTCCAGGCGGTGTCCCGTGGCGTCGGCGAACACGTCGTCCAGACTCGGCTCGTTGATCTCAAGGTGGATCAGGTGCACCTGCGCTTCGTCAAGTTTGCGCACGACGTCGGTCACCACCTGTGCTCCGTCGCGCAACCCGACACCGAGCGTTCCTTCGGCGGTGGGGCGCAACTCGCCGAACTGCAGGAGTACCTGGCGAGCGGCGTCCTGCTGGTCCTTCTTCACGTTGACGATGAGCGTGGGGAAGCCAACCTCTGCCTTGAGATCTTGGGGCTTGCCCTCGCGCACGATCTTGCCCTTGTCGATGATCGCGATGCGGTCGGCGAGTTGGTCGGCTTCCTCGAGATATTGCGTGGTGAGCAACACGGTGGTGCCCTCACGATTGAGGCGGCGCACCTCTTCCCACAAGGTCAGTCGGCTCATCGGGTCGAGACCGGTGGTCGGTTCGTCGAGGAAGAGCACGGTTGGTTGGTGAATCAGGGAGAGTGCAAGGTCGAGTCGGCGACGCATGCCGCCCGAGTACGTGCCCACTCGACGATCGCCAGCGGCCGTGAGGCCGACACGCTCCAGCAGTTCAGCGGTGCGTGACTTCGTCTGCGAGGAGGGGATTCCGTAGAGCACTGCCTGTAACTGCAACAGTTCGGTGCCCGTCATCAACGGGTCGATCGCCGCATCTTGCAACGCCACACCGATCCGGCGACGCACCTCGTCTGGCTCTTTGGCAACGTCGAAGCCGGCGACGATCGCGCGGCCGGCAGTGGGGCGAAGGAGGGTGGTCAACATTCGTACGGCGGTCGACTTGCCTGCGCCGTTCGGGCCGAGGAATCCGAAGATCTCGCCAGCGTTGACCTGCATGTCGATGCCATCCACCGCGCGCACCTCGCCGAAGTGGCGGGTGAGATTCTCGGCGAGGATCGGGGAGTTGGAAGGGCTGTTCGTCACGCGGACACGCTAGTGATCGCGCGCCACACCCGCTCCGAAGTGGCGGGCATGTCGATGTGACGTATGCCCAAGTGGGCGACGGCGTCGATGACGGCGGACTGGATCGCCGGAGTCGAGCCGATCGTCCCTGATTCGCCGATTCCCTTGGCCCCGAGTGGATTGCGCGGGGTGGGTGTCTCCATGTGCACCACCTCGAAGGTGGGCAGTTCGGCCGCCGAGATGAACGCGTAGTCGGCGAGGTTCGACGTGATCGGGTTGCCGTCATCGTCGTAGCGCACCTCCTCGAGCAGTGCTTGCGCCGCGCCTTGAGCGATGCCGCCGTGGATCTGTCCGTCGAGGATGAGTGGGTTGAGCACCTTGCCGGCGTCGTCGCAGGCGACGTGTTTGATGAGCACGGTCTTGCCCGTTTCGCGATCCACTTCGACGACCGCGAGGTGCGCGCCGAAGGGGAACGTCGGTCCGCTGGCGACGAAGTCGGTGGCATGCACGATGCCGTCGGTCGGTGATGCGGCAGCCGCCACGTCGCTCCAACCAACGGAGCGCGCAGGTGTGCCTGCAACGTGGAACGCGGCACCATCGGCGTCGAAAACGATGTCGGCCGCGCTCGCTTCGAGCAACTGGGATGCGGTTTCCTTGGCCTTCTCGATCAGTTCGACGGCGGCTTGGTGCACGGCCGCACCACCTTGCTGCAGCGAACGTGAACCCATGGTGCCTCCGCCGACGGGAACGAGGTCGGTGTCGCCCCACACCACGTCGATGTTCTCGAGCGGGATGCCCGTCTCTGCGTTGAGGATCATCGACCACGAGGTGACGTGGCCCTGGCCGTGTGGTGACGTGCCCGTGTAGACGATCGCGCGACCCGTGGGCAGCACCTCCACGCGCGCGGTTTCACCGGCACTGTTGCCACCCGTGATCTCCACGTAGGTGCTGACGCCGATGCCGAGCAGTTTGTCGTCACCCCGTTCACGTCGTGCGCGTTGCTCGGCGCGCAGGCTCGTGTAATCGGCACGTTCGAGCACGAGGTCGAGCGCTTTTTCATAGTTGCCGACGTCGTACTGCTGACCGATCGCGGTGGTGTGCGGCTCGTCGAACGGGGCGACCAGGTTCTTCCTCCGCACGTCGACGGGGTCGAGCCCGAGCTCGTGGGCGAAGAGATCCATCGCGCGCTCGATCAAGGCGGTGGCCTCGGGTCTGCCTGCGCCGCGATAGGCCACGGTGGGAGTGGTATTGGTGGCAATCGAGATCGTCCGGCACTCGATGCGATCGATCGCATAGACGCCAGAGAGCATCGGCCGGGTCATGAACGGCGCGAGCACTGCGCCGACATCCACCCACGCCCCCGAGTCCTGGAGGATCTTCGCCGACACGGCGTGCACCTTGCCGTCGCGTGAACCGCCGATGCGGACGTATTGGATCTGTGCGCGGCCATGGCCGAGAGCGACCATCGATTCGCTACGCGTCTCGCGCCAACGCACCGGTCGCGCGATGCGCTTGGCGAGCACGCCGAGCAACACCTCCTCGGGGTAGGTGCCGATCTTCGCGCCGAAGCCACCTCCGACGTCGGGCGTGATCACGCGGACGAGCGATTCGTCGATGCCGTTGGCCTTGGCGATGTTCTTGCGTGCACCCTGAGCGTGTTGGGTGGAGGTCCACTGCACGAGCCGGCCGTCGTGCCAGGTGGCGGCGCATCCGCGCACCTCGAGTGGGCAGGGGGCGACGCGCTGATTCACGAAGCGACCGTCGACGATCACGTCACACCCGTCGAAGAACGAGTCGCCCGAGATGTCGGGCATACCGATCGCTGCGGTGTCGAACACGACGTTGTTCGGGATGTCGTCGAAGATGAGCGTGTCGGTCTCCATCGCGCCCACGATGTCGATGATCGCCTCGAGCACGTCGTAGTCGACGATCACTTGCTCGGCAGCGTCTTCACCTTGCTCGGGACGTTCGGTGAGGATCGCCGCAACCGGCTCGCCGACGAAGCGCACCTTGTCACCAGCGAGCAACGTGCGCTTGGCCGCGGGGTTGTAGGTGGCGTTCTCTGGTTGCAGTCCGAGCGACTGCGCGGTGAACACTGCAATCACCCCGTCCATTTCCTCGGCGGCACTCGTGTCGATGGACAGGATTCGTCCGTGGGCCACGGTCGAGCGCACGTAGGTGACGTGTGCTGCACCCGCCAGCAGCGGTTCGTTCAACAAGTCGTCGACGTACTGACCGCCGGTGGTGAGGAACTTAGGGTCTTCTTTGCGCAACACGCGGTTGCCGAGGATGCTGCCTGCCACATGTCGCCTTTCGACGACCAGACGCTACTGAGCTCGGCCCTCAGGGGGCGAGTGGCGTGAGCGTGATCTCGCCCTGGATGGCGCGCTCGGTGGCCTGCAAGGTGCGCACGAGCATCATCGAGGAGACGATGCTGTACGGCCAGCGTTCGGGAAACGTCGCCGACAGTTCGGGGGCGGCCATCAATGGCACACGGCGTTCGTCGGGTGCGAGGAACCCGAGTTGGGTGCGGATCGCGTCGCGGAGACCCTGCTCGGACTCGAGGTAGGTGATCTGGTCCTGGAGGTTCTCCACGATGTCTTCGTAGGCGGCGTATTCGGCGCGACGCTCGGCCAGCATGTCGCGCTGGTTCAGCCAGGTGCGCACGGGAAACACGAACAGCATGACGACGAGTGCCACCACCATCACCACGCCGACCGGGCGCGCGGCGGTGCGCAGGCGACGGTTCGGCAGGACGTGGAGGTCGGTGTCGCTCACCCGACAATTGTGGCCTTCACCGGCTTGGGGGTGGTGGCAATCAGGCCTTGCGGGGCGCCAACGCCTTCTTTCCGATGAAGCGTGCGTTCGCGCCGAGTTCGTGTTCGATCCTCAGCAGTCGGTTGTACTTCGCCACACGGTCGCTGCGTGCCGGTGCGCCCGTCTTGATCTGACCGCAATTGGTGGCTACGGCGAGATCGGCGATGGTCGAGTCCTCCGTCTCGCCGCTGCGATGGCTCATCACGCTCGAGTACGACTTGGAGTTGGCGAGGTGGATCGTCTCGAGTGTCTCGGTGAGTGAACCGATCTGGTTCACCTTGACGAGCACGCTGTTGGCCACGCCGCGATCGATGCCCATCTGCAGGCGCTCGGTGTTGGTGACGAAGAGGTCGTCACCGACGAGTTGAATCCGCTTGGCCAGCCGGTCGCTGAGCAACTTCCAGCCGTCCCAGTCGTCCTCGGCCATCGCGTCCTCGATCGAGACGATGGGGTAGCGGTCGACGAGGTTCGTCCACCAGTCGACGAGTTCGGATGCGGAGAACGCGCGACCCTCGAGGTGGTACGCGCCGTCGCGGTACAACTCGCTCATCGCCGGGTCGAGAGCGATGGCGATGTCCGTGCCGGGAGTGAACCCCGCCGTCTCGATCGCCTCGACGAGCACCTTGATCGCCGATTCGTTGTCTTCGAGGTCGGGGGCGAATCCACCTTCGTCGCCGACTGCCGTGGCAAGCCCACGCTTGGCGAGGATTTTCTTCAGGGTGTGATATGTCTCCACGCCCCAGCGCAGCGCTTCGCTGAACGACGGCGCACCGATCGGCATCACCATGAACTCCTGCAGGTCGACGTTGTTGTCGGCGTGTGCGCCGCCGTTCACCACGTTCATCATCGGCACGGGAAGCAAGCAGGCCTGTGATCCGCCGACGTGGCGATACAGCGCGGTCTTCGAGTGTGCGGCCGCCGCCTTGCTCGTGGCCAGACTCGCTCCGAGGATTGCGTTCGCACCGAGTTTCGATTTGTTCGGCGTGCCGTCGACCTCGATCATCCGCCGATCGACTGATGCTTGGTCGTTCGCGTCCATTCCGGCGAGCGCCTCGGCGATCGACGAGTTGACGTTGGCGACGGCCTTGGTGACGCCTTTGCCGAGGTATCGCGATCCGCCATCGCGCAACTCGACCGCCTCGTGTTCTCCCGTGGACGCGCCCGAGGGAACCATCGCGGTTCCCGTCGCGCCGGAGTCGAGGGTCACCGTGACTTCGACGGTGGGGTTGCCTCGCGAGTCGAGGACTTCGAGTGCGGTGACGCTGGCGATTTTGCTCATCGCCACAACTTACTCAGTGGCCCAGATTGGCCTTCGCCTCGTTCCACAAACCATCGAGTTCTTCGAGCGACAGCGAAGACAACTCGAGTGATCTGGCCCGAGCGAGCCGCTCCACTTCCTCGAATCGGCGACGGAACTTGTCGGTGGATCTACGGAGCGCCGACTCGGCGTCCACGCCGAGGTGTCGAGCCACGTTGCCCACGCTGAACAACAGGTCGCCGAGTTCCATCTCGATCGCCTCTGCACCACTCGCACTGGCCAGTTCCTTCGACTCCTCGACGATCTTGTCGAGCGCGCCTTGGTGATCAGGCCAGTCGAAGCCCACCCCGGCGGCGCGCTTCTGCACCTTCTGCGAGTAGGAGAGCGATGGCGACGACTTGGCCACGCCGTCGAAGATGGACGCCGACTCACCGCGTTCGGTGCGCTTGACCGAATCCCACGTGTCCACCACGTCGTCGGCGGTGTTGGCCTGCACATCGCCGAACACGTGCGGGTGTCGGCGCACGAGCTTGTCGTGCAGCGTCTGGACCACTTCGCTCAGCGTGAAACGACCCTCCTGCTCGGCGATCGTGGCGTGGAATTCCACTTGGTAGAGCAGGTCCCCTAACTCCTCGATGAGTTCCTGATCGGTTGCCGGGTCGTTGGCATCGAGCGCGTTCACCGCATCCACCACCTCGTACGTCTCTTCGATCAGGTGCTTGATCAACGAAGCGTGCGTCTGCTCCTGATCCCACGGACAACGCTCACGCAACGTACGGGCGAGTCGGTGGAGGCGCTGCATCTCGCCCGCGATGGGGCTCGCCAGGCGCGGAATGTAGAGGCACGTGAGATGGTCGGGCTCGTGCACGCGGTCGAGTTCCTGCCACGTGGTGCGGATGAGACGTTCGTCGGGGAGGCCGAGGTGGTGCAGGATCAACACCTCTTCGTCTCCCGTCGCGTCCTCGTAGGCGAGCTTGACGTCCGACATCACCCACGTGTCGTGCACCTGAGCGACGAGCAACGGACCGCATTCGCCGGCCGCTTGTTCGACGAAGCGGTGACCGTCGACCAAGCGCACGCCTGCGTTCACGGGGTCGATGCCGAGGAGCGCCCACGCGCGATCGAGGAAGCTCATCGCTGGCAGTGCAGTCACCTGCACGCGGTCGTCGGCGAGGAGGAGTTGCACCGTCGTCTCGAGGACGAACGGCGAGCCCGGTACCGCGTAGAGCACCTCGCCTCGATCGTTCGCCGCCTCCACCAACGTCTCGACGATGTGTCGATACACCTCGTCGAAGGTGTCGCCCGACTCGTAGAGGTGGTCGAAGGTGCTCGCCCCCGGCACTGCGCTCGCCGAGTCATGGCGCGAGGTGCGGAGATAACGGTGGGGGATCCGTTCGACTTCGCGGAGCGTTGCCGCGGTGAGCAGATCGAGTGGGCCCGGGCCGAGCCCGACGACGACGATTCGCCCGGTCAAGTTCAGCTGGCGACGATCTGGCCGACGCTCGGATCCCATTTTCCGAAGCGCGACGCGACGGTGATCTTGGAGGTGGCGAGATAACCGGAGAGCAGGTACTGCCCCGGTTGTTCCGTGATCGTCGCTTCGATCGAGTCGGCGACTTCGTCGAAAGGACGGATGAAGATGATGTGGTAGCCGAAGCTCGACTTGACCGGATCGGTGGGCACGCCCGCGCGGGCCTTCCGCGCGCCGACCCCCAAGGCGTTGACGATTTGTTCCGGGTACACGCCGCGCGCGAGGCAGTCGTTGCCCTCGCCCGCGAGTGCACCACCCGTCGCGTCGGCGTTCGGTTCGGTGGACACCTCGGCCGCAACGTCGGCGAAGTCTTCACCGTCGAGCACACGTTGCATCGCATCACGTGCCTCCGACTCGGTGTCGACGAGCAGGTGACGGGCGCACATCACACCGAGGGACGCCGGTTCCTTGTCGTACATCTTGGCGAGCGACTCGCGTCGCGGCACCTCGACGCGCGAGAGAGCGAGGTCTTGGGAGTTGAGGGAGATCAACAGTTCCTGCAACTCGGCGCCGACGAGGTCGAACTGTGGGTCCTCCTGGTACTG
>JBJTFU010000036.1:0-11461 GCA_046093585.1 Ilumatobacteraceae bacterium | reverse complement strand
TCTCCCTACGCAGTCGTGCCTGGCGCACGATCGATCACGAACTCGAGGTGATCGCCACGCTCGGTTTTGCCGGCTACTTCCTCGTGGTCTGGGACATCGTGCAATTCTGCGAGCGCAGCAACATCCTCTGTCAGGGTCGTGGCAGCGCGGCCAACAGTGCTGCGTGTTACGCGCTCGGCATCACGAAGGTGGATGCGGTGTCGCTCGGGTTGTTGTTCGAGCGTTTCCTCTCGCCCGAACGCGATGGCCCACCGGACATCGACATCGACATCGAGAGCGGCCGTCGCGAGGAGGTCATCCAGTACGTCTACGAGCGTCATGGTCGTCATCACGCCGCCCAGGTGGCCAACGTGATCACCTACCGTGCGCGTTCGGCGGTGCGCGACATGGCTCGGGCGCTCGGTTATGCGCCTGGCCAACAAGATGCCTGGAGCAAGCAGATCGATCGGTTCTCCCACCTCGGCGAAGCAGCCGCTGCCACGCCGGAGATTCCCGCCGCGGTACTCGAACTCGCTGCACAGGTGGAGCACGCGCCGCGCCATCTGGGCATCCACTCGGGAGGAATGGTGATGTGCGATCGCCCGGTGACGGAGGTGTGTCCCGGGGAGTGGGGGCGTATGGAGGGTCGCAGCGTGCTGCAGTGGGACAAGGACGACTGCGCCGCGGCGGGTCTCGTCAAATTCGACCTGCTCGGGCTGGGGATGCTCTCGGCTCTGCACCGGGCGGTGGATCTGATTCGTGAGCATCGCGGAGTGGAGGTGGATCTGGCGACGATCCCGCAGGAAGACGAGGTCTACGCGATGTTGTGTCGTGCCGACACGGTGGGGGTGTTCCAAATCGAGTCGCGCGCTCAGATGGCCACACTTCCGCGACTCAAGCCCCGTCGGTTCTACGACCTCGTGGTGGAAGTGGCGTTGATCAGACCGGGTCCGATCCAGGGTGGATCCGTGCATCCCTACATTCGTCGGCGCAACGGCAAGGAGCCGGTGACGTACCTGCATCCGCTGCTCGAGAACAGCCTCGGCAAGACCCTCGGTGTGCCGTTGTTCCAAGAGCAGTTGATGCAGATGGCGATCGACGTCGCCGGGTTCACGCCGGCGCAAGCCGACGAGTTGCGTCAAGCGATGGGTTCGAAGCGTTCACGGGCGCGCATGTTGCGGTTGCGCGATCGGCTGTATGCGGGCATGGCGCACAACGGCATCGTCGGGGAAGTCGCCGACCAGATCTTCATGAAGATGCAGGCGTTCGCCAACTACGGGTTCCCCGAGAGTCACTCGGTGAGCTTCGCCTACCTGGTGTACGCCTCTGCATGGATCAAGTTGCACGAACCCGCTGCGTTCTGCGCCGCGCTCGTGAACTCACAACCGATGGGGTTCTGGTCGCCGCATTCGCTGGTGCAGGACGCGCGACGCCACGGTGTGGTGGTGCGCTCACCCGATCTCAACGCCTCGTCGCACGACGCCACGCTCGAGCCGTGCGCCGAGTCGTTCGGCGGGTTCGCGGTACGTCTCGGCATTTCGTCGGTGCGCGGTATCTCCGTCGAGTTGGCCGAAGAGATCGCCTCTGCCCGTCCCTTCCTCGACATGGAAGACGTGGTGCGCCGTGTGCCGCGGGTGCAGGAGTCGCATCTGGAGTCGTTGGCCACTGCGGGCGCATTCGATGAGTGCTTCGGTGCGTCGCGACGCAGTGCGTTGTGGAGTGCGGGTGCAGTGGCTCAGTCCCGACCGGATCGTTTGGCTGGCATCACCGTCGGTGCCGACGCGCCGAGCCTGCCGGGACTGGCCCCGATGGAGGAGGTGGTGGCAGATCTGTGGAGCACCGGTATCTCCACGCGCGGACACCCGACGGAGTTGTTGCGCGAGGAGCTCTCACGGCTCGGTGTCGTCGCTGCGCGTGATCTCGCGACCGTCGGCCTCGACAAGGTGGTGGTGGCTGGCACCGTCACCCATCGTCAGCGACCGATGACGGCGCGCGGCGTGACGTTCATCAACCTCGAGGACGAAACCGGGCTGATCAACGTGGTCTGTTCGCAGGGGTGCTGGGCCCGCTATCGCCGTGTCGCCCGCGGTGCCGGCGCACTGTTCGTGCGGGGTCGACTGGAGGTGGGCGATGGAGGAGTGGTCAACGTGGTGGCCGAGCACATCGCGCCGCTCGTGATGCCGGCTCGCGTACCGGCGCGCAACTTCCGCTGAGCGCTACTCGCTCGGTCGCTCGTTGAGGTGATCGTTGAACGCGCGGTACGTCTCGTAGATGTCTTTGCACACGTCGCACAGCGGCAACTGTTTGGGGTCGCGTGACGGCACCCAGACGTGCCCGCACAGTGCCTCGATCGGCGTGCCGTTGATACGCGCCTCGAGGATTTTGGCTGCCGCATCCTCGTCGGGCCCCGTCTTCACGATGTGGGCCATGACCGGCTCGCCCGTCTCGGGAATGCGCTCGGTGAGTGGCTCGACGACGGCGGGGCGGACCTGCAGCGGCGTGTTCACGATTTCTAGACTACGACCATGCCGCTCTACGAGTTCCGCTGCAAGACCTGCGACGTCACGTTCGAAGAGCGTCGTTCGATGGCCGCAGCAGACGAACCCGCGAGTTGCCCCGATGGTCACACCTCCGTGGTGCGACTGCTCAGCGTGTTCTCGTCAGTGGGCGGGGCCACTGCGCCGACAACGCCCGCACCGCGCACCGGCGGCGGTTGCGGCGGCGGCTGCGCTTGTCACTGAGGAGTCACGTGTACTGCACCGTGGCACACGGTGAACGAGTGCAGCAGGCGTAGTCCTGCCCGATCCAGGCACGACGAGAGGATCCGCCCCACATGGTCGTGTGTGGATGATGAGTCGGTTGGCTGGACATGAGCGACGATCACGCCCGTGGCGATAGGTGACGACGACGCGAGTCCGACGACGTCGTGGGCCAATGCGTGCAAGTCGGCCGGGGTGTCGGCACGAACGTCGAACACTGCGATCGATTGCCCTGTGGCGAGTCGATCGCAGGTGATCACCACGAGTTCTTCACGCAACGGACGCGAGATGGCGAGCGAGACGACGCTGAGTGCCTCCGCCGCGTTACGGATGGGTTCGACTCGGGCGCGCGGGAGTGTGAGGGGCGGCACGAACGAGGAGAGCATGATCGCCGCAGGTTATGAGAGCGGTGTGACGGCGATCGCCACGCTGGCAATGGCGATCGCGATCGGCACCGCCACTTGCCACCATCCCGGTTGCCGCGTGCGCGGCGGCGGAATCATCGCGGCACCACACAGTGCTCCCGCGATTGCACCACCGAAGTGGCCGCCGATCGAGACTCCGGGGATCGTGATCGTGATCAGCAGGTTGATCACGAAGGTCAGTCCGAGACCGGTGCGCATCGGGTTCACCCCGCGCTGACGCAGTCCGACGACTCCAGCGGCCATCAGCCCGAACACGGCACCAGAAGCAC
This sequence comes from Ilumatobacteraceae bacterium, assembly GCA_046093585.1. Classification (GTDB taxonomy): domain Bacteria; phylum Actinomycetota; class Acidimicrobiia; order Acidimicrobiales; family Ilumatobacteraceae; genus UBA3006. Next base: position 8,029 of record JBJTFU010000036.1, on the reverse strand, counting down.
CGCCGGTGAACGCGTCGGGAGAGAGCAGCAGCGCGCCAGCAGAACCAGCGAGGAGTGACGCGAAGTAGACGAGACCGAAACGCAGGGTGCCGAGGGACGGCTCGAGCAGTCGACCGAGTTGGTAGAGCAGGAGCATGTTCATGGCGACGTGGAAGATGCCGAAATGGACGAATCCCGCCGAAACGAGCCGGTACCACTCGCCGTCGTCGATGAACTGACGCGAGATGACCATCGCTTCTTGCACCTGCAGGAGTTGGTCGCGGCCGACTCCGCTGCCGGTGAGCAGCCCCCAGACATGGATGCCGACGTTGATCGAGATCATCGCGTTGGTGAACACGAATGGATTACGCCGTAGATCTCGATAGCGGCCTTGGAAGGGCTGCTTGTTGCGTCCGAACGTTCGCCTGCGGGTCGTGGCCCGCGGTGGCAACGGTGGGGGGAGTTGCGGGGGAGGGAAGCTCACGTCGCTACTCGGGTGCCTTCTCCGCTTCGGCTCTGTTGGCGAGGTACCACTCGACAGTGTTGCGGATACCTTCCTCGAAATCGGTGTGCGCATGCCACCCGAGTTCATGTTCGGCGCGCGACGCATCCACACGTCGTCGCGGTTGACCATCCGGCTTGGTCGGGTCCCACACGAGTTCTCCGGTGAAACCGACCACGCGGGCGATCGTCTCCGCGGTTTCACGGATCGTCACCTCACGGTTGTTGCCGAGGTTGATCGGCTCGGTTCCGGTGCGCACTGCCGCGGCCAGCACGATCGCCTCGGCCGCATCGTCCGCATACAGGTAGTCACGACTGGCCGTGCCGGTTCCCCACACTTGCACCTTGTCGTCGCCGCGCTCCTTGGCCTCCACGCACTTCTTGATCAGCGCGGGAATCACGTGCGAGACCGACTCGTGGAACTTGTCGCCAGGTCCGTAGAGATTGGTCGGGATGACGAACGCGAACTGCTGACCGTATTGCGCTTCGTTCACCTGCGCGTGCACGAGGAGCGCCTTCTTGGCGATCCCGTACGGCGCGTTCGTCTCCTCCGGGTAGCCATCCCAAATCGATTGCTCGCGAAACGGCACCGGCGTGAACTTCGGATACGAACACACCGTGCCGAGGATCACGGTCTTCTCCACTCCCGCGGCCCGGGCGGCTTCGATCGTGAACGTGCCCATCATCAGGTTGTCGAGGTACAGCTGGGCTGGTGCCACCTGGTTGTAGCCGATGCCGCCGACGCGGGCCGCGAGGTGGATCACGTGGCTCGGTCGATGCGTGGTGAACAACTGCTCGGCGACGCCCATCTTGGTGAGGTCGGCTTCACGCCGACGAGGTGCGATCACGTTCGCGCCGAGTGAACGCAGTCGGTCGACCACCTTGGTGCCGAGGAATCCGTTGCCGCCCGTCACCACGACGGTGCGGCCTTGCCACGACTGGGCACTTCGTTCGGTCATGCACTCCGACGATACCGAGTTGGCACAATGGACGAGTGCGGGTCGCCTACACCCTTGAGCAGTGCTGGCACCGCGTCCCTGGTGGCACCGCAGTCGCCGCGCTCGAGATCGCTCGGGCGATGCCGAACGTTCGTCCCGATGTCGAACTGCTCGGCGTGTCCGGAACGCACGGTGACGATCCCGCCGTCGATTTCGACCTCTCGATCGACGTGGCTGGATTGCCGTCGAAGCGCCCGCTGCTCTACGAGACCATGCTGCGATTCCGTTGGCCGAAGGTCGAGTCGGTGTGGCCGAATCTCGACCTCGTGCACTCCACCACGATCGTTCCCTTCGCCACCAGCCGTCCGCTCGTCGTCACCGTCCATGACTTGGCGAACTTGCGGTACCCGGAGTTCTTTCCGCGCCGCGGGAACGCCGTGTTTCGCCGCAGCCTGCGAGCGATTCGCAAGCGGGCCGATCGCATCATCGTCAGTTCGCGAGCCACCTACGACGATTGCATCGCCGCGGGACTCGAGCCCGAGCGGTTGCGTCTCGTGCCACTCGGCGTACGCGTGGTCGAGCCTTCGCCGGAGGAGACGACGAAGGTGCTCGAAGCGCTCGACGTGCCCACCTCGTACCTGTTGTTCGTCGGCACCATCGAGCCGCGCAAGAACCTCTCGCGACTGATCGAGGCAGTGATGAGTGACTCGACGCTGCCGCCGCTCGTCGTCGCAGGTGCATCAGGGTGGGGCGACGCGGCTCGGTCAGTCGACACCGAGCGCGTTCATTTCGTCGGTCATGTCGACGACCTGTCGCTGCGTGTCTTGTACCGATCGGCGATGGCGTTCGTCTATCCCTCGTTGTGGGAAGGATTCGGCCTGCCGATCCTCGAGGCCATGGCACAAGGGGCACCCGTGGTGACGTCGAGAGGTACCTCGACCGAAGAAGTGGCGGGAAGTGCCGCGGTACTCGTCGACCCGTCGACCGCATCGTCGATCGCCGACGGGATCGCCGAGGCCTTGCGAAATCGCGAAGAGTGGACGACGCGATCACGCGCGCGGGCGAGCGAGATGACGTGGGATGCCGCCGCCCGAGCGACGGCCGCGGTGTACGACGAGTTGGTGCGCACGTGACCACTCGTATCGCCGTCAACATGACGTGGTGCGTACCCGGTCGGGTGGGTGGGAGCGAGGAATACCTCGTGCGCCAGTTGCTCGGACTGACCGCCCATCGCTCCGAGTTCGAGACCCACGTCTTCGCCCCGCGCGGTTTCGCCGTTGCACATCCCGAACTCGCGGCCGCCTGCACGATCCATGAAGCCCCGACCACGGGCAACCGTCGAGCCGTGCGCGTCGTGACGGAGAACACGTGGCTCGCTCGAGCAACCGCGGGTTTCGACATCGTGCACCACGGTGGCGGAACGATTCCGTCGGTCGGTCCGCGTCGCACGCTGCTCACGATTCATGACGTGCAATACACGGCGTATCCCGAGTACTTCTCGCGGCTCAAGCTCGCGTACTTACGCCGCCGAGTTCCCGCGTCGATCGCCCGCGCATCGTTGATCGCCGTTCCCTCACGATTCGTCCAGGGAACGCTCGTCGAGAATTTCGGCATACCGGAGGCGAAGGTCGTCGTCGTGCGCCATGGCATGCCCGCGTCGCTCGGCGGCAACGCCACGGCGGCGCCGCAACTCCGTGCGCGCTTCGGTCTCGGTGAGGGCAAGGTGGTGGTGTATCCGGCCGTCACACACCCGCACAAGAACCATCGGTTCCTCATTCGATTGTTGGCGACCAGTTGGCGTGACGTCACGCTCGTGTGCGCCGGTTCATCGGGCCTCGCCCACGACGAGGTCATGGCGCTCGCTGCGCGACTCGGAGTCGCCGATCGCGTGCACATGATCGGCCGCGTGAGTGACGAAGATCGGGACGGACTGCTGGCGTTGGCCGAGGCGATGGTGTTTCCGAGCCTGTACGAAGGCTTCGGCGCGCCTCTCGTGGAGGCGATGACCATCGGCACCCCGGTGATCTGTTCCGATCGTGCGGCCGTACCCGAAGTGGTGGGCGATGCGGCGCTCGTCTTGCCCCTCGACGAGTCGTCGTGGGCGTCGGCGCTCACGACGGTGGCGAGCCGGCGCGACGCGATGATCGCAGCGGGACGGGTGCGCGCGGGGTCGTTCTCCGTGGCCGCATCGGGCGACGATCTCGCTTCGGCGTATGCGTCGGTGATGAGAGGATCGGTGGCATGACCGCGTCGCGCCGACTGCGGCTGATCGTGTTGTGTCCGCACTTCGCGCCGGACATCGCGCCGACGGGTGTGGTGATGACGAGGATCATCGACGAGTTGGCCAAGCGCGGACACGAACTGCACGTGATCACGGCTGCGCCGTGGTATCGCGAGCATCGTGTGGAGCGCGGCTTCGAGACGCGATGGTGGCGCGTTGAGCGCACGGAGTGGGGCACGATCAGCAGGGTCAACCCGTTCCCCGGTAAGTCCAAGTCGAACATCCTGCGCCGAGCCATCGGGTTCGTCTTGTTCAGTCTGCTCGTCGGTGTGCGGGGGTTGCTCGCAGGAGGAAGAGGTCGCGTGGACGGCGTGCTGGCGATGTCGCCACCGCTCACACTCGGCGTGACGGGATGGCTCGTTCGCGCGGTGCGTGGGGGCCGGCTCGTGTTCAACATCCAAGACGTCTTTCCCGATGCCGCCATCGAGACGGGAGCGATCACCAATCCGCTCGTCGTGTCGGTGGCTCGTTGGTTGGAGAAGTTCAGTTATCGCCGGAGCGACGACGTGGTGGCGTTGTCCGAGGATCTTGCCGCCAACATGCGAGCGAAACTCGGCCCTCGCGACGGCCATCGTGTGCGAGTGATCCCGAACTTCGTCGACACCGTCGCCATCGCGCCGGTGTCACGCAACAACTCGTATCGTGCGGATCTCGGGATCGGGGACGAGCCCGTCGTGATGTATGCCGGCAACGTCGGCTACTCGCAGTCGCTCGAGTTGATGATCGAAGCGGCGAGAGCGATTCCTGCCGCGCAGTTCGTGATCAACGGGGACGGATCAGCGAGAGAGTCGCTCGAGGAACGTGCGCGCGGCCTGGCCAACGTGCGCTTCGTCGATTATCAACCGATCGAGCGGTTACCCGAGGTGCTCGCGGCCGCGGACGTGCACGTGGTGCCACTGCGCAAGGGATTGGCCAGGGTGAGCGTGCCTTCGAAGTCGTATTCGGTGTTGTCCGCGGGTCGGGCGCTGCTCGCTGCGATCGATCCCGGTACGGAGATACCGCGACTGTTGGCCGACAGCGGTGGTGGCATCGCGGTCGCTCCCGACGACCCCACGGCCTTCATCGCCGCGTTGCGCGAGATGTTGGCCGACCCGGAGCGATTGTCGGCGATGGGTCGGGGCGGACGGGCGTGGGTCGAGCGTCATGTCTCACCGAGTGGCGTCGCAGTGGCATACGAATCGCTGTTCCTCTCGTCGCGTCACGGGTGAAGACCGATAGCCTGAGCGGACCGTGGCTCGTTCATCTTCTGCCCAGAAAATTGCTCGCTTGGCCCAGAAGGGCAAGGGCAAGAAAGTCCGCTTCCAAGGCGGCTCGACCTTTGCCACGGTGATCCTCGCGATCATCCTCGTCGGTTCGATCCTCGTCGCCTATGCCCGCCAGTCCGAGCCCGTCGTGGATGCCTCGCTCACGGCGGAACAGCAGTACGCGCTGTCGTTCGGTGTCTACGTCTGCGACGAGTTCGTGCAGGGCATTGCTGCCGTCCCGGCCGCTGATGCGATCGATCCAGAAGCCTCCACGACGATCGTCGGTGAGGGACTCGTGTTGTGGAAGCCCCAGGTCCTCGCGGGTGAGCGCAAGGCCAGGTTGGGCACGATCTTCGATCTCTACGGGCTCGAGGTGACCGATTCGTCGATCACCTTCCCGGCGTCGGTGTCGGTCAACGGCGGTCAACCAGTGGAGGAAGGAACCACCGAGTGCGACGGCGAGCCCGGCTCGCTCGTCGTGGTGACGTGGCCCGATGCGCTCGATACAGCCACCTCCGAGCGGTCGATCGCCAGCTTCGACGGTGTGCGTCTGACCGACGACAACATGGCGATCGTGCTCGCGTTCATCAAAGATGGCGCCGACGTGCCACAGCCCGATTCGGCCGCCGAAGTCTCCACGGTCCAGCGCCAGGGATAAGCGCCACGCGATGCACGCGGTCGTGCTCGTCGGGGGTTTCGGTACTCGGCTGAGGCCACTCACGTACACGACGCCCAAACCGCTGTTACCCATCGGTGATCGTCCGATGCTCGAGCACTTGCTCAGCCGCTTGGCTCGCGGTGGTATCACCGACGCGGTGCTCGCACTTGGTTTCCAACCCGATCCCTTCTTTGCTGCGTTCCCGGGCGACCGGTGTGCCGGCGTGAACCTCTCCTACGCGGTGGAGGACACACCACTCGACACGGCCGGTGCAATCGGCTTCGCCGCTCGTCGCGCCGGTATCGACTCCACCTTCGTCGTCGCCAACGGTGACGTGATGACGTCGTTGGACGTGGCTTCGTTGATCGACTTCCATCGGCGTAGTGGGGGTGAGGCGACCATTTCGCTCACTCCCGTCGAAGACCCGAGTCAATTCGGCATCGTCGAGATCGAACCGAACGGTTTGGTGACGCGATTCGTCGAGAAACCGGCACCCGGAGAATCGTCGAGCAACTTCGCGAGTGCAGGCACCTACGTGATCGAGCCGCGCAGTCTGCAGCGCATGCCCGACGGACAGAAGTTGTCGATCGAGCGCGTGGTGTTTCCTGCGATCGTCGGCGAGGGAGCGCTGTATGCGATGGCGACGAACGACTACTGGATCGACGCGGGACGGCCCGACACGTATCTCGACGCCAACCTCCATGCATTGCACAGTGGCGCGACGACCGCGATCGACGCGGCGGCCGCGGTGGACGACGATGTGGAGGTAACGGATGCGGTCGTTGGTGCCGGGGCACAGGTGGGACGGGGAGCGTCGGTGCGCCGCAGCGTGATCCTGCCGGGAGCGGTGGTCGGTCGGGACGCCATCGTGAGCGGCTCGCTCGTCATGGGATTGGTCGGTGACGGCGCGGTGGTGATCGACTCCGTGATCGGCAAAGACGGCGTGGTCGAAGCCGGAGAGACGCTCAGCGGTATCAAGCGCCCGGATGAACCACATGGCTGAGACGCGCACCGGACGCGCTCGTCGTTCGCGACTCCCCGAAGTCCGCGGCCCGGTACTCGTCGTGGGCGGCGCAGGGTTCGTCGGCTCGCACGTGGTGGAGCGACTGCTGGCCGAATCGCTTCCCGTCGAAGTGGTGGACGACTTGTCGACGGGATCGCTCGCCAACCTCGCCGAAGCGCGGGCGATGGGCGGGGAGTTGAAGTTCCACCATCTGGACGCGGCTTCGATCGAATTCGCGGAACTCGTCGGTCTGCGACGGCCCGACCTGATCGTGCATCTCGCCGCCCTCCATCCGGGTGCCACGAGGTTGCGCGACAGTCTGCAGGCGCTCGACGTGACGGTCAGCGTGCTCGAGGCGGCCCGTCATCACGGGGTACGCAAGGTGGTGACGTTCCTTCCGGCGGCCCTCGTCTACGGCGAGGTGGAGGTGCGACGGTTGCCGGTGAAGGAGGGTTACGAGACCGCGCCCGCGGGAGTGCCGCAGTTGGTCGCGAAGTCGATTCGCGAAGCGCTCGGGGTGTATCGCGAAGTGCACGCGGTGGAGTACACCTCGCTGATCGGAGCGAACGTGTACGGATTGCGTCAGCGTCCGGAGGACGGAGTGGTCGCCTCCTTCGCCTCGGCCATCATCCGACGTCAGGACGCCGAGATCTTCGGCACCGGCAAACAGGCGCGTGATTTCGTCTATATCGACGACGCAGTGGATGCGATCTTTCGCGCTCTCACGCGCGGCGACGGGCTCGACATCAACGTGGGCACGGGAACACAGACCACGGTCGAAGAGGTGTGGAAGCGCCTTGCCGCAGGCTCGGAGCGACGGGCGGTCAAGGTCGATCGACGAGCCGGAGACGTCCAGCGAGTGTCGCTGTCACCGATCAGGGCGCGCATCCAATTGGGCTGGCAACCGTGGACGTCGCTCGACGACGGGTTGAAGGTGTTCCGCAACCTGTTCCTGCGGATGCCTTCCGAACTGCGCGACTAGCGGAACAGGTCCTCGCGCGCGGGGCGCACGATCTCTTTCATCGATGCCTCGCGGAACCACTCGGCGTTCGCGCCGCGGATGATCGCGACGGGCACGCCCGATGACTTGCCCATCACCATCTCGGCCGCACCTGCCAGCTGGTCGGCCACACACACCTCGGTCACTTGCATCGTTCGTCCGAGCGCATCGGGTGTACCGCGGAGGTCGACTACACCGGCGATACCGGCCACGCCGATGGCCACGTCCGTGAGGCCCATCCGCCAGGGCCGTCCGAAAGTGTCACTCACGATCACGCCCACTTCGACGCCGAGATTGGCGCGCACGATTTCGCGGATCCGACGCGCGGAGCGGTCACTGTCGAGGGGGAGGAGCGCCGCGTATCCGCGCTCGACGTTGGACAGATCCACGCCACTGTTGGCGCAAATGAACCCGTGCTTCGTCTC
>JBJTFU010000035.1:0-4410 GCA_046093585.1 Ilumatobacteraceae bacterium | reverse complement strand
CGGGATGTTGATGATCTGCCCCGGAGAGATCGAGGCGCTCGAAGAGTTCCAACCATTGGCGGACAAGAGCGACGCGAGTGAGATGCAGAACTTGCGACGGATCGCAAAGATCGAGTCACCCGCGGCGATCTGATACGTGCCTGCGGGTCGCGGCTCACAACCAGGCGTGCTCGCCGGAGCCGACACGTTCGGTGCGACCACGATCTCGGGATTGAGCACCATCGCCGTCGGCGGGATGCGCAACACCGAGCCCGGATACGGGAACTGCGCCGAGGCAACCAGACCGTTGTAGGCCAACAGTTCGCTCATCGTGATGCCGAACAACTGCGCCACGAGGCTCGGCGAGTCGCCCTGGCGCACGGTGTAGTTCTGCTCGACCCCCACCGCACCGATCGGCAACGTGGTGGTCGTCGGCACGAGCGTCGTCTGCACCGGCGGGATCGTCACGAAGTTGGTCGGGCCGAGCTGCACCACGGTTGTCGCGCTCCCCGACACGTCCGCGCTGCACGCTGCGATCACGCTGACCGCGGCGAGCACGGAAACCGCGTGCAGGACTGCTTTGGTGGGGGCCTTCATCGAGCCACCAGCGTAGGCGATGAGCCCGAAGGGGTCAGGTCAGTGGCCGCGCAGATGCGGCGATCGGCGTCGGCAACGTGGTGGCGCCCATCAAGTACTCGTCCACTGCCGACGCGCACGAGCGACCCTCTGCGATCGCCCACACGATGAGGCTCTGCCCGCGACCCATGTCACCTGCGACGAACACGCCGGGCACGTTCGTCGCGTAGTCGTCGGTGCGTGCCACGTTGCCGCGCACATCGAACTCGACACCGAGTGTGTCCAGCCACGAACCCTTCTCCGGCCCGACGAAACCAAGCGCAAGGAACACGAGGTCTGCGCGCAACTCCTGCGCGGTGCCGGGCACGACCTCGAAAGCACCGTTCACGAAGCGCACCTCGTTCAACACGAGCGCCGCCACGTTGCCGTTTCCGTCGTCCACGAAGCGCTCGGTGTTGACGCTGAAGATGCGCTCGCCACCCTCTTCGTGTGCCGACGACGTGCGGTACACGAGGCTCCACTGCGGCCACGGGTTGTTCGCACCGCGCACCTCAGGTGGTCGCGGCATGATCTCTAGCTGCGTCACCGATGCAGCACCCTGACGGTGTGCGGTGCCGAGACAGTCGGCCCCGGTGTCACCGCCGCCGATGATCACGACGTGCTTGCCCTTCGCGTCAATCTGATCGGCCACCGAGTCACCCTCCTGCACACGGTTGGCCTGCGGCAGGTATTCCATCGCTTGGTAGATGCCGCGCAAGTGGCGACCTTCGATCGGCAGGTCGCGCCACGCGGTCGCGCCACACGCCAACACGACCGCGTCGTGGGATGCGAGCAACACGTCCGCATCGACGTCGACCCCGACCTGGGCATTCGTGCGAAATTCGGTTCCCTCTGCGCGCATCTGATCGATGCGGCGATCGAGGTGACGCTTCTCCATCTTGAACTCGGGGATGCCATACCGCAGCAGACCGCCGAGGCGATCGGTGCGCTCGAGGACGACGACGTCGTGTCCCGCTCGCGTCAGCTGCTGGGCCGCTGCAAGACCCGCAGGCCCCGAACCGATGACCACCACGCGCTTGCCGGTCTTCGTCGAGGACACGTGCGGAGTCACCCAGCCCTCGCTCCACGCGCGATCGATGATCTCGACTTCGACCTGCTTGATCGTCACCGGGTCTGCGTTGATGCCGAGCACGCACGCGCTCTCACACGGCGCAGGACACAACCTGCCCGTGAACTCGGGGAAGTTGTTCGTCGCGTGCAGGCGATCGATCGCATCCCGCCAGTGACCGCGATAGACGAGGTCGTTCCAATCGGGAATCAGGTTGCCGAGCGGGCAACCGTTGTTGCAGAACGGGATACCACAGTCCATGCAGCGACCCGCCTGGTGCGCGAGTTCACCCGAGTCGAATGGCTCGTACACCTCGCGCCAGTCGGCGACGCGCACGGGGATCGGTCGACGCTTCGGCGTCGTGCGACTCCAGCGCAAGAATCCGGTCGGCTCACCCACGGACCGACTCCATCACCCTCGTCGCGGTGGCCTCTTCGTCGAGACCCTCCGCCTTGGCTGCGTCCAACACCTTCAACACGCGCGCATAGTCGCGTGGCATCACCTTGCGGAACGTCGCGATCGACTCCGACCACGACGCGAGCAATCTCGTCGCAAGCGGCGAACCCGTCTCGCGCGCATGACGCTCGACGATTCCCCGCAGGAGCTCTGCGTCGACTGGTGAGAGCTCGAGGAGATCCACCATCTCACCGTTCACGCGCGAGGAGAACGTGCCGTCTGCGTCACGCACGAAGGCGACGCCCCCCGACAGGCCGGCTGCGAAGTTTCGCCCCGTTGCACCGAGCACGACGGCGATTCCGCCCGTCATGTATTCACATCCGTGGTCGCCGACGCCCTCGACGACGACCGTCGCGCCGGAGTTGCGCACGCAGAAGCGCTCGCCGACGATCCCGTTCACGAAGATCTCTCCGCCCGTCGCGCCATAACCAACGACGTTGCCCGCGATCACGTTGTCCTCAGGTGCAAATGTTGCACGCAGATCGGGACGCACGATCAATCGCCCACCCGAGAGACCCTTGCCGAGGTAGTCGTTCGTGTCGCCCACCAGGCGCATCGTGATGCCGCGCGGCACGAAGGCGCCGAAGCTCTGACCAGCCGAACCGCTGAAGGTGAGCGAGATCGTGTCATCGGCGAGTCCTGCACCACCCCACTTCTTCGTGAGCGAACTTCCGAGCATCGTGCCGACCGTGCGGTTCACGTTGCCGATGCGGTAGTCACCGACGAAACTCGAGCCGTTCTCGATCGCCGTCGCACAGTCACGGATCAACTGCGTGTCGAGCGCATCGGCAAGACCGTGGTCCTGGGTGACCGAGTGGTGCATTGTCTGGTGATACGGGTTGTCGGGTCGCGCGAGGATCGGCGAGATGTCGAGGCCCTGGGCCTTCCAGTGGTTGACCGCGCGACGCACGTCGAGTGCCTCCACGTGACCGACCGCTTCCTCGATGCTGCGGAACCCGAGCTGTGCGAGGTACTCGCGCACCTCCTCAGCGATGTATTCCATGAAGTTGATGACGAACTCTGGCTTGCCCGAGAAGCGCTTGCGCAACTCCGGGTTCTGCGTGGCGATCCCGACCGGGCACGTGTCGAGGTGACACACGCGCATCATCACGCAACCACTGACCACGAGCGGCGCGGTCGCAAAGCCGAATTCCTCGGCGCCGAGCAATGCCGCGATGACGACGTCGCGACCGGTCTTCATCTGGCCGTCGGCCTGCACGACGATGCGGTCACGCAGACCATTCATCAACAACGTCTGCTGCGCCTCGGCGAGACCGAGTTCCCACGGCGCACCCGCGTGCTTGAGCGACGTCAACGGCGATGCACCGGTACCACCGTCGTGGCCGGAGATCAACACGACATCAGCCTTCGCCTTGCTCACACCGGCCGCCACCGTGCCGACGCCAACCTGGGCGACGAGCTTCACGTGCACGCGCGCAGCGGGGTTCGAGTTCTTCAAGTCGTGGATGAGCTGCTTCAAGTCCTCGATCGAATAGATGTCGTGGTGTGGCGGCGGGCTGATGAGCCCGACGCCTGGTGTGGAGTGACGAGTCTTGGCAACCCACGGATACACCTTGTGTCCCGGCAGCTGACCACCCTCGCCCGGCTTTGCACCCTGGGCCATCTTGATCTGCAGATCGTCGGCATTCACCAGGTACTCGCTCGTCACGCCGAAGCGACCGGATGCCACCTGCTTGATCGCGGAACGCTTGGAGTCACCGTTGTCGAGCGGAACGTAACGCTCGGGATCCTCGCCACCTTCACCCGTGTTGCTCTTGCCGCCGAGACGGTTCATCGCAACGGCGAGCGTTTCGTGTGCCTCGGCCGAGATCGAGCCGTAGCTCATCGCGCCGGTCGAGAAACGCGTCACGATCTCGCTGACGGGTTCGACTTCGTCGATCGACAGCGCAGGACGAACGCCCGTCTTCAACTTGAAAAGACCGCGCAGCGTGGCGAGTTCCCGCGACTGGTCGTCGACGGCCGCCGTGTACTGCTTGAAGATGTCGTAGCGGGCGCTGCGGGTTGCGTGCTGCAGGCGGTAGACGGTTTCGGGGTTGAACAGGTGGAATTCACCGTCGCGGCGCCACTGGTATTCGCCGCCCAACTCGAGCTTGCGGTGCGCGCGCTCTTCGGGGCGACTGGGATGCGCGGTTGCGTGTCGTGCGGCGACTTCGGCCGCCACTTCGTCGAGGCCAATGCCGCCGAGCCGCGAGACGGTTCCGGTGAAGAACTCGTCGACGAGATCGTTCGACAAACCAATTGCTTCAAAGATCTGCGCACCGGTGTACGAC
>JBJTFU010000034.1:0-16653 GCA_046093585.1 Ilumatobacteraceae bacterium | reverse complement strand
ATGCGAATGGGCGCAGCTTGCATCGCCATCAACCAGCCGAAGTAGGGGAACCCCGTGAGGATGAAGCCTTCACGATTGAGGATGCGCATCACCTTGGGATCGGCGTTCACCTGCAGGTGGTTGTACCCGGAGTCGATGAAGGTCTTTAGGGTGCGGTTGCCGATCTCGAGCGGCAACGCGGGGGTGACGGTGATCGCTACGGGGTTCATCCCCTACACGTTCTGCACGTTGTACGAGACGTAACTCCCATCCTTGCCACCGCTCACCGTGGTGACGCAGTCGAACCGGCCGTCGGTCGATTTGTGCTTGGCCAACAACTCATGGAGCTCGCGCTTGCGGGCATCCCAGTCGAGCGACTTCTTCTCTTCCATCCATTGGCAGGCGTTGCACCATCCGCGATGGTCGAACGACACGCGCGGCCTCGTCGACATGTTGAGGCAGTTCGTGCACCAGAAGACTTCGCTCACCCGTTCACCCATTCGTTCGACGACCGTTCTAGAGGCTACTTGCCGAGCCAATTCGCCCGGCGACTACGCGCCGTGCAGTAGACGTTCCGCGGTGGCGAGATCTTCGGGGGTGTCGACGTCCACGGACCGTTCTCGTGGCATGACGTAAGCGAGCGTGTCGTCGTCCACGAACAGCTGCGACGCGCGAAACCATTCGACAGTGACCACGTACAAAGCGCCGTTGATTTCGAAACACGGCGGCAACTCCTGGCGCGTGGCGACGGGTCGTTTGGGCAGGATTCGCTGCAACTTGTCACTGCCGTCGATCGTGAACATCCAATAGGGGCTCGTGGCCACTTCACAGACGGACATCACGGAGTTCGCCTTGCGCTCAGCGAGCATCGTGACGGCTCGGTCGATGTCACTCGGGAGTCGCAGTGGCGAGGTGGGCTGCAGCAACACGACCACGTCACAGGCCGGTGAGTGGTCGAGCGCGTGCATGACGACTGGCCACATCGCGGTGTCGTCGGCAGCAAGTTCACGGGGGCGCTCGATCGTGCGCACACCGTCGATCTCGCCGGCATGGCGGAGTATCTCTGGATCGTCGGACGTGACCACAACGTCGTCGATCGTGTTGGATGCGAGGGCTTGATCGATCGTTCGGTGGAGCAGTGAGCGACCCGCGATCACCTTCAGGTTCTTGCCAGGTATCCCCTTCGATCCGCCGCGTGCTGGCACGACGGTGAGGACCCGCTTGTCTCCGATCATGCGATCAGGAGTTCCATTCCACTTGGGCGCGTTCGAATTCCTCGAGACGCCCGATGTCGATCCAGTACTCGTGCAGCGGGAACGCGATCACTTTCCGGTTTCGCTCGATCAAACCGTTGAACAGCGTCGGCATGTCGAGGTATTCCTCCTTGGCGATGTCGCGAATCACCGACGGATTGATGACGTAGATCCCCGCGTTGACGAGGAACGCCTGCTTGGGCTTCTCTGCGATCTTGCTGATCGAGACGTTGTCGGTGGTGACGACACCGTAGGGAAGGTCGAAGTGCGTTTCGCGAACCACCATGGTCGCATCCGCGCGATTGTGGTTGTGGAACTCGAGCAACGCGTCTCCCGACATCTTCGTCAAGAGGTCGCCGTTCATCACGATGACCGGCAAGTCGTCGTCGAGTGGCAACAACGAGAGCGCGCCAGCGGTGCCAAGCGGCTTCGATTCATGCAGATAAGTGATGTTGACACCAAACTCCGAACCATCACCGAAGTGTTCCTGCACGACGTCTGACCGGAAGTTGACCGAGAGGAAGATGTTGCGGAAGCCCTGGTGAGCGAATGCCGACACGATCGTCTCCAAGATCGGCTTGTCGCCAACGGTGAGCATCGGCTTGGGGAAGTTCTCGGTGAGTGGATGGAGGCGCTTGCCCAGTCCTCCCGCCATGATCACCACGGGGTTCGGGCGGTCTTCCTCGCCGACGAGTTGGTCGATCGTGGCGACCCCCTGCACCGTTCCCGAGGCGTCGACCAGGGGGATGAAGTGGAAGCCCTCTTGACGCATCTTGGCGCGGATCGCCGAGACGGGTGTGTGTGCGTCCATCGTCACGGGTTTGGCGTTCATCGCCGTGGTGATGGGTACCGACAGGTCGATGCCTTGGAGCAATGCCCGACGGATGTCGCCGTCGGTGAGCACGCCGACCAGACGGTCGCCGGCGTTCACGACGACGGCGATCTGCCAACCCGTTTCGCTCATTTGGGCCACCGCGTCGCGAAGCGAGACGGAGTCGGAAATCAGCGCATCACGCCAATTCTTCATCGTGGCGAGTCTACGACCTTCGCGGGAACGCCCATCACGGTGTCGTTCGCACCGACGTTCGACGTCACCACTGCACCGGCGGCAATCGTCGCACCGTCACCGATCGTCACGTTCGGCAGCACCGTTGCTCCAGCTCCGATGAACACCCGTCGACCCACCTGCACTCCGCCGCACAACGTCACACGTGGAGACAGGTACGAGTGCTCGCCGACGACGCAGTCATGCTCGACGATCGACCCCGTGTAGAGCACCGTGTTCGCGCCGATGAACGCGGAATGATTGACGATGCAGCCTGCAAGGATCTGGGCGGTCGAGTGGATCTTGGTGGCGGTGCCGATGATCGCACTCGCGTGCGTGCATCCGATCACGTGGTGGTCGACGAGCGAGTCGAGGATTCGAGCGCGGAGCGAGACGTCCTTCGTCGCACCGATACCGACACAGACCAACGATGAAGGGTTGCTGGTCAACCACGAGTCGTCACCGAGCACGGGGTATCCGCCGATTTCGGTGCCGACCTTCGTGGCTGGATCCACGAATCCGCGGATTTCCACTTGGCGCGATCTGAAGGCGTCGGCGACGACCCTTGCGTGTCCACCCGCACCGACGATCACTACTTCACTCATATCTGTTCGTCCTCCTCGTAATCACGCGACGCAGGGGTGCCGAGCAATTCGAAGAACTCGGCGGGTTGGCGGCCGGTGCCTGGTCGCTTGAAGGTCAGGTTCTCCGCGGAGAAGGTCTCGCCCTTTGTGATTCGTCGTGCCGCGACCATGCTCTTGCGCGCAATGGCGATGTTCTTGCGCTCCGACGTGCTCGGCTTCTTCACGCCGTCACCCAGCGAACGTGCCACGTCGCGAATCGCTTGCACGTAGCTCCTCAATTCGTCGGGCTCGAGAGAGGCGCGATGATCGGGACCCACCTGGTTCTTGTCCAGCGTGAAGTGTTTCTCGATCATCGTCGCACCGAGGGCGACTGCGGTGATTGCCGCGGTGGATCCCAGTGTGTGGTCGGAATACCCCACCGCAACGCCGAAGGCATCGCGAATCGACGACATCGCCAGCAAGTTCGCTTCGTCGATGGGCGCGGGATACTCGGTGGTGCACTGCAACACGGTGACGCGCCCCGTGAGGAGTGATCGCTCGACGTCGGTGAGGGGCGTGGCGAGCTCGGCTCGGCTGGGTAGTCGGGCCGAGGTCGACGGGTCGAACGCGAATGAGAGCACCTTGAGTGCGGTCTCGATTTCGTCCATGGTGCACATTCCCGTGGACAGGATCACGTCCTTCGCTCGGCGACCGATGTCGAGGATGAACGGCAGGTTGGTCACTTCACCCGACGGAATCTTGATCGTCGACATGCCGAGTGAACGAGTGAGCAGCTCCAAACTCTCGTGGTCGAACGGAGTGGAGAGGAACCGGATGCCACGAGACGCGCAGTGTTGAGCGATGGCCACGTGGGCATCGGCAGAGAGTTCGAGTGCAGCGATCATGTCGCGCTGACTTTGTGAACTTCCCGTCGCCGCCACCTGGTACTCGGCCTTCGGCGCCGACTTCTGGATCATTGCCTTTGCCCTGAACGTCTGGAACTTCACTGCGTCGGCCCCGCTGGCAGCGGCCACGTCGACCATGTCGATCGCAGTCGACAGCGAGCCGTTGTGGTTCACACCCGCCTCGGCGATCACATAGACGCTCACGACATCTTCCTGTTGACGAAGTGCTTCTTGGTGATGCCGCGGAGGTCTGCGGTCTTCAACACGTCCTTGATCCGTCGCGCAGCATCACCGACACCGTAGAGCGAGGGATTCTCGGGCAGGTGCGCACGAAACTGCGGATCGATCGCCTTGCGCAACGCGGCATCGATCGCCTCCTTTGTGGGGGCGCAATCGATCACCGACGCGGCACGGAGACGACCCTTCTGTCGATCGCCAATGTTGACGGTGGGTACTCGTAGCGCCGGTGCTTCGATCAATCCGCTCGAGGAGTTGCCGACCACGGCATCGGCAATCGCGAGGAGGCCGAGGTAGCGGGATTGTCCGAGCGATGCAATGAGGTGGCGTCGAGACCGTTGGGCATCGACGAATGCGTGGATCTCGTTCGACAGGTCGTCGTGGCCCGGGTCGGCATTGACACCCGTGAACACGATCGATGCATTCGTCACTCCCGCCAGTGCAGCGAGCATTGCACGAAGTCCACCGATCCCTTCGTCCGCATCGAGTGTCTCGGGGTGGTAGGTGACTGCGAACAGTGGAGAACCGAGTGGTGCTCCGATCACGCCCTCGAGTTCGTCTCGACCCGCGATCGCCGAGCGCGCGAGGTGGTCGAGCCCGGGCGCACCGAAGTTGAAGACATGCTCGTCACTTTCGCCGAGTTGACGGACGCGCCAGGCGTACTCGTCCGCGGCGACGAAGTGCAGGTGCGCCATCTTCGTCACGGCGTGCCGGATGGCCTCGTCGAATGCGCCTTCGGTGGTCTCTCCGCCGTGCAAGTGGGCGAGTGGGATGCCGAGCATCAGCGAGGCCTGTGCGGCGGCCAACACCTCATATCTGTCGCCGAGCACCACGATGACGTCCGGCTTGAGGCGATCGAAGGCATGGGCGAGTCCGCTCGTGGAGTGGGCGAGCGAGTCGGCAATGGCGAGTGGAGAGTCGTCACTCAGGTCGAAGGGCACTCGCGCGGCGATGGGTAGTCCATCGCGTTCGATCGTCTCGACGGTGTTGCCCCACTTCGCCGACAGGTGGGCACCAGTCACGACGAGCTGCAATTCGAGATCGGGATCGGCGTCGATCTCCTTGAGCAACCAGAACAAGTGGCCGTAGTCGGCGCGCGTGCCCGTCATCACGCAAACCCGTCGCGGTGAAGCCACGGGTCAAGGCTATTGGCGGAGTCGTGTCCTCACCGCGTCTATCACCGTGTCCAACTCGGCATTGGTGATTCCCGTGCTGCACGGAAGGGTGACGATGCGTTGCCAGATGTCGTCGGCGACTTCGATCGATGCGCGAGGCACGTCCATGTACGGGAGCTGGAGGTGCATCGGTTTCCATGTCGGACGCGCATCGATCGACTGCGCTTGCAGCGCGGCACGAACATGCTCAGCCGTCCCCGCATCGGTGACGAATCCCGAGAACCAACACGCACTCTCTGTCTCGGCGACCGTAGGAAAGAACTCGATCCCCGGAAGACCGGCGAACGCCTCGTTGTACTTCGCGCGGATCTCACGCTTCTTGGCGACGAACGTCTCCAATCGTTCCATCTGCGCACAACCGACCGCTGCCTGCAAGTTGGTCATGCGGTAGTTGAAACCCACCACGTCGTGGTCATAGTTGGCGCTCACGCGCGCAGTCGTGGTGAGGTGTCGCAGTTTCTTGACGAGCTCTTCGTCGTCTCCGGTCACCGCACCGCCGCCACCGGCGGTCACCGTCTTGTTGCCATTGAATGAGAACATCGTGAGGTCGGCACCGAGCTCACCGATCTTGCGCGTGCGTGACGTTGCGCCGAGTGCTGCGGCAGCATCGGCGATCACCGCCAACGAGTAACGCTTGGCCACCGAAACGATGGCGTCCATGTCGGCGGGCGTGCCGAAGGTGTGCACCGGAATGATCGCAGCGACTCGCTTGCCGGTGCCACGGTGGATGAGGGTCCCTCGCTTCACTTTCGAGTTGCGTTCGAGTTCGCTCGCCAGTTGCTCGGGATCGAGCGTCCACGATCGGCGTGAGACATCCATCAACCATGGAGTGGCGCCAGCATGCGAAACCGCGTTGGCCGTGGCGATGAACGTGAACGACGGAATGATCACGAGGTCGTCCCGATCCACGCCGAGGGTGACGAGCGCCGCATGCAAGCCGGTGGTTCCGGCGCTGGTGGCTACACAATGTTTCGAACCAGCAGCAGCAGCGACCATCTGTTCGAAGCGACCGACGAACGGACCGACAGTGGAGACGAAGGTGGAGTCCACACACTCCTGCAGGTACTTGGCCTCGTTGCCGGAGAGTTGAGGAACTGCTAGGGGGATCATTGCGCGCTGACGCCCGACCCACTGAAGACGTTGTCGCGGTACCAGTCGAAAGTCCGACGTACACCTTCTTCCAAGGACACCCTGCCGGTCACACCGGTGAGGGATGTGAGCAGCGACACATCGGGGCAACGGCGTGCAGGGGAGCCGGGAGTTTCCGGAGCCGGGGTGACGGTGAGGCTGCGGCCCACCACTTTGACGATCGTGTCCGCGAGCTGGCCGATCTCCACCTCCGGCGTGGAATTGCCGATGTTCAGCGTCTTGCCGACGGTGGCGGGTGACGCCATGATGCCGCGAAACATCGCGATCGCATCGCTGACGTAGCAGAACGTTCGGCGATGATGGACGCTCGCCACGACGAGCGAGTCGCCGTCCTTGGCGGTGTATGCCTTGTGCAGCAGTTCGGGGATGACATGCGACATCCCCATTCGCGGGCCGTAGATGTTGTGCAGACGAACCGAGGTTGCAGGCAGACCAGAGTGGTTGAACAGTGCCTCGCCGTAGGCCTTCGACAACAGATAAGAGGTGCGCGGCGCATCCAGGGCAGTGAGGGCAATCGGTGTCGTCTCGGGTGTGGGCACCTGCATCGACGGCAGGTGGACGAGCGACCCGGCATAGATCTCCGAGGTGGAGGAGAAGATCGCCTGTTTCAAACCCCGCTGTCGGCGGGCTGCCTCGATCACGTTCATCGTCATCACGGCGTTGTCGGCGAGCACCGCGTAGGGGCGTTCGAGGACGTGACGCACACCGATGATCGCAGCGAGATGGAAGACGTAGTCGTGGTCGTCGCCCACACGTTCTGCGAAGGTCGACGACAGCAGGTCGGCATCCACGATGGATGATCGGGAAGCCACCTCCTCGAACGCGGCGTCCTTCACTCCACGTTGGAAGTTGTCGACGATCGTGACGCTGGCACCGTCATCGAGGAGCGACTTGGCGAGATGGGTACCGACGAAGCCGGCACCCCCGGTGATCAGAACCTTCACGCGCGCACTCCCTCACTGACGAGACCTCGACCGATCTTGTGCACGCTGCATCCGGCGGCAGCGAACGCCGCCAATTGCTCCGCACTCAAGCAGTCGTTGGCATCGACGATGAGCGGTGTCTTGCCGCCGAGCCACGAGCGAGGTTCGATTGCCCGAAACTCGCGATGCGGCACGGCGAACACGACCGCATGGACGTCGGGGCAGTGCTGCAGGTCGTTCGCCACCGGACGGTTCAACTCATCCCAGTGGCGCACCAACGGGTCGAAACAGTGGATGTTCGCGCCGTCACGCTCGGCCGACTCGACGAAGGTCTGCGAGGGCGAGTAGCGAGTGTCGGCAACGTCCTGGCGGTAGGAGATCCCGGCCAAGGCGATCGACTTGCCGCGCACACCACCGAGGTGTGCGTCGATCAGCTGGAGGGGATGGAGTGGCATGTCGCGATTGATGCGCATGGCCAGTTCGCTCATCGGGAAGTCCTGCACACCGAGGCCGAGTACCTCGCGCGAGGCGATCGCGGCGAACTCCGGGTCCTTCGTCAGGCAGTAGCCACCGACGCCGAAACCGGGCTGACGGATGTTGTTGTGTGTCGGGCGAACGCGGATGGCCTCGATCACTTCGTAGAGATCGACGTTCGCCTTCTCGGCGAAGCGACCCCACTCGTCGATGAACGCGATGTTCGTGGCGCGGTAGGCGTTCTCCAACACCTTCGCCGTTTCCGACGCGGTGGGAGAAGACAGTCGCTTGAGCGGATAGTTGGCGGTGTCGATGACCTTGGTGAGGAACTCCTCGCATCGCCGCGCGCTGTCCTCGTCGATTCCGGAGTAGGCACGCCAGAACGACGTGATCGACTCGAGGTAGTGCTCGCCCGGCATCACTCGTTCATATGAATGGGCAAGGGCGAAAGGTTGGATGCCGCGCTTGGCGGCCCACTCACGCAGGATCGGCAAGACCACGTTCTCGCACGTGCCTGGTGGCACCGTCGTCTCCACCACCACGAGAGCACCCGGCTTGGCGTGCTCACCGATCGTGGCGATCGCTCGTTCGAAAGGTGTCAGGACCAACTTGGGTGTGGGCTGATCGAAGTCGATGTCGAGCGGTACGTCGACGACCACGATGTCGGCCCGCTTCATCTCGGTCGAGTCGCTCGTCGCCTTGAAGTTTCCGCGATGCGCGGCCCGGCGCGTCTCTTCGATCAGCGACTGGTCGGTGGAGGCAAACGGGAACTCGCCGCGATTGAGTGCACCGATTCGGGCCTTGCCTTGTTCGTTGGGTAGATCGATACCGATCACTTCGAACGCGGGGGCACCGAGCGACCCGACTGCCCGCGCGCAGGCGATCGCCATTGCCGACCCGACGAAGCCGAGGCCCTGCACGCACACGACGGTGTTCACGACCGAACCTGCATCAATCGAGGAGCGCCGTCACTGCGCCGAAGAGATAGGCCACGAGTACCGAGACGACGAGCGCGAAGAGCATCCCGACGACCACGGCACCGAACCCGAGTTGCCCCGCAGCCGTTGCTCGACGCTTGTTGTCCGGGTCGCGGTAGAGGGGTGTCGGCCGCACCAGCACCCGAAGCGGAATTCGGTCGTCGTCGCTGGCAGGCTTGTTGCGCCAGATCGCCCACATCGCCACGGCGGCCAACAGTGCAACGAGTGGTGCGCGAGTGACAACATCGATCGTGGTGACAGAAACGAGAGAAACGATGGACGACACGACCACGGCAACGACAAGCGTACCGTTGCCACCGCCGACGATCGCCGCGAATCGGCATCGTCGTTTGTGGTGGGCGTTGCCGTTGCTGACGATCGCGTGGCTCGTTCTCGGCTCGGTGGTCGCTGCATCGCTGGTTCGCTTGACGCTGTGGGAGGTGGCCCCTGGCACCGCAGAGGACGTGAGCTCACGACTCGAGTTCGATGACGAGGCTCGATCGCAGGTCACACGGCATCCAGCAGAGAATCCCCTCTTGTTCGTCACCGCCTACGGCAACAAGTTGAGTGCGCTCGACGCCTTGGCGGGGGCGATCGACGAGGACGTGGATGTCCAAACCTTCGAGGAGCGATTCGGTGGCATCACGCCGAGCGAACAACGACGACTCGGCTATCAATCGATGACGACGTCGAAGCAGATCGCCGAGTTCGTCGCATTCAATCGACTCGGGCTCGACGTGGAGATCATTTTCGGTGACGTGATCGTCGAAGAACTGGTGTGTGAGGAGACCCCTCGCAAGTTGAGCGCCTGCAACGTGCTCGACCCGGGCGACACGTTGGTGTCGTTCAACGGGATCCAGATCGACTCACTCGAACGGTTGTCCACGGCGCTCGGCGCGTTCCGGCCGGGCGACGTCGTCACGCTCCAGATCATCCCGCACACCAAGTCCAACGTCGAACAGCGACAGGTCGAATTGATCCAGAGCCCCGACGACCCGGAGCGCACGATCATCGGCTTCATTCCTGCCGACACCCGCACGGTGAAGCTTCCCTTCGAAGTGGATATCGACACCGATTCGATCGGTGGCCCGTCGGCCGGTCTCGCCTTCACGCTCGCGCTCCTCGACGAACTCACCCCCGGTTCACTCACGGGCGACGTCAAGGTGGCGGTGACCGGAACGATCTCGGAGGATGAAACGGTGGGGGCCATCGGCGCGTTGCGTCAGAAGGCGGTGGCAGCCAAGCGTGCTGGGGCTGAAGTGTTCCTCGTGCCGGCGACACAGTCGCCGGAAGAGCTTGCAGCGGCACGTGCAGTGGCCGGTAGCGAGATGACGATCATCACCGTCGCCAACCTCGAGGAAGCCCTTGCGGCTCTTGAGAAACTGGGTGGCAGTGGCTTGACGAATGCCGCAATCGACCTGTAAGCGCGGCGTACTGTTGATTTCGTGGCAATTTCCTTTTCGCGACCTGATCCGTCGTCGCCTGCGGCCGTAGGTTCGGCCCAGTTCGACGTCGTTCGTCGGGGCTTCAGCCAGGAGGACGTGCGCGACTTCTTGCGCATGGTTTCGGCCGAGATGAGCCGTTTGCAGGAGCGCGAGCGGTTCCTCGAGAGCGAGTTGCGTGCCATGCAGACCCGAGGCATGAGTTCGCCTGGGGCGCTGGACGAGGAGACGGTCACCTCGCTGCTCGGTGAAGAGACGGCGAGAGTGCTGAGCGTGGCCCGTGAAGCCGCTCAACAGATGCGTTTGCGAGCCGCCGAAACCGCCGAGCGTCTGGTGCGTGAAGCGAGTGCAGACGCATCTCGAATCCGTCAGGAAGCCGAACTCGAAGCCGCACGCAAGCGCGCCGATGCGTCTACCGACGTGGAGAACGAACTCGAGTTGGCCAAACAGCAGGGCCGCGACATGGTCAACGAGGCCCGCGAGTATCGCGAGCGTGTGCTCGCCGAACTCGCACGTCGGCGCGAGCTGGCACGAGAGCAGATCGAATCGCTGATCCATGCCCGTGATCGCTTGGTGAAGGCATTCGAACGTGCACGCGTGGCGGCGAACGACGTGGTGGGCGACCTCGACGAGTTCGAAGAACTCTCCGAGGAAGTGGCTCGCGCATCACAGATGCATGCGCCAGCACAAGGTCCCGTGTTCTTCGACCACACGAAGGTGCCCGATGCCATCCCGCAGCGCAACGACGAGACGGTGAGCATCGAGACACCATCTCAAGCCGCTGAAGTCGAAATCGTCGATGAGGAAACGGCTGATGTCGCCGAGGTCATCGACGACGTAGTTGCCGAAGAAGAAGTGAGCGTCACCGAGCCGGTCGTCGAAGAGACACCGGTCGTGGAGGCGAGTGGAGTCGAGACGACCGAGGAGACCGCGCAGAAGGCGGGCCATCCTTCCGTCGAGCCCGCGAGCAGCGAGCACATCGCCGAAGTGGTGCAGTTGTTCGGTCGTCGGGAGACACCAGCACGCGAGAACACGACGGAGTCGAAGGAACCGCAGGAACCCAAGCCCGTCGAGGTGCAGCCCAGCGAGCCCAAGCCGAACGCCAAGGCTCCTGCGCCGAAGCGGCCGTCGGTGGACGATCTCTTCGCCAAGCTGAAGCAGTCGAGTCCAGCGATGGTGGCCGAATCGGCGAAGAAGGTTGCCAAGACCACGAAGTCGGTCGAATCGAAGCCCAGCACGTCGAAGCCCGAGCAGCCCAAGGCGTCGGCGCCCAAGCCGGTCGTGCCGAAGGTGAACAAGGAACTGTTCCTCAAGCGTGATGAGACGCTCGCTCCGCAGATCGTGTCGTTGACTCGCAAGTTCAAGCGCGTGCTCGCCGACGAAGAGAACGCGATTCTCACGTACCTGCAAGGCAAGAAGAGCGTGGTGGCCCTCGAAAAGATGATCCCTGACGCCGCAACCCAGGTCCAGTCACACGTCGAATTGGTCGCCGACGAAATGCACAACGTGGCGCTCTTGGGTGCCAAGAGCGTCGCCCCGGGCTTGAAGGCCGATCTCCGGAAACAAGTGTCGAAGTCGGCCGTCATGCAGACGATCTCCAAGTCGATCGACGACACGATCGTTCGGCCCATTCGCGAGCGCTTGCAGCGTTGTGTGGAGCAGAGCAACGGCGACCGCGAGGAGATGTCGTCACTCGTGCGCAGTGCTTATCGCGAGTGGAAGATGCAGAAACTCGATGCTCTGGTGGCCGACTTGGCGTGCCTCGCGTACAGCCGGGGTGCGTACCTCGCGCTGCCCACCGGTACTCCGGTGTGTTGGATGGTGGATCCGAACGGACCGCAATGCGCCGATGCCGAGGACAATGCCTTGGCTGGCGACACGCCGCTCGGTTCGCCGTTCCCGACGGGACACGAGCACCCCATCGCTCATGCGGGGTGCCGATGCCTAGTCGCGCCGCACCGCGACTAATCTCACTCGCGTGCGGAACCCCTCCGACTTGCCTCCTCGTCAGCCGCGTCCACCCCGATCCGGTGGTGGTTTCAGGGTCAACAAGCCTTCGCGCGGGCGCCTGATCGTCTCGCTGGTCGTCGGCGCGATCGTCGCGCTGTTCATCTTCGGTCGCAGCATCGCCAGCTTCTACGTGGACGTGTTGTGGCACGACTCCGTCGGCTTCGCCGGCACCTTCTGGGAAATCCTCTGGACGAGGATTGGCCTTGCTGCTGCATTCGTCGCACTCTTTGCGTTGCTGCTGATCGGCAACATGTGGATCGCCGACCGTGTCGCGCCGACGTCGATCCCGCCCTCACCCGAGGAACGAGCACTTGCCGGTTATCGACAGATGGTGGGGAAGTACCGCTGGATGCTGCGGATCGCGATCGGACTTCTCCTCGGCTTCATGGTCGGTGCTCCCGCAATCACGCAGTGGCAGGAGTGGATGCTGTTCGTGAACCATCAGTCGTTCGGCATCGATGATCCTTTGTTCGGCCAGGACGTCTCGTTCTACGTCTTCCGGCTGCCATTCGCCTTCTTCGTCGTCAACTGGCTGTTCGGTGCGCTCATCCTCATCGCCATGGTGGTGGCAGCAACTCACTATCTCAACGGTGGCATTCGCATGCAGAACGTGGGACGCCGCGTGACTCCGCAGGCGAAGGTGCACCTCTCGGTGATCTTCGCCGCACTCGCGGTGGTGCGTGCTGCTGGTTATTGGTTGTCGCGGTTCTCGTTGACCGGTTCGACGCGCGGAGTCGTGCAAGGCGCCACCTACACCGATGTCAACGCGCAGTTGCCGGCGATCAACCTGATGATCTTGGTGTCACTTGCCGTCGCGCTGCTGTTCCTCTCCAACGTGTGGTTGAAGGGCTGGCGCATCCCGGTGATGGCGACGTTGATGTGGGTGGTGGTGGCGATTGCTGCCGGCACCATTTATCCGGCCATCGTGCAGCGCTTCTCGGTTCAGCCGAACGTGAGCACGAAGGAGTTGCCGTTCATCGAGCGCAACCTCGAAGCCACGAAATCGGCGATGAACCTCGGTGACGTGGAGACCGTGCCGGTGGATTTCGGACCGATCTCCGTGGACGAAGTTTCGGCCAATGAAGCCCCGTTGCGCGACGTTCGCCAACTCGACCCGACCGAGATGCGCGATCGCTTCGCGCTCGACCAAGGTCTTTCCTCGTTCTACGCCATTCGAGACTTGGACGTGGATCGTTATTCGATCGACGGCCGCGAACAGCAGGTGATGGTGGCGGCCCGCGAGTTGAATACGGCTGGTATCCCGAACCGCACATGGGTGTCGCGACACCTCATCTATACGCACGGTTGCGGGTTGGTCGTGGCGCCGGCGAGCAGGGTGACCACCGACGGTCGACCGCTGTACGTGGATCTCGGCGAGGAGCGCCCACAGTTGTACGTCGGTGATCAGATCGCCGACTACGCGGTGTTGCGGACGAGCCAGGACGAACAGGCGTGCCCCACCACCACGGAGACCTCCTATGACGGCGACGGCGGCGTACGCCTCACGGGTCCGGTGCGCCGAGCCGCATTTGCTCTCAACTTCGGTGAGTTCAACCTCTTCGGATCGGGACTGATCAACTCCGAGTCGCGCATCATGTGGGTGCGCAACGTGCGAGAACGCGCCGAGAAGATCGCTCCATTCCTGCGCTACGACGCCGATCCGTATCCCGCGGTCGTGGACGGCAAGATCGTCTGGATTCTCGATGCGTTCACCACCACCGACCGGTATCCGTACGCACAGAACGCCAACGTGTCGCAGTTGACGGCCGGCTCCGGTCTCAACACCACGTTCAACTACGTGCGCAACAGCGTGAAGGTGGTCATGGACGCGTACACGGGTACGCCCATCTTCTACGTAATCGACGACAAGGATCCGATCATCGCCACGTGGAGCAAGGTGTTCTCGGGAATGTTCACACCGGCGTCCGAGGCCTCGCCCGAATTGGTCGAACACTTCCGCTATCCGGAGGACCTCTTCCGAGTGCAGACCAACATGTACGGCCGCTACCAGTTCGACAACGCCTCACTGTTCTTCAACCGTGATGCGGCGTGGAGCGTGGCCCAGGCTTCGCCCATCGAACCCGAAGGTTCCACCGGCGTGATCGGCGGTGCTGGCACGCTCGCCGGCACCGACGTGATCGACGTACAGGACGCCAACGTGCTGCGCTTCGAGCCGTACTTCACGATGTTCCACGAACCCAACTCGAAGGCTGAGTCCGGCGAGTTCTCCATGTTGCGGCCGTTCGTGCCGTTCTCCAGCGATGACGCGCGCAAGGAGTTGCAGGCGTTCATGGTCGTGTCGAGCGAGCCCGAGACGTACGGCAGACTGCGCGTCTTCCGCATGTCTGCGCCGCTGATCGAGGGACCTGCCACCGTTGCAGCCGAGTTCGGTAGCGACCCGGTGGTGGCGCAGCAGGTGACTCTGCTCGACCAGCGCGGCTCGCGTGTGGTGTTCGGCGACATCCAGTTGATACCGATCGGTGACGGGTTGCTGTACGTGCGTCCGCTGTACGTGCGCCCGGACGACGCCAACGCTCGTCAGGTATTCGTCCGCAAGTTCCTCGTCTACTACGACAACCGCGTGGTGATCGCCGACTCCTTGGGTCAGGCGGTGCGCGCGATGTTCCCCGGATTCACGGGTGACATCGGTGACCGCATCGACGACGGTGAGACCGAACTGCCGGAAGAGACCACCGACACTGGTACGTCGACTGACACAGGAACGAACGAGGGCACGACGGCAACCACCCTCGCGCCAGTCGACACCACTCAATTGAACGCTGCAGAGTTGTTGGCGCGTGCAGAGCAGTTGTTCGCGGAGGCCGATGCTGCACTTGCACAGACACCGCCGAACTTCGCCGTGTATCAGGCGAAGACGCAAGAGGCGCGTGTCTTGATCGCGCGAGCGATCGCCCTCGTCGAGTAGTTACTGGCCGCGCTTCAACTGCTCGGCGAGCATCGCTAGGTCCTGACGGAACGCGATCTCGTAACGCGCCTGCTCGTTGGCAATTCGAGTCTGGCTGATCTTCAGTTGCTCGAGCGCGGCGGCCACGGCGGGGTCGTCCTGACGTTCACTCAACTGTTGGATTTCGTTGCCCAGTTCGTGCAACTGATTGGTGAGCTCCGTCGACATACCGACCACTCGTGAGTCGAGTGCACTGATCCGTTGATCCAAGGCGTTCGCCGAGGCCGTGACGAGTGAGAGTTCATTCGTCCGCTTTGTCAACTCTGATCGCAGTGACTGCATCTCAGCGCGGAGTGCCTCCACTTCTGCAGCGGTGGCTTTGGGGGTTCGGGAGAAGAGCGCCATGATCGACAAATCGGGTTGGAGAACCAGCCCTGCGTGGCTACCGTAGTTGCCCAACGACGCGGGGTGGAGCAGTCCGGTAGCTCGTCGGGCTCATAACCCGAAGGTCAGAGGTTCAAATCCTCTCCCCGCCACCAAGCGATGAAGTCCCGGTTCCCGAAAGGGGCCGGGACTTCTGATTTCAGCGTGAGTGGGTGAGTCTGCGCAGTGTGGTGAGAGCGACGCCTGCGGCGATCAGCAGCAGTGGCCAGAGCGTGATGATGTTGCCGGTCGAGGGCAGCTCTTCAGGGATGAGCGGCCTCACCACCGTGGTGGGCGGGACCGGGGTCGGTGGGACCGTCGTTGGTGTCGCTGTCGAATTGGCGCGCCACTGGGCGTACAGGGTGAAGTCGCTCGAGTTGGTGTGGTGGTAGGGGAAGGTGATCGTGGTGCCCGTTCCGTTTGCTGCGGTGTTCCAGCCGGCGAAGGTGAAGCCGTCGCGGGTCGGTGAACCGGGGTTGGTCACGCTGCCGCCGTTGATGGTGGCGCCTTTGGCGATCGGACTGCCGCCTTGAGTATCAAAGGTGACAGCGAGGGTTGGCGCAGGAGTGGGCTCTATCCACGCCAACTTGCTGACATTGTCGGCTCCCTCATTAGCTGTGTAGATGTTGCCTGATGTGTCAATGGTGATTGAACGTGGGTTGAGACCCGTTGACCCGTACGTGGTTGAGATTCCAGAAGGCGAAATCTTGGTGACAGTGTCGGGGCCGAAATTGCAGGTGTACACATTGCCATTGGAGTCGACCGCTATTCCGTAGGAACCTCCGCCAGTGGTGGCAAAGGAAATCGTAGAGACACCCGTGGGCGTGATCTTGGTGACAGTGTCGGGCCAGTAGTTGGCCGTGTACACATTCCCACTCGAGTCAATGGCAATAGACCTCGGCTCATCGCCAGTTGTGCCGAGGATGGTGGAGGTTCCATTGGGTGCGATCTTGGAGACGTTGTCACTCGTGTAGTTGGACGTGTAGAGGTTGCCACTTGAATCAATGGTGATGCCGATGGGTCCTCCGCCAGTAGTGGCGAAGGGAGTAGTAGAGACACCCGCGGGCGTGATCTTGGTGACGGTGTTCGCATTTGAATTTGCGGTGTAGACATTGCCACTCGAATCAAGGACGATTCCGTATGGACCGGTCCCGGTGGTGCCGAGAATCGAGGAGACTCCTCCAGGTGTAATC
>JBJTFU010000033.1:0-2576 GCA_046093585.1 Ilumatobacteraceae bacterium | reverse complement strand
CTCGACCTTGACCGTGAGATCGTGGATCAAGCGCGTCAACTCCAAGTTCTCCTTGTCGATTTCGAAGGTGTGCACGGCAAGCTCGGCCGAGATCTGGTCCGCGCGCTTTGCGGCAATCAACAGGATTGCCCCCTGCAGTGCAGCGATGCAAGAGAGCACGAGGTTGAGCAAGATGAAGGGGTACGGATCGAAACCGTCGTCTCCATTGACCGCCATCCACACAGCGAGGAACACGAGGGCCGCAAAGACGAACGGCCATGAGCCCATGCCGTTTCGCATCCGATCCGCGGCACGTTCCCCTCTCGTGAGCTTTTGACCACTACGAACGTGCGGGTGCGTCTTCCACAGCGACATCGAATCCTCCTCGGGATGATCCAACGCTCACGGTAGCGAACGTGCGGTCTCCTATGAGACGATGAGTGCAGTCACCATGTACCGCATGCCCTCGGCGGTCTCGGCGTGCGTGAGGATATGGCAGTGCCAGGCCCACACGCCGGGATCGAGTGCGGTGTAGACGACCGTCCAACGCTCACCCGGTGCGACGTTCAACGTGTCGGCCCAGAACGGATTCTCGAGCACCTTGCCGTCGTGTGCCACGACGAGCCCCGCCGGCTGGTGCAGGTGCATCGGGTGGGTCATGTTTCCTTCGTTGAAGTAGTGCACCACCATCGTCTCGCCGACTTTGAGCGCATAGGGAGAGGTCGCCGGGAACGACTTGCCGTTGAGCGACAGGCCAATCGTGCCCGAGTCGTTCAGCACCATCACCACTTCTTGCTCTGCATCACCGTCGGCGTCGGCTACGCGGCTTCCAGCAGCCTTCATCGCAAGCGACTTCCAGTCCCCGATCAACAGTGCGCCGGCGAGGCCGTTCGGGACTTGCACCTGGGCGTTGTGGTGCGAGTGATACATGCCGACCGACGGCTCGAGCGCGGTGAACTCATAGACGTATTCCCCACCGGGAATGATCGCCTTCTGTGTGTAGGGATCCACACCGTCCATCGAGTTCGGCACACGGATTCCGTGGAGGTGCAGCGCCGTCGACTCGGGGAGTTCGTTCTTCAGCACGAGTCGCACCTTGTCCCCGACGTTGACGCGGATCACCGGTCCGGGAATGAGGCCGTTGTACGACCATCCATCGACGAACTTGCCCGGTTCCACCTCCCACGGCACGATCTTGGCGACGAGGTTGAACACCTTGTAGCCATCGGCCGACGTCGAGTACTCGAGTTCCTCGTTGCCGACTCCTTGGGTCTTGGCGGGAAACTTGAGTGCGACTTCCTCCATCATCTTGTCCATCTGCTGCCAGGACATCGACATTGCGGCACCCGATGAGTCGCCAGCAGCAGCGGCAGCAGCGCCTTCAACCACGTGGAGCACGCCTTTCATCCCTGCCGCGTCGTGTCCCGCAACTTCACAGAGCACGCCGACGTCACCGGCTTCGAGTCCGCTCACGGCGAGGTCCTCGCCTTCACCGGGCTTGAGCATCGCGGTCTTTGCCCCTGTCGAGGGCAGAGAGAAGTTGTGCTCCACCGAGCCATGGTTCATGACCTGGAACACCACGTCACCGGGCGGGACCGTGTCGGGGACCATGCTGATGGCAAATTCGGTGAGGTGCACTTGGACGACCGATGCGCCGTCGGATGCACCAGAGGCCGACTCGGAACTGTCGTTCATCGCCACGACGGCCACCACGCCGAGCACGAGCGACGACACGGTGATCGCCGCCAACATTACGGCGATCATCGCCTTGGCGAAGAAGGTCTCCTTGTCGGGTGTCGTCGAATTCATCACGGTCCTTTCGTCGGTCTCATTTCCAACCTACGAACGACGCAGACCAAGAGTCGGAACGGGTTCCACGACGACGAAAAAGAATGTGGCGTCACTGTGCGCTCGCACCGCGATGTGACGAACACCATCACATCTCACGACTTGCCACTAAATCAACCGTTAAGCGCCCCTGACACGCATCAGGCGTGCCTAACGAGGTTCAGGAGACGACGACGACCGCACCTCGCAACACGCGACACGTCGTCGCCGCGTCGAAGAGCACAGCGTCGAGATCCGCGAGGTCCACTTGGACACCATCTGCATCCACCAGGGCGCCGCCTTCGAGCGCCACCACTGCAAGTGCCGACGGTAATGCACCTTCGACGGCGACGTGAAAACCTCGATGTGGCGCGCCGTCTCGCACCATCACGTTGATCGCCCGCATGGGTGCGTCGATCAGGCGCGCATACACCTCAGCGTCTCCTCGAAAGTGCGTGATCGAGCGCGGCGTGCAACGGTGTTCCACGCCGTCGATCGTCAGGACGACTCCATTGCCCATACCGACGCAGAAGAATCGATCGACGTGGGGAAAGCTCGAGAATGCAACGTCGGTGGAGATGTCGGCGGTCGACAAGCGCCAGCCCCACGAGTCAGGCAGCGGCCCATCAGCCGTGATTTCGTATTGCACGCCGAGGCCGTTGCGCCACGGCACCGCTGCTCGCGACGTCGCGCGTTGGACGATCACGGGCAGTAGCGGTTGCCCTTGTCGCGGAACATCTGGGCATCCGCGAGTTGTTTGTCGGTGATCC
>JBJTFU010000032.1:0-7454 GCA_046093585.1 Ilumatobacteraceae bacterium | reverse complement strand
TCGGTAGGATTTCTCGCACGTCGAAGTGGCGAAATTGGCAGACGCACCAGCTTGAGGGGCTGGCGCTCGAAAGGGCGTGGGGGTTCAAGTCCCCCCTTCGACACCATTGCTAGTTTCGTAGGGCCATGAGCCACACCGCCGGTCAAATCGCGCTGATCCAACAGCGCACGTTGCGGGTGTTGGTCCTCGGGCAGGTCGCCGGTTCGGCCGCTCTTGCTGCAGCGGTCACGGTAGGCGCGTTCGTCGTACAGGAAATCCTCGGACAGCGGACGCCGTGGGGTGGCATGGCCAGCGCGACGGTGACGTTGGGCACTGCGATCATGGCGCAGGTGCTGGCGCGTCGAATGAGTGGCCATGGTCGACGCTCGGGCTTGGTGCTCGGCTACGGACTGGCGATCAGTGGTGGACTACTCGCAGGATTCGGTGTCGAGCGACAATCGCTGGCGATCTTTCTCGTCGGGCTGTTCTTCTTCGGCAACGGGCAAGCGGCCAACCTGCTCTCCCGCTATGCGGCCACGGATCTTGCACTTCCTGCGGAGCGTGGTCGAGCGATGAGCAGGATCCTCTTCGCCTCCACCTTCGGAGCGGTCTTCGGCCCACTCTTGATCCAACCCGCGCAAGAGTTGGGCATGACGTTGTTCGGGTGGCGCCAATACACGGGACCCTGGGTCTTCGCGGGTCTGTTCTTTCTCACGTCACTGGTCAACGCATTGCTCCGCCTACGGCCTGACCCGTTGGACGTGCAGCGGGAGTACTCGGACGCCGCCGTAGGCGAGTTGCCGAAGGCTGGCTTTGCCGAGATGTTCCTGGTCCTACGCGGGTCACGACTCGCCCAACTGGCGTTCGGCAGCATGGCCATCTCGCAGGCGACCATGGTCGCAGTGATGACCATGACTCCCGTGCACATGAAGGAACACGGTCACGAATCGATCAGCCAGTTCGTCATCTCCCTGCACATCGCGGGAATGTTCGCGTTCAGTCCACTCGTCGGTCGTTTCAGTGATCGCCGCGGAAGGCTCGTGACGATCGTGGTCGGAGCAGGCCTCACGATTTCCGCGACGGCGATGGCCGCGTTGTCGGGGGAGTCGCCGACGCTGCTGTTTCCGGCCTTGTGGTTGCTCGGCATCGGTTGGAGTTTCGGGCTGATCGGGGGCTCGAGCCTGCTCGTGGACTCGATTCCCACCGAACTGCGTATCCGAACTCAGGGCGCAGCGGACTTCTTGATGAGTGGCTGTGGAGCGTTAGCCGGATTCTCCAGTGGATTCATTCGCTCGGCGGTCGGTTACCACGTTCTCTCCTTGTCGTCACTCTGCTTCGCCGCGATCCTCATGGCGTGGGCCACCTGGCGGATCGCCATGACCGACTAGAGGCAGATGTCCTGCGGCCGCACGGGGACGCGGTCGATGTCCTTGCCGATTGCGTTGGCGATGGCGGCAACGATGGCAGGAGTGACGGAGATGCACGGTGGCTCTCCGATTCCCTTCGCTCCCAACGGAGCCATGGGCTCCGGCTCTTCGATGAAGACAGCCGCGACCGTCGGTGCATCCAGTGCCGTCGGGAGGAGGTAGTCGGTGAAACTCGGATTGCGCACGCGTCCCTGGTCGATCACGATTTCCTCCATGACCGCGAGCCCGAGTCCTTGGGCGATTCCACCTTCGATCTGACCGATCGCCGAGAGTGGGTTGAGGACACGACCGACGTCTTGGGCGGTCGCAATCTGGATGACCTTGACCAGTCCGAGATCCGGGTCGACGTCGACGACGGCCCGGTGAGCCACGAAGGCGAAGGCAACGTGGCAGTTGCCCTGGCCGTTCTCGTCGAGGTCGCTCGTCGGCCGGTGGTGATGCTCGAACGTGTGGGCGAACGTGGTTCCGGCGCTCGCCTCGCGCACGGGTACGCGGAGCGTGCCCATCGTGTCGACGACGTCAGTGTCGACGATCGCGAGGCGCAGTGGGTCGATACCGTGCTCTGCGCCGACCTTCTGGAACAACATCTCGCGCACCATGCGGCATGCTCCGTCCAGCGCACCTCCGCTCATCCACGTTTGACGCGACGCCGAGGTGGAGCCTGCACTGCCGATTCGCGTGTCGATTTGCTCGAGCTCGACCTGGTCGACACCGAGGATGCTGGTGGCGATCTGGATCGCCAGGGTGACGAAGCCTTGACCCACCTCGGAGGTGGCGAACTTGAGATGGGCGACGCCATCGCGGAGTGAGCATCGCGCGGTGCTGTAGTCGTCGAAGCCCTCGCTGTACATGAGGTTCTTCATCGACACGCCCCAACCGACTCCGCGACGGATGTTGCGACGATCGGCCGTCAGGCCCGAACCACCCGGGATGAGGAGTGGATCGTCGCTCTGGTCGTCTTCGGGAAGTGGAATGGCGGCGGTCTCCGTGATGCAGCGCGCCACGGGAGCGACCGAGTCCATCGGCTGCCCCGTGATCAGCATGTCGCCCTTGGACATCGCGTTGCGGAGCCGCAGGTCGACGGGGTCGATGCCACACGCTTCGGCCAACTTGTCCATTTGTCGCTCGTGTGCGAAACACGCCTGTACGACACCGAATCCGCGCATCGCCCCGCACGGCGGATTGTTGGTGCGTACCGCGTACCCGTCGACGGTGGCGTTCTCGCACACGTAGGGGCCTTGAGTGTGGGTGATTGCATTGATCAAGACGGCAGGAGACGTGCTGGTATAGGCACCTCCGTCCATCAGCATGCGTGCTTCGATGCGTTGAATGCGGCCGTCGCGTGTGGCGTGGTGGCGCATCCAGATCTTCGCTGGATGCCGGTGGACATGACCGAAGAAACTCTCTTCGCGGCTGTATTGCATCTTGACCGGACGTCCCGTGCGGAGTGCCAGAAGACAGCTGTGGACCTGGAGGCTGATGTCCTCCCGAGCACCAAAGGCACCTCCGACACCTCCGAGGACGAGCTGGACCGCATCCTCGGGAAGTCCGAGACAATCGGCGATCTGCTTGCGGTCCTCGTGCAACCACTGCGTCGCGATGTGCAGCTCGACCGAACGACCGTCGTGACCCGGGATCGCGAGCGCGGCCTCGAGGCCGAGGAACGCTTGGTCTTGCATACCGATGTCGTACGTACCTTCGACCTGCACGTCGCCAACGATCGTCTGGTCGCCACGGATGATGCGCTGGCGGCGGAAGACGTTTCCGTCGGGGTGGATCGGAGCGACCGAATCGTCGAGACAGCGCTCGGGATCCACCAGAGGGGTCAACACCTCGTACTCGACGACGATCGCGTTGAGGGCGCGTTTGCAGGTTTCGGGATGATCTGCAGCGACGGCTGCTACCGGCTCGCCCATGTAACGGACCACGTCCTTGGCGAACACCGGTTGGTCGCTGGAGATCAAACCGTATGTGGCCTTGCCGGGAACGTCGTCAGCGAGCAGGACGCAGGAGACACCGTCGATACGCAGTGCAGCGGAGATGTCGATCGACAGGATTCGGGCGTAAGGGTGGGGAGAGCGCAAGGTTGCGCCCCACAACATGTTGGTGGCGAATTCGTCGGAGGAAAATTGGAAGTCGCCACGGACCTTCGCCGATCCGTCGGGTCGTAGGACGCTCGTGCCGAGGGTGTTGCGATTGGCCGTGATGGTCGTGCTCATCGGTTCACTCCTCGGACCTCGATCGCCTGTTGTACGGCATCGAAGATCCTGCCGTACCCGGTGCACCGGCAGATGTTCCCGGAGATGGCCTCCTTGATCTTGGAATCACTCGGTGAGGGGTCGCTGTCGAGAAGGTGGGTGATCGCGACGATCAGACCTGGTGTGCAAAAACCGCACTGTACGGCACCCTTGTCGACGAATGCCCGCTGCACCTCGTTGAGTTCGCCGTCCTTGGCGAGTCCCTCGACCGTGACGACCTCCGAGTCCTGAGCGGTGGCGGCAAGGACCAGGCACGAACACACCGCCTCTCCGTCCATGAGGACGGTGCAACTTCCGCATTCGCCCTGCTCACACGCTCCCTTGGTGCCGTAGAAGCCGAGTCGCTCACGAAGTACGTAGAGCAGGCTTTCACCGACCCACGCATCGCGCACCTCGTGGCGCGACCCGTTGACGTTCAGGACATAGTGCTCAGCGGACATCGAAGGCCCTTTCTGCGAAGCGCTTGGCCAGTACTTGCACTGCATGCTTGCGGTACTCGGCGGTGGAGCGATGATCGGTGATCGGTCGCGCCGCGCCCGCTGCACGGAGGGCGAACTCTTCGACTTCTCCGCGTTCGACCGGCTTGGCGGAACTCAGGGTCTGGTCGAGGAACCGTTCGGCGTCGGTGCAACGCACGATCGTGGGGGCAACTGCCCCGAGGGCCAATCTGGCAGTGTTCGTGGCTGCATCGTGGACGAAGCACGCTGAAGCGATCGCAATCACCATGGCATTGCGCACTCCCACCTTGGAGTAGGCCTGGAACCCCCGCACGTGGCGAATGGTCACCCCCGTGATCAGTTCGTCGCGTCGAGCCGTGTTCTTCTTGACACCGGTCATGAAGTCCTGAAACATGACACGGCGTTCTCCTCCGAGTGAGCGCAGATGAATCTCGGCCTCGAGTGCTGCCAGCACGGGAAGACCGTCTCCAGCGGGTGAAGAGGTGCCGAGGTTTCCTCCCAGTGTTCCCGCCGCGCGAATTTGCGGCGAACCGACGGTGCGCGCGGCTTGGGCGAGAGCAGGAAGGAGTTCGGCCAATTCGCCGACCTCCATCGATCGGTAGGGCAGACCCGACCCGATGAAGATGCTTCCGTCTCCGTTGCGGTGCCAAGACCGAAGTTCATCGACGTGGCGCACCGAGACGACGTCGTGCACATCATGACGCCCGAAATTGACTTCGACCATCAGGTCGGTGCCGCCTGCCACGAGTCGAGCGTCTGGGTACTCGGCCAACGCCGTGAGTGCCTCGTCCACGGTTCGGGCATTGACCACGGTCACAACGAGCCGTCCCAGCCGGAGAAGGTGTCGATCATCGAACGTACGTCGCCGAGTGGATAGAGGATCGGACACGTTGCACCGTTCTCGAGGTAGGTGCGGACAGCCATGCGGGCCTCTGCCGGAGTTCCGGACGCCGTGAGCATCTGCACTATCTCGTCGGGCACGAGTCTCGATGCGCGTTCCACCTGCTCGTGCGTCGCAGGCCACGTGAGTACTTCTCCCACTTTGTCCAAGAGGCTCTGGGGGACGCCCGACGCCTTCATGATGTGCGGTTGCTGGCCGAGATACTGGGTGACCATCATGCGGGCCATGTCGAGGGCCACCTGCCGGTCTTCGTGCACGCTGCAGACCACGAGTTGTGGGCGATCGATCGACTCCAACGATCGGCAAGCCTTGGTGGCACCCTTCTCCAGTGCGGCGAGTGCTTGCGCGTTGTAATCCGGCGAAACGAGATAGTTGAGCACGACGCCATCGGCGATCTCGCCCGTCAACTCCATCATCTGCATCCCGGTGGCGCCGATGTAGATCGGCACGTCCTTGGCTCGGCGTTCCTGATAGACGTAGTCGAGTTCCACTCCGTCGAGATGGACGAATTCACCTTGGTAGGTGACGTTCTCGTTGTTCAAGAGTGCACGGACGGCCGTCACGATCTCGCGCATGGCCTTGAGCGGTTTGTTGCGGCTGATCCCCACCTTCTGTGCCAGCGGATCCCACCACGCACCGATGCCGAGGATCACTCTGCCAGGTGCAAGATCATCGAGTGTGGAGAAGGTGGCGGCGAGGCGTGCGGGATTGCGGCTCCAACAATCGACTACACCCGAGCCCACTTTGAGGTGCTCCGTCACGGAGGCGAACGCCGCCATCGGCACGGTCGCCTCGCGCACCAGTCGGCTTTCGGCTTGCCAGACGGCCTCGAACCCCTTCGCCTCGGCGTACTGGGCGAATGCCATGCCCTCGCGCAGAGGATGCGCGTCCTGTAGGTAGATCGCGGCCCGTAGGTGGCCCTTGTCGTTGAACGCAAGTGGGCTGATGGTCATGTTCTGAGCCTTTCGTGGAGACGCACGGATTGTTCCGCCGCCTTGGCGCGTACTTCGTGAATGTCGATCTTGGTGGGCAACCCGTCGTCGAGGACGACTTCGTCGTTCACTTGGATCCGGAGCGGGCGCACGCCAGTCGTGAATGCGAGATGCCAAGGAGAATCCATGTGGTCGTAGTTCCAGCTGACGACGTCCCGAGAGGTCGCGGGCATCAGTGCTTGGTTGTTGTTCAGCCAGCTCCACACGATCTCGGGCGTGGCCTGGACGTCGAATTCGCGAAGGCGGGCGTAGGCGACCCTGGCCTCATCCAGCATGTCGCTTCCGATTCCGTCGGTGCCGAGCAGAACGGTGTTGTCGCGCAAGGAGGGGCGCGCGTAGCCGACTGAGTTGTTCATGTTGGACCGAGGGTTGTGCACCAGTCTGCCGCGTAACGGTGTATCCAGATGGACGCCGTGCACGAGTAGCCAGTCGTCGGTGGCAAACGGCGCCAATCGCTCACCGGCATCCTTGTCGATCGGACCTTCGGCCACGTGGACGTGGACGCCGACCCCGTGCTTCAGCGCGAGTTGGGCGGCGGCAGCGATTGTCTCGTCTGAGCAGGTGAAAGCGGCATGGAGACCAACCATTCCTTCTCCGCCACTGCTCAGATAGCGGTCGCATTCGTCGAGTCCTCGGCGTGCGGCCGCGGTCATGGCGGAATCGGGATCGACGACGGTGTGCAACTGGCCGTCGTCGTCCCACCGGTCGGTGACTCCGTAACTGGTGTTGAGGCGCACCCCCACGTCGCGGCACGCTTTGGCGAGCACGCTCAGCGAACCGTCGATGAAGGTGGGCGATTCATGGTGGTCGACTATTGCCGTGGTGCCGACCATGAGGGCCTCGACTGCGCCGAGCGCGGCCGACCAGTAGAGCATCCGTTCATCGAGAACCGCATCGAGTCTCCACCAGACGTCCTCCAGGATCTCGGTGAAGTGTTCGCTGTGCCGAGGAGGAGCGGGCATCCCCCGCGCAAGGGTGGAGTAGAGGTGGTGGTGCGCACAGACGAGCCCCGTCGTCTGTGTGGAATCGAGTGCCATCGAAACGTCAGTCCTCGTCGCTCTTCGCTCGTTGCATGGGCAGTGTGTCATGCCAGGTGCCCGTCGATTCCCGCAGTGCAGCGGCAACGGCACCTGCCGTGGGCACGAGACCGATCTCACCGACACCCTTGATGCCGTAGGGCGAATTGGGTTGCGGTGACTCGATGATCCGGACTTCGATCGGTGGAACGTCCTTGGCGCGCAGGATGCCGAGACTGCGCAACGTGTCGTTCAACGGGAAACCGGTTTCGGGATCGCTCGGAAAGTCCTCCGTCAACGCGTAGCCGAGTCCCATGTGCACGCTTCCTTCGATCTGCCCCTCGCACAACTGGGGGTTCATGGCGCGTCCGACATCATGGGCGGCGACGACCTTGACGATCTTCCCGGTCTCGCGTTCCATGA
>JBJTFU010000031.1:0-5422 GCA_046093585.1 Ilumatobacteraceae bacterium | reverse complement strand
CTCGGCATCGGGAACTTCTCCAAGATTCCGAATGGCATGGGTGGCGTCGAGCACCGCATGGAGCTCATCTACCAGGGTGTCGTGCAGGGCGAGATCTCCCTCGAGCGTTGGGTGGAAACGTGCAGCACGTCACCAGCGCGTATGTTCGGCATGTATCCGAAGAAAGGCATCATCGCCCCGGGTTCGGACGCCGACATCTTGATCTGGGACCCGAACACGAAGACCAAGATTGGCGTGAACGACAAGCACCACATGAACATGGACCACTCCTCGTGGGAAGGTTTCGTGGTCGACGGCAAGGTCGACACCGTGTTGTCGCGTGGTGCAATCGTGATCGAAAACGACACGTTCACCGGCAAGAAGGGCCACGGCAAGTTCATCAAGCGTGGGCTCTGCCAATACCTGAACTAAATCCGAACGACGAACTACACACAACGAACAAGGGACACGACATGGAACGCATCAGCCACTGGGTCAACAACAAGGTCGTCAAGGGAACCTCCGGCAACACCGGCAAGGTGTTCAATCCTGCGACGGGTGAGCAGCAAGCCGAGGTCGACCTCGCCTCCGTCGCAGAAGTCGACGCTGTCGTCGCCGCGGCAAAGACCGCATTTTCGACCTGGCGTTCGTCGAACCTGTCCAAGCGCGCGGAGGTCATGTTCCGCATGCGTGAGTTGGTGGATGCGAATCGCAAGGAACTTGCCAACATCGTCTCGCTCGAGCACGGCAAGGTTCCCTCGGATGCGGCAGGCGAGTTGGCCCGCGGTCTCGAGAACCTCGAGTTCGCCTGTGGAATCCCGGCGCTGCTGAAGGGCGGCTACTCGGAGCAGGCGTCCGGTGGTGTCGACGTGTACAGCATCCGCCAGCCACTCGGCGTGGTCGCAGGCATCACTCCGTTCAACTTCCCGGCGATGGTGCCGATGTGGATGTTCGCGAACGCGATCATGTGTGGCAATACGTTCATCTTGAAGCCGAGTGAGAAGGACCCGTCGGCGTCGATGTTCATCGCCGACCTGCTCCGCCAGGCGGGCCTGCCCGACGGCGTGTTCAACGTCGTGCACGGCGACAAGGTGGCCGTGGACCGCATCCTCAACCACCCCGACATCCAGGCTGTGTCGTTCGTCGGTTCGACGCCGATCGCCAAGTACGTCTACGAGACCGGCACGAAGAACGGCAAGCGTGTGCAGGCCCTCGGTGGCGCAAAGAACCACATGTTGGTGCTTCCCGATGCAGATCTCGACATGGCCGCAGATGCCGCTGTGAGCGCCGCCTACGGTTCGGCGGGTGAGCGTTGCATGGCGATCTCGGTCGTGCTCGCAGTTGACACCGTTGCCGATGCGTTGATCGACAAGATCAAGACGCGCGTTCCGAACATCAAGGTCGGTCCGGGCACGGACCCGTCGAGCGAGATGGGACCGCTGATCAGCCGCGAGCACCGCGACAAGGTCGCAAGTTACGTCACCAATGCGGCGGCCGAAGGAGCCAAGGTCGTCATTGACGGCACGGACAAGGCCAAGGACCAGGGATTCTTCCTCAACCCGAGCCTCATCGATGGCGTGAAGCCGGGAATGAAGTGCTATGACGAGGAGATCTTCGGACCAGTGCTCACCGTGATGCGCGTGTCAAGTTACGACGAAGGCCTCGCCACGATCAATGCGAACCAGTTCGGCAACGGCACCGCCATCTTCACCCGTGACGGTGGCGTGGCTCGCCAGTTCCAGTTCGACGTGCAGGTCGGCATGGTCGGCATCAACGTGCCGATCCCAGTGCCCGTGTCGTACTACTCGTTCGGCGGTTGGAAGGCCTCGCTCTTCGGAGACCAGCACATGTACGGACCAGAAGGTGTCAACTTCTTCACTCGTGGCAAGGTCGTCACGTCGCGCTGGCCAGACCCGCGCACGTCGTCGGTCAACCTCGGTTTCCCGCAGAACCGCTAGTCGAACACAAGGGACACCATGGACATCGGCGTCGTACTCCAGACCACACCACCATCGGCGCGCGTCGTCGACCTCGCCAAGAAGGCCGACATGTACGGCTTTTCACACGTGTGGACCTTCGACAGCCACATCTTGTGGCAAGAGCCGTACGTCATCTACAGCCAGATCCTCGCCGAGACGCGCAACGTGATCGTCGGGCCGATGGTGACGAACCCCGCCACCCGTGACTGGACGGTGACGGCGAGTACCTATGCGACGTTGAACGAGATGTTCGGCAACCGCACGGTGTGTGGCATCGGGCGAGGAGACTCCGCCGTTCGCGTGACGAACGGAAAGCCGACGACGCTCGCCACGCTGCGTGAGAGCATCCACGTGATCCGCGAGCTCGGAAACGGTCGCGCAGTCGACTACAACGGCTCGTCGATTCGTTTCCCGTGGGCGTCGAAGAGCTCGCTCGAGGTGTGGGTTGCGGCCTACGGTCCGAAGGCACTTGCGCTCACCGGCGAGGTCGGCGATGGCTTCATCCTGCAACTTGCCGACTTGAGCATCGCGGAGTGGACGATCTCGGCGGTGCGTGACGCGGCCAAGGCCGCCGGTCGCGACCCGAAGTCGGTGAAGATCTGTGTCGCCGCTCCCGCATACGTCGGCAACGACATGACCCACATGCGCGACCAGACCCGTTGGTTCGGCGGCATGGTCGGCAACCACGTGGCCGACATCGTCGAGCGCTACGGCGAGAATTCCAGCGTTCCGAAGGCGCTCACCGACTACATCAAGGGGCGCCAGGGTTACGACTACAACGAGCACGGTCGTGCAGGCAACAGCCACACGACGTTCGTGCCGGACGAGATCGTGGATCGAGTCTGCATTCTCGGGGATGCGAACGAGCACATCCGTCGACTCACCGAACTGAAGGAGCTCGGCGTCGACCAGTTCGCCGTCTACCTCCAGCACGACGGCAAGGACTCGACCCTCGAGGCCTACGGCGAGACGATCCTTCCCGCGATCCAGGAGCTGGGCAAAGCAAAGCAATGAGCCCGTTCGCCCGTCGCGCCGCCTACCGAACGTCGATGTTCGTGCTGGCGGTCGTGCTGGTGGGCGTGATCTGGGAGCTCTACAAGACGCTTGGTCCGGCAGACGGCGGCAAGGTGCTCGGCGTGAGCATCTTCCCGCGAGCAAACGACACCGCGATGCCACACATCTGGGACATGCTCGCTCGATATGGGCGACCTGAAGTGCGGGGGAGCGATCGCAAGATCTGGGTGGTCGTGCTGAGCGGTGCGTGGTTCTCCTTCCGACTCTCGCTCGTCGGGTTCGCC
This sequence comes from Ilumatobacteraceae bacterium, assembly GCA_046093585.1. GTDB lineage: Bacteria > Actinomycetota > Acidimicrobiia > Acidimicrobiales > Ilumatobacteraceae > UBA3006. The sequence goes on along the minus strand of JBJTFU010000031.1, from coordinate 2,166 downwards.
CTCGGCGCATCGATCGGCGTCGGCCTTGCCGTCCTGATGACCCGCTACAAGCTCGTTGAGCGAGGCTTGTTGCCCTACCTCGTCGTCTCCCAGACCGTTCCGCTGATTGCCCTCGCTCCACTCGTCGTGTCGTGGGGTGGAAAGTTGGAAATCGGCTCGTTCGTCTGGCCGCGTTGGCTGTCGGCGTCCGTGCTCGGGGCGTTCCTCGCGTTCTTCCCGATTGCCGTCGGAACCCTGCGTGGACTGGCGAGTGCCCCAGCAGCAGCCCTCGAGTTGATGGAGAGCTATGCCTCGACGTGGCGCCAGACACTCACGAAGCTGCGTTTTCCTGCCGCCGTCCCGTACATGGTTCCGGCGTTCAAGCTCGGTGCGTCGGGATCCGTCGTCGGCGTCGTCGTCGCCGAGATCTCGACGGGTTTGAAGGGTGGCATCGGCCGCTTGATCATCGAGTATGCGCGCGAGGCGACGGGTGATCCAGCGAAGGTGTTCACGGCAGTGTTCGGCGCCGCCGCGCTCGGCTTGACGATGGCGGGCTTCGTTGCGCTGTCTGACGTGTTGTTGATGAGGAATCGACCGAAGGAGACGACGACATGAGTGCAGTATCGGTGAACGGCGCGAGCAAGATCTTCAACCAGGGCACGCCGAAGCAGGTCGATGCACTAGTAGACGTGAACTTGACGGTCGAGCAAGGCGAGTTCGTCTCGTTGATCGGGCCATCGGGGTGTGGCAAGTCGACGCTGTTGCGCCTGATCGCCAACCTGCTGGAGCCGACGACTGGTTCGGTCACCGTCAACGGCAAACCCTCGCAGCAGGCACGTCTCGACCAGGACTACGGCATGGCCTTCCAGCAGGCGGGTCTGTTCGACTGGCGAACGGTGTCGAAGAACATCGAATTGCCACTCGAGTTGAAGGGGTGGGACAAGGATCGCCGCGCCGCTCGCGCCAAGGAGATGTTGGAGCTTGTCAAGCTTCCCGAGTTCGGCGATCTCTACCCATGGCAACTGTCCGGCGGCATGCAGCAGCGCATCGCGATCGCTCGTGCGCTCGCGGCGCATCCACCGCTGTTGTTGATGGACGAACCGTTCGGTGCACTGGACGAGATGACCCGCGAATACATGCAGGGTGAGTTGCTTCGCATCTGCGCCGAGACGGGCACGACGGTCGTCTTCGTCACGCACTCGATTCCCGAGGCCGTGTACCTGTCGCATCGCGTCGTCGTCATGTCGCCACGTCCGGGTCGCATCACGGACCTCATCGACGTGAAGCTCGGCAAGGGCCGCACGGAGGACACCCGAAACGCCGACGAGTTCTTCCAGGGAATCACCGCCGTGCGTGAAGCGCTACGCGGGTCGCACGCCGACCACGTTGCATCGAATGCGGTGCGCGGAGTCGAGGATCGCTGACGTGAACGCACGCCTCGCGCGCATCGTGCCACCGATCATCTTCGGGCTTGGCTTCCTCGGACTGTGGGAGGGTGCCGTGCGCGGATTCAACCTGAAGCCGTACTTCCTCGCACCACCGTCGAAGATCCTCGAGCAGTTCTGGACGAACATCTCACGAATCTGGGAGGCGGCATCGGTGTCAGGAATGAACGCCCTCGTCGGCTTGGTTGTGGGGACCGTGCTCGGTGTGGCGATGAGCTTCGTGCTCAGCCGGTACAAGTTCCTCGGTGAATTGATCACGCCACTTGCCATCGCATTGAATGCCATTCCGATCTTCGTGCTCGTGGCAGTGCTGAACAACATGTACTCGATCACGAGCGAAATCCCGCGGCGATTCATGGTCACGCTCGTCGTCTACTTCATCGTGCTCGTCAACGTCGCCAAGGGATTGACCCAGGTGCGCAGCACACACGTCGAGCTGATGCGCTCCTATGCGGCGAGCGAGTTCGCCATCCTCCGTAAGGTGCGGGTTCCAAACGCCGTGCCCTACCTGTTCACCGCGCTCAAGATCGCCGCGCCGGCCTCCGTCATCACCGCCTTCGTCTCCGAGTATTTCGGGGGCTCGCAGAACGGTCTGGGGAGCCGAATCACGAGCAACATCGCAAATTCGAAGAACGCCGCAGCCTGGGCCTACGTTCTGGGGGCCTGTCTGCTCGGGCTAGTGTTCTACATAGTCTCCGTAGTGCTGGAGAACGTCACCTCTCGGGGTGGCGGGGCCACAAAC
>JBJTFU010000030.1:0-3692 GCA_046093585.1 Ilumatobacteraceae bacterium | reverse complement strand
GCGACTCGAGGCGCAGGTGGCCCCAGCCGAAGTGCAGCCGTTCGAAGAGGCGGACTTCGCCAAGCACCCCGCCCTCACCAAGGGTTACATCGGGCCGGAAGCACTCGGCACGAAGAACTCCTCGGGAATCAGGTACCTACTCGATCCGCGCATTGCCGTTGGCAGCGAGTGGATCACGGGTGCGGACCAGCCCGGCAAGCACGTGATGCACCTCGTGAACGGCCGAGACTTCGTGGCCGACGGAGTGATCGACGTGGCCGAAGTGCGCGACGACGACACCTGCCCGAAATGTGGTTCTGCACTCGAGATCCGCCGTGGCATCGAGATCGGTCACGTGTTCCAGTTGGGACGCAAGTACGCCGAGACGCTCGACCTACGAGTGCTCGACCAGAACGGCAAGCAGCAAGTGGTGACCATGGGCAGCTACGGCATCGGCGTTTCTCGCGCCGTGGCGGCGATCGCCGAGGCGACGCACGACGACCTCGGTCTGCGTTGGCCCCGGGAGATTGCACCATTCGATGCTCACGTGGTGATGGCGGGCAAGGACGACGGCTCGATCACGTCGACGGCCAACCAGATCGCCGACGGTCTCGAAGCGAGCGGCATGCGCGTGGTGCTGGACGACCGTGTGGGTGTCTCCCCTGGCGTGAAGTTCAAGGACGCCGAGCTGCTCGGCATGCCGGTCGTGGTGGTGGCCGGTCGTGGCGTGGCCAACGGCGTGGTCGAAGTACGCAACCGCATCACGGGGACGACGACCGAGACGCCGATCGATCAGGCCGTGTCGGTGGCGCTCGCCGAAATCGCCAAGGCGTGACGATGCTGCAGCTACGCGGCGTGGTGCAGCACTACGAGTGGGGTGACCAGCGCGCGATTCCGGAGTTCCTCGGCACCGAACCAGACGCCAAGCCATGGGCCGAACTGTGGTGGGGAACCCACCGCAGTGGACCTTCGCTCGTGATGAACGGCAACGGATCCACCCCCCTCGCCGAGACCGTCGGGGATCTCTCGTTTCTCGTCAAGATCATCGCTGCTGCCAAACCGTTGTCGCTGCAGACGCACCCGAACGACGAACAGGCACGCTCCGGCTACCAGGAAGAGAACGAAATCGGCATTCCCCTCGATGCGCCGAACCGGATCTACCGCGATGCCCTGCCGAAACCGGAACTATTGATCGCACTGACGCCGTTCGACGCAATCTGCGGGTTTCGCAACCTCGAACTCACCTATCAACTCTGTGCGCGCTACGGATGGACGGAACTCGCAGACCATCTCCGTGCGGATGGTCTTGCCGAGACCGTGCGGTGGGCGTTGACGACCGGCCCGCGTCAACTTCCCGAGAACATGCCGGCCTGGGCCGCGCGAATCGCCGCCCAATACCCGGGAAACGGCGGTGTACTCGTCGCGCTCCTGATGCACCACCTGCGACTGGTACCGGGTGAAGCGATCTTCCTCGGCGCGGGGAACGTGCATGCCTACCTCTCGGGTACCGGACTAGAAGTGATGGCGAACAGCGACAATGTCGTGCGCGCCGCGTTCACCCGCAAGCACATCGACATCGACGAATTCCTCGCCGTGGCCCGGTTCAACGAGATCGACCCACCGATCATGCAGCCCGTCCCCGCAGGAGCGAACGTGTTCGGCTATCCCGCCAACACCCCGCGGTTCGGGACACAACGGATCGACGTCGCAGGCAGCCATCTCCTCACCGCCACCCACGAGGCGGAGATCATCGTGTGCACGAACGGCGACGCCGGCACCGTCAAACGTGGACATGCGATCGTGTTGCGCCAGGGCGACGAGATCGGACTCGAGGGAACTGCAACAGTGTTCAGAACATGGGGAAATCGCTGATCGCACGCGTGGCCATGGCGCTGACGCTCGTCGGCGCACTGGTCGCCCAACCGGCCCGCGCCGACACCACGACCTTGCTGGTGGTGGGCGACTCGATCACCTGCGGCATGCTGTCGCGCAGTGACACCTGCGGCAGCAACTACCGCGGGTTCGGCAACCTGCGCGAAACGCTGCTCGCCCAAGGCACCTTCACCGACGTGATCGTGGACGCCGCCTACTCGCGCAACGTCTCCGGCATCGCCGCAACCAAGCGCAACGGCGCCAAGACGATCGCGCGCTACCTGGCCGATCGCCGAGTGGATGCGTTCGTGGTGGCGCTCGGCAGCAACGACCTCCAGCACTCGTTCCGTCCGGCGTTCTTCGAGAAATCGATCCGTGACGTGATGAAGTTGGCTGCAGGTCGCCCCGTGTCGTGGGTGACGGTGTACCGCTCCGACCGCAACTACTACCCGCGGCGATCCGCCACCTTCAACGCGGTACTCAACCGACTCGCCGGCGAGTACCCCAACCTCTCGATCATCGACTGGTCGAGTGCACTCGTGGCCAACCCGCAGTGGCAAGCGTTCGACAAACTGCACCTCGAACCGGTGGGCTATCGCGCGCGAATCCCGTTCTTCGTGGAAGCCGCCAGTTCGACGTGGACGAAGATGCAGCCGCCCGTCACCACGACCGTCGCGACTACGTCAACGACGACAACCGTCGCGCCTTAACTCCCAACCATTCACACGAGTCGGCAGTATTCAGCTGCCGACTTTCTTACGTATCTCGATGATCTTGTCATTGGAGTTGTTGGCGTCTTCGCCCTTCTCGGCGAGCAGCGCATTGCGATCCTTGTTGGCTTCGCGCTCCGCAAGCGCCGTGTCCACCCTCGCAATCGCGGCCTCGACGCCGTGCTCGTTGATGAACGTGGCCCACTCGACGAGCGCCTCCACCATCTCCGACTCCGGCACCACTGCGACGTTGCGTCCCTTGACGAACAAGTGACCGCGCTTGTTTCCTGCGGCGATTCCCAGGTCGGCCTCGCGAGCCTCGCCGGGACCATTCACGACACAACCCATCACCGCGATCTGCAGAGGAATCTCCTTCTCGGCGAACGCCTCCTGCGCGCGGTTGGCCACGTCGATCACGTCGATCTCTGCCCGACCACAACTCGGGCATGCGATCAAGTCGACGTTCTTGCGCTCGCGAAGTCCGAGTGACTCGAGCAACTGCCGACCTGCCTTCGCCTCCTCCACCGGATCGGCGGTCAGGCTGTAGCGAATCGTGTCACCGATGCCCTCGAGCAACAACGCGGCGATCCCGGCGGTGGCCTTGATCAGACCACCGGGCAGAGGGCCCGCTTCGGTGACACCGAGATGGAGCGGATGGTCGGTGACTTCACTCAGTTTGCGGTAAGCCTCCACCATCAACGGAACGTTGGATGCCTTGACCGAGATCTTGATCTGATCGAAACCAACTTCGTCGAAGTAGGCCATCTCCTGCAGCGCCGACTCGACCATCGCATCGGCGGTGAGCCCACCGTGCTTCTCGTAGAGCGACGGGTCGAGCGAACCCCCGTTGACCCCGATACGAATCGGCACACCACGATCGCGAGCCTCTGAGGCGACGGTCTTGATGTGCTCCGGTCGACGGATGTTGCCCGGGTTCAGGCGCAGGCCATGCACACCCGCCTCGAGCGCGGCGAGCGCCATCTTGTACTGGTGGTGGATGTCGGCGATGATCGGGATCGGCGAACGCGGCACGATTTGCGCCAGACCCTCGGCCGCCTCTTTTTCATTGCACGTGCAGCGGACGATGTCGCAACCGGCAGCGGCGAGCGCGTAGATCTGCTGCAGGGTTCC
>JBJTFU010000029.1:0-3076 GCA_046093585.1 Ilumatobacteraceae bacterium | reverse complement strand
ATCCCGCGAATCCAGTCAACGTGGTGACCATCCGTGGCCTCGGCTACAAGTATGAGAAACTGAACGCATAGTTCAGCGCAGCACCGGACTTCGACCAGCGACACCACTGACGCGCTTGAAGCGCGTCCACATATGGACCGTGGCGGGGGAGGCCGCCTTGGCGGTCTCGCTGGCAGATTCGATGTTCCTGTCCGTGAGCCCCGATGCAGCCAGGGGCAAAGTTCTCGCTTTTCTGGCGTTCAGTTTCGCGCCGTTCGTCGTCCTCGCACAATTCATCGGACCATTCCTCGACAGAACCCCTGGTGGGCGAAGGGTCACGATCGTCGTGCTGTCGTTTGCCAGGGCCGGGCTCATGGTCGCGATTATGAAGTGGATCGACTCGCTGACCCTCTTTGCGCTGATGTTCGTGGTTCTCGTCCTTGCGAAGGTCTACAGCGTCTTGGTGTCCCCGTAGTAGTCCGAGCCCCATACACGATCGATCAGGTTTTCGCGGGTCATCACTCGTCCGGCATTCGCCATCAGCACGTACAGCAACTCGAACTCTTTCAACGGGAGTTTCGTGACCGTTCCACGAACCGTCACCATGTGCTGTTCAGGGTCGATCTGAACCTCACCGACACGCACCGTTCCGATGCCCACCTCGTCTATCTCGCTATCGGTCAATGAACTTCGACGCAGTGCCGCGCGTATACGGGCGACCAACTCTCGCAGTCGATACGGCTTCACGATGTAGTCGTCAGCACCGACTTCAAGACCGACGACGGTGTCGATCTCGGATCCCTTGGCCGACACCATGATGATCGGCACCTGGCTCTTCTTGCGGATCTCCCTGCAGACGTCGGTTCCCGAGACCTTCGGCAACATCACGTCGAGCAAGATGATGTCCGGCTTCACGCTTTCGAAATTGAGGAGTGCCTCAGCGCCGTCCCGCGCAATTTCAACCCTGAAGCCCTCGCGCTGCAGACCGATGTCGAGAGCCTCGATGAAGGCATCCTCGTCCTCGACAATGAAGACTGTCGGCGCGTCCTTGGCCGTTGTCACAAGATGACTTTGGGCGTCTCGCCGTCGTTCTGTCGATTCTTGAATCGAGTCGCACCCTTCAATTCGGGGACCCATCCGGTGAGGATGAATCGTGTGCGCTCAGCGATGTTCACTGCGTGGTCTCCGATGCGCTCGTAGAAGCGCGATACGACGGCCAACTGCACTGCGACCTGAAGGTCGATCGTCTCCCGTGAGTGGCACTCGAAGATTTCCTGGATGAACTGGCGGTGCAGCGCGTCAAGGTAGCTGTCCATGTCGTCGAGTGCTGCGGCCTTCGGTGCGTCGTTCGTGGCGAACGCGTCGATCGAGGCGCTGTACAACTGTCGAGCTTGTTCGCTCATCTTGCTGATCAGGTCACGCAACACCGGGTCGATGTCGTGTCCATAGATCCGTCGGGCCGCCTTGCAGATGTTGACAGCGAGGTCAGCGGATCGCTCGAGTTCTGCAGAAATCTTGATGATCGACACGAGCTGTCGGAGATCACCGGCCACTGGTGACTGGAGCGCGAGCTCCTGGAAGCAGAACTCCTCGATCTCAAGTGACCGAGCATCGATTTCATCGTCTGCCTGTACGAGATAGTCGGCGCCCTCGAGGTCTCCAGCAAGCAACACATTGGTCGCCCGCGGAATGGTGTCGATGACGGTCTTGCCGAGGTCCACGACACGCCCACGAAGGTCTTCCAATTCCTGGTGAAAAGTCTTGCGCAGCTCTTCCATCCCCTTCACCGTATCGTGCGGAAGTAACGCGGGGCTTGCCGCCAAGTGACGACGGCGTGAACAACGCCTGCTTTTAGCGAACCTGGGTACGAGTCACCCAGGCATGGAGATCGCTCTGGGCGTCGCGCTCGAAGCCGTCGGTTCCGGCCCTCGTCCATTCGTTGTCGGGCCCGAGAGAAAAGTGCGCAACGTCTTCGGCCAGCAAGAAGCCGAGCACCGTGTCCAGCCACATCCGGTGCTTTGGATGAGTCAAGGGGACCAATGTCTCGACTCGACCCTTCAAATTCCGCTCCATCATGTCAGCCGAACCGATGAGATGCAGTGGCTCATTGTCGTCTAGTCCGTGCTCAAAACGATAAATCCGTGAATGTTCCAACTGTCGACCCAGAATCGAGCGGACTGTGACGTTCTCAGATAGGCCCTCCACCCCAGCGCGAATGCAACAGATGCCGCGCACGATGAGCTCGACCTTTACCCCAGCCTGCGACGCCCGATACAGGGCTTCGATCACGTCGGGGTCGGAGATCGAGTTCATCTTCATCGTGATCTTTCCCTGATCCGCGAACGTCGCCTCCTTGTCGATCAACTGAATCATCCTCGGCTTCAAGCGGTGAGGAGCGACGAGCAAACTCTGATACTCGGGCGCGTGCGCATATCCAGTGAGGAAGTTGAACAACTCGGTCGCATCTCGACCTACCTCGGCCTCACTGGTGAAATATCCAATGTCTTCGTAGATCCGAGCGGTCGTCGAGTTGTAGTTGCCGGTACCGATGTGCACGTAACGACGAAGAGCACCCGACTCACTCCGCACGACAAGGATGCACTTGGCGTGCGTCTTCAATCCGACGAGCCCGTAGGTCACGTGCACGCCGGCATACTCAAGTTCCTTCGCCCACGACACGTTACGGGCCTCGTCGAATCGAGCCTTCAACTCGAGCACGACGGCAACTTGCTTGCCGAGCTCGGCCGCCTTGATGAGGTGGCGCGCGATCGTCGAGTCACCTGAGGTGCGATACAGCGTCATCTTGATCGACTGAACGTGCGGGTCGAGTGCGGCTTGCTTGACGAACGACTCGACCGAAGATGCGAAGGACTCGTGGGGGTGGTGTACGAGCAGCTGACGCTCACGGATGACGTCGAAGATCGACTTGCTCTCCTCTTCCGCCACCGACAGGCGCCCTGCGGTCACCGGGGGCCATGGGCGATATCGCAACTTCGGCACGTCAAGTGACGCCAACTCGCCAAGCGCTCCGAGGCCGATCATCTCATCGTGGAAGGTCACGTCTTGCGGTTCAAGTTCCAGTTCGTCGACGAGCAAC
>JBJTFU010000028.1:0-2739 GCA_046093585.1 Ilumatobacteraceae bacterium | reverse complement strand
CCCCAGATGGTCGCATCTGCGTCGTATATGCCGACGAGTCGGGTTCGTTCTGTGGACACCGGATGAGTGTTACCGAGAATTCACCAAAGTTCAATTCCAACGACACTATTCCGATCGCGTCTCATCAACCGCTTCACTACGCTCGCTGCTGAGCTTCTTCATGAACCACAACACGAACCCGTCTCGCCCGACCATCCTGTTTGTCTGCGTACACAACGCGGGGCGCTCACAGATTGCAGCGGGTTGGGTTGAATACTTGGCTGGTGGCCGTGTCAACGTTCTGTCGGGTGGGTCGCAGCCAGCTACAAGTGTGAACAACGCCGCAGTTCTCGCAATGGCCGAAGTCGGCATCGACATCGCATCGGCAGTTCCTCGCGCATTCACCGCGTCGAACGTGCAAGAAGTAGACGTCGTCATCACAATGGGCTGCGGAGATTCGTGCCCGGTCTTTCCCGGCAAGCGTTATGAAGACTGGGTGCTCGACGACCCCGCTGGCCTCGGCGTCGACGCGGTACGACCGATACGCGATGAGATTCGTCGACGCGTCGTCGAACTCCTCAACGATCTCGGGGTGGAAACCAAGTGAGTCTTCCGCGACGACTTGCGGCAGAATTCCTCGGCACCGCACTGCTCATCATTGCCGTCGTCGGCTCGGGAATCATGGCGACGAACCTCACCGATGATGTCGCGGTTCAACGGCTTGCGAATGCAGGGGCGACCGTCGGTGCGCTCATTGCGCTTATCTTGATGTTCGGACCGATTTCCGGCGCCCACTTCAACCCCGTCGTGACGATTGCATCGTGTTGGTTCGACCGACGACCCTGGACCGACGTCGTGCCGTATGCGCTCGTCCAGACGGTTGGCGGAATTGTCGGTGCGGCCATCGCAAATGCGATGTTTGACCTCGACATCCTTGGTCCTTCCACCAAGATTCGCGAAGGGGGAGGAACGTGGCTGGGCGAAGTTGTCGCCACCGTTGGCCTTCTCCTGGTGATCTTTCTGATTGCTCGCGGACCGAGGCCTGACGCAGTACCGATGGCGGTTGGTGTGTGGATTGGTGGCGCATACTGGTTCACGTCGTCCACCTCACTTGCCAATCCTGCAGTAACCGTCGCCCGCAGTTTCAGCGACTCCTTCGCTGGAATCGCACCAGAGTCGGTCCCGATGTTCGTCGTGATGCAAGTGGTGGGCATGGTGGTTGCAATCGGACTCCTGAGCGTGTTCGTCGATCGCGTCGCGTCAGAGAACTGACGAACCCTCACTAGCCTGTGGGTCGAAGCCTCCGTAGCTCAGTGGATAGAGCGACGGTTTCCTAAACCGCAGGTCGTAGGTTCGATTCCTACCGGGGGCGCTCAATGATTGAACCACGAACGATCGACCTCCCTCCCGAGGCGATATCGGCCATCTTCGAGATTCTTGGAATCATGACCGACCAGTTGATGGAAGGAAACATGGCGTCGCGGTGGGATGCCGAAGCCGTCGTCGACCTGCAAATGCGACTCAGCGGAGTTGGGGAGGGTGAATCTGTCGAACTGGGAATCGACGATGCCGCTCTGTTGCTTGACGGGATGGCCTTCACGGAGATGATGTCCGTGAGCTTTTCTTTCTTTGAGATGGTCCAGTGGACTACAGAATTCGTCGCAAGTGAGCTGCGTTGACACTGGACGGAGGAATCGTGGCTCGATTACGCCGCACGGTGAGAGCGACGTAGGCGATCCGATGATCAATCCTTGGGAAGCGCCTTTCGGAAGGCGGCAAACTCCTCGGGATCAATCGGGACGAGGTGATTCGGCTGAGGAAACGCTCCCGATTCAACGTCGGCTCGATATTCGGTGAACGCAGCAATTCGTTCGCCCTGGAGCCGCGCGTGCTCCGACGCAAAGTCGCGATATACCTTCGAGTGTCGCGGGATGTGTCTGATGCCGGAGAGCTCCTGATTCGTTGGGTCTCCGAGGATGTCCATCGCAAAGAGATACTGGGCATCGCAACCCGCACCCGACCCCATCGACCACAGCGACAAGGAGGTGAGACGCCTGCTGACTTCTGCGGCAACTTCAGTAGGGACGACTTCAATTTCTGCGGCGATTGCCCCCGCGTTCTCTAATGCAACGCATTCGTTGTAGATGCGCAGCGCGTCGTCGGCGGTCTTGCCAACCGCTCGAAATCCCCCGGTCCATCCCGCGCGTGAGGGCACGAGGCCGACATGACCGACAACGGGGATGTATTCCTTGGCAAGGTGTTCGACGCGGTCCATACTTCCCGAGCAGTAGATGCAGTCGGCTCCACGTTGCAACATGTCGCCGGCCCATCGCAGGTGGTCGTCGGCAGAGCCCGCCTCGAGGTGGGATCGACCGGTAAGGGTGAACAGCGATGGCGCAACTTCCCGATAACGGGGATGGGTCACGAGGTCGGGCGGGGCCGAGACGAGATCGATCCCTGAAGCTTCTGCCGCGGCGGCTTCCTCAATCGACAACACGCGCAACATCGTCAACTGCCGCTTGCCCTTTGCGGCAGCGATGTCGGCGACGGTGAGTCGGAGTCTGGTCACGGCGTCACGATAGTTCAGTTGGTCACCGTGTGGAAACGGCGATGAGTGCGGTGTTCACGATCTGGTTGGGACTCATGTCGAAAGCCTCGCGCAGCGCGGCGATGCTTCCCGACTCTCCGAATCCGTCGACCCCGACTGGGTAGACGCGAGTTCCGAAGACGCCGCCCATCCACGCGAGATGATGACTCGCT
>JBJTFU010000027.1:0-2610 GCA_046093585.1 Ilumatobacteraceae bacterium | reverse complement strand
GCGTGAAGGGTGTGCCGCAGCAGGCGAGCGCCTGCTTCATCCTCCCGTCGAAGACACGATGGACGGCATTCTCAACGGGTACCGCGAAGAAGGAATCATCTTCAAGGGTGGTTCGGGTGCGGGCATCAACCTCTCCAACATTCGTTCCAGCGCAGAGCACCTGAAGGGTGGTGGCACGGCTTCCGGTCCGGTCAGCTTCATGCGTGGTGCCGACGCGTCGGCAGGAACCATCAAGTCGGGCGGCAAGACTCGTCGCGCCGCGAAGATGGTCATCCTCAACGTCGAGCATCCCGACATCGAAGAGTTCGTGTGGTGCAAGTCGCGTGAAGAGCAGAAGGCCCGCGCGTTGCGCGACGCCGGCTTCGACATGGACCTCGACGGCAAGGACTCGTTCTCGGTGCAGTACCAGAACGCCAACAACTCGGTACGCGTCACCGACGAGTTCATGAACGCCGTCAAGGAAGACCGCGACTGGACGCTGCGCGCAGTGAAGGACGGCAGCGCAGTGCGCACCGTTCGCGCTCGCGACCTGTGGCGCCAGATCGCAACGGCTTCGTGGGAGTGCGCCGACCCGGGTCTGCAGTTCGACACCACGATCAACAAGTGGCACACCGCCCATGCAGCCGGCCGTATCAACGGCTCGAACCCGTGCAGCGAATACATGCACATCGACAACTCGGCCTGCAACCTCGCTTCGATCAACCTGCTCAAGTTCCTCGACGAGGACGACACCTTCGATGTCGACGCCTACCGCCACACCAACGAAGTCATGTTCACCGCGCAGGAGATCCTCGTGGGCAACGCCGACTACCCGACGGAAAAGATCGGTGAGAACAGTCGGATGTTCCGTCAGCTCGGCCTCGGCTACGCCAACATCGGCGCGTTGTTGATGGCACTCGGCATGCCGTACGACTCGCAAGGCGGTCGTGCGTGGGCCGCAGCGCTGACCTCGATGATGACTGGCCACGCGTACGCCACGAGCGCACGTATCGCCAGTCGCATGGGGCCATTCGCTGGTTTCGCCGCCAACGAGCGCTACATGCTCAACGTGTTGCGCATGCACCGCGAAGCCAACGCCGTCATTCCGGACACGCAAGTGGTGCAGTCCGATCTCGTCGCCGCGGCCACGGAATCGTGGGAGCGTGCGGTGCTCGACGGCGAGGAGTACGGCGTGCGCAACAGCCAGGCCACCGTGCTCGCCCCGACGGGAACCATCGGTTTGATGATGGACTGCGACACCACCGGTATCGAGCCCGACCTCGGTCTCGTGAAGTTCAAGAAGCTGGTAGGTGGCGGCAACATGGCCATCGTCAACCAGACGGTGCCGCGTGCGCTGCGCCGACTCGGCTACAACGCCGAGCAGGTGGATCGCATCGTCGCCTACATCGACACCAACAAGTCGATCGTCGGCTCGCCCGACCTGAAGGTGGAGCACCTCCCGGTGTTCGCCTGCTCGATGGGTGACAACACGATCCACTACGAGGGCCACGTGCGAATGATGGGCGCCGCCCAGCCGTTCCTCTCGGGTGCCATCTCCAAGACGGTGAACATGCCCGAAGAGGCGACGATCGACGACGTCGAGGCGTTGCACATGTTGGCGTGGGAGCTCGGTGTGAAGGCAGTTGCCATCTATCGTGACAACTGCAAGGTCGGTCAGCCATTGTCGACGGCGAAGAAGGACGACGACAAGAAGACGGACGCCGTTGCCGCTGCCGTCGAACAGGTGGTGGAGAAGATCGTGCACAAGCCGATCCGCCAGAAGCTGCCGCGTTCACGTCGTGGTCGCACCTTCGAGTTCCGCGTGTCGGACACGAAGGGTTTCGCCACCATCGGCGAGTACGAGGACGGCCGCCCCGGCGAGATCTTCCTCACGGTGTCCAAGCAGGGAAGCACTTTGGCCGGCATCATGGATGCCTTCGCCAAGAGCATCTCGTACGGACTCCAGTACGGCGTGCCGCTGCGCGCATTCGTCGAGGCGTTCATCAACACCCGCTTCGAGCCCGCCGGCATGACGGACGACTCCGACATTCGGATGGCCTCTTCGATCGTCGACTACCTCTTCCGCCGTCTCGCGGTGGAATACCTGTCGCCGGACGAGCGTGCCGAGCTCGGCATCTTCACCCGTGAAGAGCGCATGCAGCCGACGTTGCCAGGCGTGGAGGAGTCGGTAGTGGAGACCACGCAGGGCGCCCAGATGATGAGCGACCCGAAGACGATTCCTTCGGTGGAAGATCTCGTTGCCCAGATGGCCGTCGACTCCCACCAGTCGGCCAAGCCCGCGGGCACGGGTGCGATTTGCTCCTCGTGCGGTTCCGCCAACATGCAGCGCGCCGGTGCGTGCTACGTGTGTGGTGATTGCGGATCGTCGAGCGGCTGCTCCTGATCGCCCAGTCGACAGCAAGGCCCCGCCGGGCAACCGGCGGGGCCTTTTGTCATATCCCGCCGGGTAACCGGCGGGGCCTTTTGTCGTTCTGTTGATTGTCCGAAGCGGTACTGTCTCGGGACAGGGGGTGTTCTCGTGAGATCTCGGCTGATAGTTGTTTTTGTTGGTGGCGTGTTGTTCCTCGGAGCGTGCGGGGGATCGTCTGACGGCGAAGGCGACCAGGGCCA
>JBJTFU010000026.1:0-8004 GCA_046093585.1 Ilumatobacteraceae bacterium | reverse complement strand
GAGAGTTCAGCGCGGCGCTCTTCAAGCCACGATCGAAGGAAGATGGTGGAGTAGCAATCATTTTGGTTATATCTCAGCAATTCTTCGAGGATTCGAGAGTCACCGTCTTCTCCAAATTCAGTCGTACCGCGAGAGTTGATCCAGTGTTCATAGTGAATAATGCTCAACCCACCGTCTTCTACGAGATCGTCACGAGAGAATTCGTACAGCTTTTCGAGCTTCTTGATTGAGTAGGACTCGACACCGATCCGGAGAGCTTGAGTGACCACGCGAGACAGATCCACAAATCGAGACTCGCGAAACAGCCTCTCTAGCTTTGATTCGTAAGTTGCATATCTGGTGGCGAGCCTGCGAAGTGCCGACGGTTCGTAATGTCCAAAGTGGTACACGCGTAAGTTGCCACCGAGAGGGTTTTCGATTCGTTCGCAAATGAAGTCCACTACTTCCTGTAGGGCAACACGTTCACTATCTTCATCGTGGGCCCAGATTGCCTTGTAGTTAAGGTCCCCTGACTCGTCCACCCACGCAAGACCATGGAGGTACTCCAAACCTTCGTTGCCACGGTAGGGGTGGCCTTCGATGTCGTAGAAGATGTCTCCTGGAGATGGCTCCGGTAACAGATTGAATCCACGACGCTCCTTTGGCGGGCGGATGAACTCAAACAGCGGCTTTGCTGAGTGATCAATGGCCTGCACTTCTCTTGTGCGAAGTTGGAGTTGGGCTTGAAGTCGCAGGCGATCGAAAGATTCAGGGCGCAGGTCTTCAGGTGCCGTTGTTGCACTTACCAGTTGGGGTAGGGATTTCACACCTGCCTTGCGCAATACCTCTCGGTAACTGTTGGTGACACCCGCGACAAATGTGATGTCGTCATTGTCTCGCCATGTCTTTAAACAATCTCGATTCCAACGGCAAATTCCACAATGCTCGACAGGCGCGGGTTCGGTTGAATCCTCGAAGTTATTGGAAAGTGATTTCTGGAATGCTTCTTTGACGTGACGAAAGTAAGCAGATACTTCCGATAACCGCACAGACACGGTTCCTTCTTTCGAAGAACCTGTGACGATGTGAACCTCTTCTGGAGTCGTTCCTTGAATTGCAGCTATGTGTTCTGCATACGAGCACAGCTGGAGCAACGCGTTCACCTTTGCGATTCGAGCCAACTTTGTGTCGTACGGCTCGAATGAGTATTGACCTAGGTCAGAGGAATGCTCATTAGGTATGAGGAAGTCAGCTCGACCTATCCAACCAATCTCATTTTCAAGGTTGAAAAAAGTTGGCTGATACAGCACATTTGGGCCAGCGGCAAATGCCTCGGCCACCTCGCTCGCACGGGCCGTGATTTCCTCCGTGGAGTAAGAGCCATGTGCTCCTCGTTGCACGTCAAGGTCGACGACTGATTTGCCATTCTCAGCCAGTTGAGCTTGGAGAGCCTGAAGGTAACGGTGTTCGTGCTCTTCGCCGTATTTCTTCAGAATCTCCGTGAGTTCGTCATCATCTTTTGGTGGTTTGGGGCCGCCATTCATCGTTCGAAAATTCAGATACGAAAGATGTCGACATGCCAGATGGTTCGAGAGATCCGACGGACTGAGAACTGTGACGCCATCAATCTTCTGCATTTCACATGAAACTAGTAGAGCGGTGTCGCAGGGTTGGGTGAGGGCGTAAACTCAAGCGGCGTTAGTTTCGGAGTTATTGGAGTGTCGCTCCGAGTTCCGGTACGCCCTGCGGGTCGCTAGCTCAATGGTAGAGCACCGGACTTTTAATCCGTTGGTTCTGGGTTCGAGCCCCAGGCGACCCACGATGACAACTACTAGTAAATCCGAAAACAGTTTGGATCTTTCGATCACTGGCATGTCGTGTAACGCGTGCGCGTTATCGATTGAAAAGGGTTTGAACAATCTGGAAGGCATCTCAGCCACGGTGAACTTTGCCACCGAGTCGGCACGGGTGAATTTCGATCCTTCGAAGGTCGACACCGAAAAGATGATTCAAACAGTTTCTTCACTTGGCTACGGTGCTCGACTTCTCGAAGACACTACTCCCGACATGCTCGACGCCGAGGTTCGTGAGAAGGTCGAGATGCTTCGCTCCCGCTTGATCGTGAGCATGGTGTTCGGAATTCCGGTCGCCGTCGTGTCCATGTTCATGTCGCTGCAATTCACCGACTGGCAGTGGTGGGCACTCGCGCTTTCCGCGCCCGTCGTGACGTGGGGTGCATGGCCGTTCCACAGAGCAGCACTGATGAACGCCCGCCATCGCTCCACGACGATGGACACACTGATTTCGCTTGGCGTGGTTGCGGCTACTGCATGGTCGGTGTGGGCGCTGATTTGGGGAGACGCGACCGCACATGCCGGCATGGACATGGAGAGAGGTATCCACGTCTACTTCGAGGTGGCTGTGGCCGTCACGATCTTCTTGTTGGCAGGTCGCTATTTCGAGGCACGAGCGAAGCGACGTGCCGGCGACGCCCTGCGCAGCTTGCTTGCACTCGGAGCCCGTGAGGCAACCGTGCTTCGCGATGGCGAAGAGGTCCGTATCGATGCATCGAATGTGCAGCGCGATGACTTGATCGTGGTTCGTCCGGGAGAGATCATCGCCGCAGACGGAATCGTCGAAGATGGATCGTCGGCGATCGACGAGTCCATGTTGACGGGAGAAAGCGTTCCTCGCGATGTGAAGGTGGGGGATCGAGTAACTGGAACGACCGTGAACTTGACCGGTCGGTTGATGGTGCGGGCGCGACGAGTGGGAGCCGAGTCGACGTTTGCGCAGATGGCGAAGTTGGTGCGCGATGCGCAGACCTCCAAGGCTCCCGTGCAGCGGTTGGCTGATCGCGTCAGCAGTGTCTTCGTGCCGACCGTGATCGGGATCGCCGTCCTGACGTTTGCTGCCTGGTGGTTCTTGGGTGACGACGTGGAACGGTTGTCGGACGCGTTCACTGCGGCTGTCGCAGTGTTGATCATCGCTTGTCCTTGCGCGTTGGGTCTGGCCACACCTACCGCGTTGATGGTGGGGAGTGGTCGAGCCGCACAGATGGGCATCGTGATCAAGGGAGTGGACGTGTTGCAGAGCACACGTCGCGTCGACACGGTGGTGTTCGACAAGACAGGCACCGTGACCACTGGTGTGATGCAGCTCGTCGATGTGGTCTTCTCGCCGGAGAGTTCGAGGGCGGAGGTGCTCGGCTACGCCGGAGCCGTGGAGTGGGCGAGCGAACACCCCGTGGCCAAGGCGATTGCACTTGCAGCCAAGTCCGAATTGGGGGCACTCGAGACCGTTCAACAGTTCGAGAACGTGCCTGGCATGGGAACTCGCGGAGTGGTCAAGGGCGTGCGGGTGATGGTGGGTGGCGAGACGCTGCTGTCACAGAACTTGGTGATGATTTCGAAACCCCTCCGCGACGCCCTCGCAGAGGCTCGCAACTCGGGAAACACCGCGGCACTCGTTGCATTTGGTGGATCCGCAAAGGGCATCTGTGTGGTTGCCGACCGCCCGAAGCCCAACAGCGCTGCGGCCGTCGCTGAGTTACGGAACCTCGGCCTAAGACCCGTGCTCCTCACCGGCGACAACAAGGCAACCGCAGTTGCCGTCGCCGAGCAGGTGGGAATCGAAACCGATGAGCAGCATGTGATTGCCGGTGTATTACCCGCAGAGAAGGTTCGTGTAGTGGCAGACCTCCAGCAGCGTGGTTACGCCGTGGCGATGGTGGGTGACGGAGTGAACGATGCCGCCGCATTGGCTCAGGCCGACGTAGGAATCGCGATGGGTACGGGCACCGATGTTGCGATGAATGCCAGCGATCTCACGATCGTGAGTGGTGACCTGCGCTTGGTCTCGGACGCGATCCTCCTGTCGCGTGCAACCCTACGAACTATCACTGCCAACGTCTTTTGGGCGTTCGCGTACAACACCGCCGCCATTCCGATTGCAGCGTTGGGTTTCCTCAACCCGATGTGGGCTGGATTGGCGATGGCGTTTTCAAGCGTGTTCGTTGTGACGAATTCCTTGCGGTTGCGCAAGGCCAAGCTCACTCAGCACACAGCTTTCGTCCACGCAACGCGTTGACCGCTTCGCGGCGCCACCCGCGTACCGTGCGTGCAGTGACGCCATAGTCCTTGGCGATCTCATCGAACGACTCGCCCTGAGCGCATCGTCGAATGACTTCCCGCTGTTGACGCGTCAGTCCAGGTGAGTCGTCGAGGACGTCGCTGAGTTCATCGTGTGCAGTCGCCAATGTCGCCAGTGGTTGGGTGGTGATCACGCGTTCCGTGAGGCTGCACTCCGTCACACGCTTCAGTCGTGCTTCACGCACGAAAGCGTGGTACTCGGCATCACGTACGAGGTTGGAGGCGATCTTCGCTGGGCGACGATCGAGTGGATACGTGCGGATGAGGATCCAAGCGTGACCGAGCGTGGTGCTGAATGCTTCGTTGAACCCGCCCTTGACGATCCGCCCGCGGCGACCGGCGATGGCAATGAGTGGCGGCAGGATTCGCTGCAGCACGATGCGTGCAGCCAATTCGTCGTGGCTGGCACGGGAGATCACCTGAGCGAGGCAATGGTCGCCCTCGGAGAAGGTGGCCTCGTGGCCGAAGCCGCACCGCTCGAGTACCTCGTCAAGGTGAGAAAGGGGACCTCCGGGAAGGCCCCACTCGTTCACGTGTCGGAGCACGCTCGACTTGGTGGACAAGGCTGCCCACTCGGCAACGAGTTGTTTGACCATGGGGGACTGCCCCGAGGGATGGCGGACTGATGGGTGTTGTGGACTGATGTGTGTCATGCCGACATTGGGACGAACGGCCGCCACCCACCAGGTCACCCAACGGCTCACCATGCCAAGATGAGCCCATGCGCATCACCCTTCCCTCCGGTACCGAGGCCGAAATCGACATGTCGGTGGCTGGAGCCACCCAGGGAATCGTGATCGCGCCTGACATCTTCGGTCTGCGCCCACTGTTCGACGAGTTCGTAGCCCGGATTGCCCGCGAGTGGCAGGTGAAGGTGATCGCAGTCGAGCCGTTTCCGGGTCGTCAACTACCGCTCGAGATCGAACCACGAGTTCAGGCGATGCCGTCGATGTACGACGATCATCATTTACGCGACCTCGAGGAAGGCGCAGCAGCACTGGGCGTGGAGCGAGTCGGTCTGATGGGATTCTGCATGGGTGGCATGTATTGCCACAAGTCTTCACGCAGTGATCGCTTCGCGAAGATCGCTTCGTTCTACGGCATGATCCACGTTCCCGAGAGTTGGCGTGGCCCGAAGCAGGGTGATCCGATCGAAATCCTGACCAAGAACCACGCCGATCGCGTCCTCGCAATCGTGGGGTTGAAGGATCCGTACACACCGACCGCTGACATTGCCGAGTTGAAGAACGTGGGGGTGACGGTGGTGGAGTACGAGGATGCGGAACACGGCTTTGCCCACGATGCGACTCGCCCGTCTCACCGGCCTGTGGATGCAGCGGACGCCTTTGCCCGCGCGAAGGCTTGGTTGCTCGACTAGATCGAGGGCTACTCGCTTCGTCTTCGTTCGTTCCCGTTACCCTGAATGAACGTGTCAGCCGTTCCGAACGAAGTCGTTTGGACGATCATAGTTGCTGCTGGGTCGGGCAATCGCTTCGGCGGACGAAAGCAGTTCATGATGCTCGGTGACAAGCGTGTGATCGACTGGTCGCGTGACGTTGCTCACTCAGTGAGTGACGGAGTGGTACTCGTGGTGCCTGCCGAAGACGTATCTGCGGAAGGAGGCGTCGCAGGGGGTGCCTCACGCAGCGAATCGGTGCGTCGAGGACTTGCCGCGGTACCCATTGAGGCCACGATCGTTTGTGTACACGATGCGGCGCGACCGTTTGCCTCAGAACACCTCTATAAAGAGGTCATCGCGGCCGTGGTCAACGGCGCGGACGGGGCAGTACCCGGCATTTCCGTCACCGACACGATCAAACAGGTGAGTGCCGAGGGGATCGTCCTCGGCACTCCGGAGCGGGCGAGTTTGGTCGCCGTACAAACCCCGCAGGCGTTTCGCGCTTCGGTGTTGCGAGCGGCACACGAAACGGGCCATGAAGGAACCGACGATGCCTCGCTCGTGGAGCGTGCGGGTGGCAAGGTGGTCGTGGTGAACGGCGAAGCAATCAACAGGAAGCTCACCACCCCAGAAGACTTGGAGTGGGCGCGAGCAATGGCGGCAACGGAGATCTGATGGGTGCAGTTCGAGTTGGACAGGGCTTCGACGTGCACCGCCACGTGGAGGGTGCGAGCGACAGGGTGCTCGTGCTCGGTGGCGTGAAGTTTCCTGGTGAGCGGCCACTCGTCGGTCACAGCGATGCCGATGTGATTGCTCATGCGGCTGCCGACGCGCTGCTTGGTGCCGCGGGGCTGGGCGACATCGGCGAGCACTTCAGTGACACCGATCCGAAGTGGAAGGGCGCGGATTCCGTCAAGATGCTGGAGGCTGCTGCCCGAATGGTGCGCGATGCCGGCTACATGATCGGCAACATCGATTGCAGCGTGATTTGTGAGCATCCGAAGATTGCACCGCACAAGCAGGCGATGCAGGAGATCCTCACGAAGGCTGCCGGTGCACCGATCACCGTGAAGGGCAGACGTGCGGAGGGACTCGGGGCAATCGGCAGGCAAGAGGGTATTGCGTGCTTCGCCGTCGCAGTGATCGAGCAAGCGTGAAGCCGCGCAAGAATGCGCGCCGAGAGCGCGGCAACGAACGAACCGGTGGTCGTGGAAAGCCGTCGCACGGCCGAGGTGGCGCGCCACGCGCGGACTCGCGTGGTGATGGTGGCAGGAACAAGCCACGGCGCACGAACGTGAAGCATTCATCGAAGGGCAAGGAGCGAGAACTCGACGGCACGCAGGTGGAGGGTCTCCAAGCAGTGCGCGAGATGCTGATTGCGCAGAAGCGCAGAGTGTTCGAGGTGTACGTTGCCGACGATATCGACAACGTGGCGATCGTCGACGACATCATCGCGCTCGCGGCAGATCAGCGCGTGCCGTTGCATCGCGTCGCGCGCAAGGACATCGAACGAATGGCTCGCAGCGAAGCGCCACAAGGTGTCATCGCCAAAGGTGCCGAGTTGCCGGAGGCGGACTTGGGAGAGCTCCTTCGCGACATGGGCGACAAGCCGTTCATCGTGGCCATCGACGGTGTGACCGACCCCGGCAACCTCGGAGCGATCCTGCGCTCTTGTGATGGTGCAGGTGTGACGGGAGTGTTGCTGCCGAAGCACCGCGCCGTACACATCACACCGACGGCGGCGAAGTCTGCAGCGGGTGCCGCCGAGTACGTGCCGATGGCGCTGGTGAGCGGTCTACCTACGGCACTGCGTCAACTGAAGGAAGCGGGAGTGTGGATCGTCGGACTACACGATGCGGCGGACAAGAGCGTGTGGGAGTTGGGTTCACTTGCCACCGAACCAATCTGCTTGGTGCTCGGTGCCGAAGGCCCGGGACTTTCGCGTCTCGTTCGCGAACGATGTGACGTGTTGCTCAGCATTCCGATGCGCGGCGCGCTGTCGTCGCTCAACGTTTCTGCTGCCGCCGCACTCGCCACGTATGAAGTGGTGCGTGCTAGGCGTTCGACAACGTGATCGTTGCTCGTATCATTGTCAAGGACATTCGCCGGGTTAGCTCAGGGGCAGAGCAACCGCCTTGTAAGCGGTAGGTCGTGGGTTCAATTCCCACACCCGGCTCAGTGCCATTTTCATGCAGCACGGGCAGGGTACGGTAGAGCCATGAGCCAAGAGCGACGTCGCCCCACTCGAGCCCCCATGCCGCGCAGTTCGGCATCCAACTCCACACTGTCGATCGTGATCGCAGTCGTGGCGGTGGTGCTCGGCTTCTTCATCCTTCGTGACATCAGACAAGACGGTTCATCGTCGCCGGCCGCTACCGAGGAGACCACCGCCACCGAACAGGTGACGGAAGAGACGATCGCCACTGAAACCACGGTCGCTGCCCCCACGATCCCGCTCACCTCGTTCAAGATTCA
>JBJTFU010000025.1:0-2631 GCA_046093585.1 Ilumatobacteraceae bacterium | reverse complement strand
ATCAAGTCCGGTGTTGGCGACGCCTCTCTCGTCCAGATCGACGCCACGACCGGCGTCGTCAAGCTCCTGGCCGGTGCGAACTTCGAGGCGAAGTCTTCCTATGCGTTCACCGTCGTGGCGACCAACGCCGGGACGGGTGCGACGCTCGTCACGGAGCACGCTGTGACTGTGACGGTCACGGACGTCAACGAGGTCCCGACCGACATCACGCTTTCGGCGACGAGCATCGCCGAGAACGCCGGTGCCAACGCGGCGCTTGGCACGCTGGGCACAGTGGACCCGGACGCCGGCACCACGTTCACCTACACGCTCGTTGCCGGCACGGGTGACACGGACAACGGGTCCTTCAATATCTCGGGCAACCAACTGCGAGCCACCGCCAGCCTCGACTTCGAGACGAAGAACTCGTACTCGATCCGGGTGCAGGCGTTCGATCAGGGTGGCCTCTTCACCGAGAAGGCCTTCACGATCACAGTGACTGATCTCGCGGTCGAGATGGCCTTCGTGATGGTGGGCGACATCGGCAACAGCAATGACCCAGCCACGGGGAGTCTCTACGGCGCCGTGAACTATCAGTATCAGATCGGCACGTACGAAGTGACGATCGGTCAGTACACGGCGTTCCTGAATGCGGTGGCACAAAGCGATCCCTATTCGCTGTACAACGTAAACATGGGGACTGACCTCCGCATCGCTGGCATCTCGCGGGAAGGTGAGTCGGGGTCATTCACGTACACCGTCATCACGCCGGCGGGAATCACACCAGCGGGCGCGGAGAGCCCCGGCGATCGTCCGATCACGTACGTGAGTTGGCTCGACGCGGCACGTTTCGCCAACTGGATGCACAACGGCCAAGGCTCAAGCAGTACCGAGACTGGGGCATACACGATCTCGACCGGTGTGATCACGGCCGCGAGCAGGACCAACAACGTGAACACGTACACGCTGGCGGCTCCCTCGACGCTCACGGTGGGCGATCAGGTGTGTGTGACGGGCCTTATAGGCATGGGCTTCAATATGACCGGCATCGTGACAAGCGTGTCGGGATCGCAGTTCACGATGGCGAATACGAACTCCGACGAAACCGCAACCGGCACGGGCAGCATGACCGGCGTTTCGGCGACTGCATCAGGCGACGCGCTCTATCGCTTGCCGACTGAGAACGAGTGGTACAAGGCTGCGTATTACTCGCCACTGCTCAACGCTGGAACCGGTGGCTACTACGCTTACGCCGCGCAGAGCAACACGGCCCCCGGCAACACGATCGGCGACGGGGCAAATCAGGCGAACTACTTCGCCGGTGATGACACCGTGACGCAGTCGTCAAGTTTCTCGTCGAGCCAGAACGACCTCACGAACGTCGGCGCATTCACGAACAGTGCGTCGTACTATGGCACGTACGACCAGAGCGGAAACGTGCGGGAGTGGAGCGACGTGATCGGGAACGGGTCGTCTCGTGGGCTGCGGGGCGGCTTCTGGTCCTACGACGCGTCCTACTTGTCGTCCTCCGGCAGGGGCACGGGCGCCCTGTCGAGCGAGGACAACATCGCCGGTTTTCGTCTCGCAAGCCCGGGGTGACGTGCCCAAAGTGCGGGCAGCCGGTGTTCAGAGGCACTTACCGCCCACCACCCGCCTCACTCGCCCGCTCGCGCGCCCTCCGACCGCGAATACACCCCCGCCCGATCAGCCGAGAGGGCACCGACCGGTAGCCCCCTGGCGCAATCCATCGATCTTGTCGCCCGCAGTGGCAGCCACAGGTACGACGTTCTGCTCGGCCTGGGTGCTGAACCACGCGCCGGGCTTCTCATGATCCTCGATCTTGGCGGTCGTGAGTTTGATGGCACCCGAGTTCACGATCTGTCTGAGTCTGGTGCCCGTCTTGAAGTGGAAGACGTTCTCGGGTGGATCGGGGCTGGGAGGTGGCTGGCTGGACTCTGAAATGGGGATGAGCGTGATGTGGATGTGCATAGGCGTGGGGCGTTGGTGGTGCGGGTGTGGGTGGATTCGTCGGCGCATAAGGGGAGCGCAGACGAGGAGTAAGAACCCAGCCGCCCGAGAGGTCAGCGGCTACGGGAGCGCGAGCGCGGGTGCCTGATGGCGACTTCTGCGCTCACTGAATATGCCCGGGAAATGGCGGGGATTTAGGTTGTTCCGGCGTGACGAAGCAGCCGGCTACACTCGGGAACCATGCCACTCGCCGGCGATGAATTCCTGCGACTCGAAAGCCTGATCTACCGACCCGTCTCGACCCGCCCGGACTGGCTCAAGGCGTGGCGGAACGAGGCCAACTACCTGCTCTACCTCGCACGCCGGGCCAGTGATGACGACGACCTCGAACTCCTCGAAGAACTGGAGGAGCAGGCCCGCGAGATGGCGGACATGGTCGAGGCGCGGTGGCAGAGGGATGGGCTTTGAGGCCGAATGCAATGCCGAAGAACATCCCACGCACCGGCAAACGCGATCGGCCCAAAACCAGCGTGAAGGGCAAAAGATATCTTTGTGCCAAGTGCCGGAAACGCAGCCCGAAGCCCGTGAAGCATTCGGCACCGTGGTATTGCCCGAGGTGCCTGACTGCAATGACCGAGTACGAGACGCTACGCTCCAATGTGACGGCGGCAGCACGAAACGCGG
>JBJTFU010000024.1:0-5385 GCA_046093585.1 Ilumatobacteraceae bacterium | reverse complement strand
ATGGTGGAGCAGAATGCCCGTCGCTGCTTGCAGGTTGCAGGCCGTGGTTACGTGCTCGACCAGGGCAAGAACGCTTATTCGGGAGCGGGACGCGAGCTGTTGCAAGACCCCAATGTGATCGAGCTCTACCTCGGCAGTCTGAGTCGCGCCACCGGCGGATGACCAGTCGGTTGAGAGCGGTCAAGACCAACCACGCACACAAAAGAAGAGGCCCCCGGGTTTCCCCAGGGGCCTCACTCTTTAGTTCAGAAGAACTAGATCAGCCGAGCTCTTCGAAGGCTTTACCCAACGCATTGCCAATGTTTCCATCGCAACCGTAGACCTTCTTGACCTTCGGGCCGATGCCCTTTTCCACCATCGACTTCAGAATCTTCGCAGACTCGTCGAAGCCAATGACGATGATGGCATCCGGATCGGCGGCCACGACTGCATCCACTTCGGTCTCGAAGGAGGCTGCGGTCGGGTCGTAGATCGTCTTCACCACAACTTCACCACCACCAGCGGTGATGGTCTTCTCAGCAGCATCAGCAAGGCCGGTGCCGTACGAGTCGTTGAGGGCGAGGATCGCCACGGTCTGAGCACCATCCTGCAACACCTTCTGACCAAGGACGTCGCCCTGGTAGATGTCCGGCGGAGCAGAGCGGAAGTACAGACCCTTGTCGGCATATTCGCTCAATGCAGGCGAGGTGTTGGCGGGCGAGAACTGCACCACACCAGCGCTGGTGATCTTGTCGATCACGGTCAGCGACACACCTGACGAAGCAGCACCGATGATGCCGTCTACGTTCTCCGCGAGGAGACGGTCGACGGTCTTCGAAGCCGTGTCGGTCGAGGTGTCACCCGAGTCACCCTTGATCGCCTCGATGGGCTGACCAAGGACGCCACCTGCTGCGTTGATGTCCTGGATAGCCAGGTCAAACGCGGCGAACATCGGTGGTCCGAGGAAGGCGAGGCTGCCGGTCTGCGGGAGGATGGTGCCGAGCTTCAGCACGCCATCGCCCTCGCGAGTACCTTCCACCTTCACCTGTGGCACATCGAGTGCATCCGGGCCCTTCACGTTGATGAACGTGGTGAGGGTCGGATCGATGCGGTTGCTGTCGTTCATCGTGAGGAAGCCGTACGAAGCCTCGAGTGGCTCACCGTTACCCGCGAAGGTAAGGGGACCAGAGATGCCGTCGTAGTCCGGGTCTCCACCAGCCTTGATGATTTCGAGGCACGACGTGAAATCGCTGCACTTCTCGCCATCGCGAGTGATGCCATTGATTTCCGAGGCGTACTCGATGCCATCAGACTGTGCCTTTTCGGCTGCAAGGGCGATGATCACGACGGAGTC
Source organism: Ilumatobacteraceae bacterium (assembly GCA_046093585.1). Lineage (GTDB taxonomy): Bacteria > Actinomycetota > Acidimicrobiia > Acidimicrobiales > Ilumatobacteraceae > UBA3006. The sequence goes on along the minus strand of JBJTFU010000024.1, from coordinate 4,052 downwards.
GTACGTCTCAGCGGCGTACGATACGTCGATCAGAGCAGGGTCGACCGAGCAAAGTCGCTCGATGAACGCTGCGTCTGCGCCACCCTCACCGAACGGAGTGGAACCTGAGAAACCGGCAAGGTCGCCATCGACAGTGTCGCTGGTCTCCCTACCGCAGGTGCTCTCCGGGGCAGTGGTTTCCTCGGTGACCGTTTCTTCGGTCACCGTTTCTTCGGACGCGCTGTCGTCGCCACCGCAGGCTGCGCCCACGAGTGACAAAACGGCCAACGCCGCCCCTACGCGAATTGCGCGGGAACGCTTGGTCATTATTTTCTCCTTATAAGGAACTCGGAGCGGATGCCCCGAGTGGTCGTTCAGCCTAACGACGGTCAATTTCCCTTGGCTACGCGAGCAGGCACCATTTGCAGGGTTCGGAAATGCCCTAAGATCCTTGTGTGCATTGGCTCAAACCGACCTTGAGCCCCCTCATCGACGAGGCACACGCAAAATGAGCGCCCTCGATCTCGCCACCACCAACCTGACGAGCCCCGCCGTCTTGGCCTTTGCCCTCGGATTCCTGGCCGCCCTGATCCGCAGCGACCTCCGGTTCCCGGAACAGGTGACATCGCTCCTCTCCACATATCTCTTGCTCGCCATCGGGATCAAGGGTGGTTCACAAATTCGCGACACGGCGCTGTCCGACTTGGCGCTACCGCTCCTCGCCACCGTCCTCATCGGCATCGTCACGCCGTTCGTCGCCTACGCGGGGGCCCGACTGTGGGTGGGCCTCGACTCGGTGAATGCTGCCGCCATCGCCGCGCACTACGGATCGGTGTCTGCAGTCACCTTCACTGCTGCCGAGACCTTCGCCAACAACTCCCACAACATCGAGGAGGGATTCATGGCCGCCCTCGTCGCCGCCCTCGAGGTACCGGGAATCCTAATTGCACTGCTCATCGCGCTGCGCAAGTCGTCGAATTCATCGATCGGACACTCGATGCGCGAGGTACTCACCGGACGAAGCGTGATGCTCCTCGTCGGCGGCATCCTCATCGGCGTGATCGCCTCGGACAGCACGACCACGATGGTGGAACCGCTGTTCAAGACGCTCTTCCCGGGCGTGCTCGTGTTGTTCCTGCTCGATCTCGGCACGCTCGCCGGTCAACGACTGGTCACCTCGCGAGGTATCAGCTTCAGACTCGTCGGATTCGCGATCGTCGCACCCCTGCTCTTCGGGACACTCGGTGTGGTCGTCGGTACCGCGATCGACATGTCCGTGGGAGGAGCGATGGTGCTCGGCGCAATGTCCGCGAGTGCGAGCTACATCGCTGCGCCTGCCGCGGTGCGAATTGGTCTGCCAAATGCGGACGTTGGTTTGTCCCTCACCGCCGCTCTCGGTATCACCTTCCCTTTCAACTTGATCATCGGCATTCCGCTGTACGCAAACCTCGCCTCGTCGTTAGGTTGACCCGCACCTGATCGGTCACGCGACCGATCTCGCTGTCGGCGAAAGGGAGTTGCGATGTCACTCACGCATCGATTCGTTGTCGTTGCCATCACACAACGCGAAGCACGCATCTGGAACATGGGCATCGACCCGGGCGCAACGCCGCTCGTGGTGATTCCTCCCGACCCCGACCGTCCGCATCGACACAATCGTGAAGGTCAACATCACCGCGGCCATGCTCGCGACGGAAACTCGAGCGTCTACTTCGACGAAGTAGCAGGCCATCTTCATGGTTCTGCCGAGATCCTGGTTCTCGGCAACGCCACCGGAACCTCCAACGCCATGGCCAACTTCGTCGAACACCTCGGACTCCACGAGGAGGAACTTGCGCACAAGGTGGTGGCGGCACTCGCGGTCAACCTCCCCGCCATGACCGAGGGCGAGATCCTCGCCTATGCCCGCCACTGGTACTCCCAGCACGTGCATCCCAACCCACATCCTTGACGGGGCGTGCGGGCCGAGCCCTACGCTTGAGCACCTTGAGCACGACGCCCACCCGCACTGAACTGGACGCCATCGTGCGAAGTTTCCAGCACATCGAGGGTGGGCTGTTGCCTGCCCTCCATGCCGTGCAGCATGCGGCGGGCTGGATCGATCCCGAACTCACGCCGTTGTTCGCTGAAGTGTTCAACGTCACCGTTTCCGAAGTGCACGGCGTGATCACCTTCTACAAGGACTTCCGCACGGAGAAGCCGCGCGGGCCGATCGTGCAGGTGTGTCGTGCCGAGGCGTGCCAGGCACGAGGCGGGCGCGCAGTGTGGAAGCGGGCACAGCATTACGCCGAGGGCAAGCCGGTGCATCTGGAAGAGGTGTTCTGTCTCGGCAACTGCGCCACCGGCCCGAGCATCATGGCGGACGGTCGACTGATCGGCGACGTCGAGCCGAAGCACGTCGAGACGATCCTCGCGGACGTCATCGAGAAGCGTCTCACTACCACCACGCAGGAAACGTCGGGTAGCGGCACCACCGTCTACGTGCCACGCGATGCTGCGGCTCGTGCGGCAGGCGCCGACGAAGTGGCGAAGAAACTCGCCGAACACGAGGGAGTGCGCGTGGTGCGCAACGGTTCGTGGGGCATGTTGTGGCTGGAGCCGATGATCGAAGTGGACACGCCTGTCGGTCGCATTGCCTACGGCCCCGTGCGTCCGAAGGACGTCAAGGGGCTGCTCAAGGCTGGACTCCTCAACGGCGGCCAACACGAGTTGCGTCTCGGCAAGACCACCGACTTGCCATGGATCAAGCGGCAACAGCGCATGACCTTCCGCCGCGTCGGGGTGGTGGACCCGCGATCTTCCGACGACTACGAGTCGAACGGTGGCATCACCGGCTTGAAGCGTGCGCTCGCCATGGACCCCGCGGCAGTGGTGCAGGAAGTGACGGACTCGGGATTGCGCGGTCGAGGCGGCGCAGCGTTCCCCACCGGCATCAAGTGGAAGACGGTGCTCGATGCGCCGAGCTCCACGAAGTACATCGTGTGCAACGCCGACGAGGGCGACAGCGGCACGTTCGCCGATCGCATGTTGATGGAGGGTGATCCGTTCATGCTCCTCGAAGGCATGACGATCGCAGGCTGGGCCGTCGGCGCCCAGGCCGGTTACATCTACGTCCGCAGTGAGTACCCGGACGCCATCGAGGCGCTGAACAAGGCGATCGAGGGCGCGGAGAACCGCAACTGGCTCGGCGAGAACATCCTCGGCTCCGGATTCTCGTTCCGCATCCATGTTCGCGTGGGTGCTGGTGCCTACATCTGCGGTGAAGAGACCGCTCTTCTCGAGAGCCTCGAAGGCAAGCGCGGAGTGGTGCGCGCCAAGCCGCCGCTTCCCGCGCTGGTCGGCTTGTTTGGCAAGCCGACGGTGGTGAACAACGTGCTCACGCTCGGCACCGTGCCGGCGATCCTCGCCGACGGAGCCGCGGCCTATCAGGCACTCGGCTCGGGGCGCAGTCGTGGTACGCAAGTGTTCCAAGTTGCCGGCAACGTCAAGCACGGCGGAATCCTGGAGATGGCGTTCGGCATCACCCTCGGCGAGATCGTCAACGACTTCGGTAGCGGCACCGAGTCCGGTCGTCCAGTGCGTGCAGTGCAGGTCGGCGGTCCCCTCGGCGCGTATCTCCCGACTTCCAAGTTCGACATCCCGATCGACTACGAGTCATATGCAGCGGCCGACGCCCTCGTGGGACACGGCGGCGTGGTGGTGTTCGACGACACCGTGGACATGGCCGAGCAGGCCCGCTTCGCCATGGAGTTCTGTGCGGCCGAGAGTTGTGGCAAGTGCACCCCCTGCCGCATCGGGAGCACCCGTGGCGTGGAGTTGATCGACAAGATCCGCCGGGGCGAAGACAGGGAAGCCAACATCGAGGTGCTGACGGACCTCTGCGAGGTGATGGCGGACGGCTCGCTGTGCGCCATGGGGGGCTTGACACCGATGCCGGTTCGTAGTGCACTACATCTGTTCACGGAAGACTTCTCGGGGGCCTCCACATGACGTTGATCGAACGCGACCTCGGCACGCCCGCACCACGTGGTGCCGCCCGCGACACCCAGTTGACGCAGGTGGAACTGGAGATC
>JBJTFU010000023.1:0-27170 GCA_046093585.1 Ilumatobacteraceae bacterium | reverse complement strand
CCACGATGGGAATGGTGCGCAGTAGGCGGTCGATCGTGTGCTCCGCGGCGGGACCGCCGTCGTTGCCCGGCTTGCCCACGGCGCGACGGATGTCTTGCTCGTGCGCCCAGCAGTCGAGTACGCGAATGTGCAGGAAGTCGGCCATCGTTCCAGGGCCGGTGGGCGTCATCGTTTCGCGATCGAAGTATTCGTCGCCTGCATCTTCGAGGAAGTCCTTGCTGTCGTCGATCAGGTCGTTCCATTCGGCGAGCACCTCGGCGCCAGACAGCGAGCGGCGCACGTCGACCTCGTGCTCGTTGAACTCGCCGATCGGGTTCTTCACGTGAGCGCCCTGCTCGGCGCGGTGTTTGGTGATGGGAAGCCCCATCATCATTCGTTCGGTGCCGATCAAGTGGGACAACGTGTCTTGCACCGTCCAGCCCGGACAGTCCGTCATCGTCTTCCACTGTGCTTCGGTGAGATCGGCACACAATGCCGAGATCGAATCCCAGGTGTGAGTCAGTTTGTCGATGGTGTCGGTCGGTCTCATCGGTGTCTCCTATCGAGCGGGGTTTTGAATCGTTTGCCACTCACGATTCTTGAGATACGGCGAAAACGCTTCGCCGATCGAGCGTAGGTCGGCGTCGGTCTTCGGGGTCTTGATCTCGTACAGGCCGGGGAAGGTGGAGTAATCGATCGTGAGGTCCCACAGTCGCAGTGCCTCGTCGCCCAGCGGGGCGGGTACGACGACGGGGCCGAACACCGCGCGGCCTCCGAGGCCGTGCAGCACGGGTACGCCGAATGCAGCCAATTCGCCGACGGCGTAGTCGTGATCACGCTTGATGTCGTCGTGGGTCGTCGGGTCGGCGAGTGCCTCGTCCCAAGTGGACGCTGGCTGACCGATGTCGGCGAGCAGTTCGATCGCGACGTCGTGTTCGTAAGGCCGGCGACCTTCGTAATGCAACGCGGTGGCAATGCGCAGGTACCACTCGCCACACAGCGCATTGTCGCGTCGCCGCAGGTAGGCGCCGATCCGCATCGGAGTCCAGCCGTAGGCGATGTCACGCTCCCACGGATGCTTCTTGCCTTCGGTGCGGTTGATCTCTTCCAGGCTGAATAACTTCCAGTTCACCCGCAGACCCGTGAGGCGCGAGACCTCGCGAATCCACAGCGAGGTTTGGAAGGCCCAGGGGCAGATGGGGTCGAAGTAGAAGTCGATCTCGGTCGGACGTCGTACCACTCCGCTCATTCGTTCGGAGACGCTACACGACTAGATTTGTCCGTATGGCCCGACACAGTCGATTCGGACACACGCGTTTCCTCGGCGACAAGCGCACGCAGTTGGTGTACGACACGGACGAGTGGGCGGACCAAGCGGTGATCGACGAGATCGCTGAGAGCGGTGTCGGACTGTGCTTCGGCCCGGACACGTTGGCTGAGGCTCGCAATCGTGGTTACACGCTCGCCACGCCGGGCAAGACACGGCGTCATCTCAAACCGCGTGCCTGACGTGTCGTGAACGGCACCCTGCTCTCCGGCGGGTTGAAACTCGATCGTTATCTCACGCAGCCAACCGGCAAGAACGGCGCGCTGCCCGCGCTCGTGTTGTGTCACGGCTATCCGAGTGGCGGAATCGACGCGCGACACTCGGCCGGCACGTTTCCTGAACTCTGCGACCGCGTAGCGAGTGAACTCGGCTGGGTGGCGATGACCTTCACGTTCCGTGGTTGCGCGAACAGTGAAGGCGACTTCTCCATGCAGGGATGGGTGGACGACCTGCGTGCAGCGGTGAGCCACGTGGTGGCCGAGACGTCGCCAGGAGGAATTTGGCTCGTGGGCAACAACACGGGTGGTTCGCTCGCGTTGTGCGTCGCTGCCGACGACCCGCGCGTCAACGGGTGTGCGTTGCTCGGTGCACGTGCAGACTTCGACGACTGGGCCGAACAGCCGCGTCGATTCCTCGAGCACTCACGCGAGATCGGTACCGTGCGACGCCCGAGCTTTCCGCCTTCAGTGGAGGAGTGGGGTCGTGAGTTGCGTCGGTTCCGTCCGACGGATGCGGCGAAGCGTTATGCGCCGCGACCGCTGTTGTTGATGCACGGAGCCGACGACGACGTGGTGCCGACCGCTGATTCGCGCGTGCTCGCACAGGCGCACGGTTCGGCGGAGTTGCAGATCGTTCCGGGTGCCGGGCATCGCTTGCGCCACGACCCGCGGGCGATGGCGATGTTGCTCGGGTGGCTGGATCGTCAGCGCACTCAGGCCGGCTTGTAACTGCGGGAGTGCCACTCCCAGGCGCTGCCCACGATGTCGCGTAGGTCCCGCGTCGCCTTCCAGCCGAGGATCGCGCGCACGAGTGTCGGGTCGGCGAACACCGTGCTCGGGTCGCCGGCGCGGCGTGGCGCGAACTCGGAGGGAACCTTGCGACCGCTCACTTGTTCGGCCATGTCGATCACTTCGAGCACCGACGTGCCCATGCCGGTTCCCACGTTGCAGGTGATGCTCGGCCCTCCGGTGGTGAGGTAGTCGAGCGCCTTGACGTGTGCGTCGGCCAAGTCGACGACGTGGATGTAGTCGCGGATGCACGTGCCGTCCGGTGTGGGGTAGTCGTTGCCGAACACCTGGAGCGGGCCGCTCGCTCCGAGCATCGCCTTCATCACTCGGGGGACGAGGTTCTGCGAATGTGACCAATCCTCGCCGATCGAAGCGTCGTCGCTGGCGCCGGCAGCGTTGAAGTAGCGCAGACTGACGGAGCGCAAACCGATCGCGTCGCACGAGGTGAGGAATCTCTCCATCGTCGCCTTCGTCTCCGCGTACACGCTCTCCGGGCGCGCGGGTTCGTCCTCGGTGACGGGAATCCGCTCGGGGTTGCCGTAGATGCCGGCGGAGGAGGAGAAGACGACGTGCTCGACGCCGTTGGCGAGCATGGTGCGTACGAGCGAGATGGTGCCGCCCACGTTGTTCGACCAGTAGCGGAGTGGTTGTTCCATCGACTCGCCGACCGCCTTGTACGCGGCGAAGTGGATGACCTCCGTGACGTCGAACTTGCGCAGGGTCTTCTCCACGAGTCGCTCATCGCGAATGTCGCCTTCGACGAACGGCGTGGCACCGATTCGGGAGCGTGTGCCCAACTCCAGCGTGTCGAGTACGACGACGTCCCTGCCTTGTTCGACGAGGGTGCGCACCGTGTGCGAGCCGATGTAACCGGCGCCACCGGTGACGAGGATCGTCATGTATTCACCCTAACGAGCGGGCTTGCGTGCCGGTTTCTTGGGGCGATCCTGCTTGTCGAGATCCGCAGCCTTCTGCATCTTCTTGAATCCGCGTACCTTGAGTAGCGCGGCTTGCGAGTGGATGTCGGCGACCGATCGTGGTTGTGAGTCGGAGAACACGCCTGCGGCCTTCTTCCAGCCGGTCGGTCTGATGCCGAAGCGCTTGCCGAGCAGCGCGATGAAGATCTCCGCCTTCTCTTCGCCGTATCCGGGCAACGTGCGTAGTCGACGCTTCAGTTCGGTCGCGTCTTCGACGCCTTTCCAGACGTTCGCGCCCTTTCCCGAATAGTCGTCGGCGATGATCGCGCACAACGCATGGATCCGTCGTGCCATGCTGTCGGGAAAGCGGTGGATGGCCGGCTTCACGCGGCACACTGCGACGAACTCGTCCTCGTCCATCGCTGCGACCTTCTTCGCATCACAATGACCGAGGCGCTGCTTGATCGTGTACGGGCCGGTGAAGGCCCACTCCATCGGCACCTGCTGGTCGAGCAACATGCCGATCAAGAGTGCGGTGCCGTCACGGCGCAACAGTTGATCTCCGGCGGGAATACCGGTGATGTAGAGGGGCTTGGGCGTGGTGGTCGCGGTCATGTGACGTCCTACTGGTGGAGTGCGGAAGGTGCGCCGGGATCGATGCCGTAGCGGGCGATCGCGTCTGCGACGACCTTGCGGTCGACCGTCCCTGCGTTGGCCAATTCTGCGAGCACCGTCACCACGACGTGCTCGGCGTCGATCTCGAAATGGCGGCGCAAGGCTTCGCGAGTGTCGCTGCGGCCCATGCCGTCGGTGCCGAGTGCGACGAATCTGCGCGAGCCGACGTATGGCGCGATCTGCAGCGGCACCGAACGCATGAAGTCGCTCACCGCGACGATTGGTCCGCTGGTGTCGCCGAGGATGTTCTCGGCTCGCGACTTGCGTGGTGTCTCCGTCGGGTGCAGTCGGTTCCAACGCTCGGTCTCGAGGCCGTCTTCGCGGAGCAACTTGTAGGACGTGGCCGACCAGAGATCCACGCCGACGTCGTAGTGCTCGAGCAACTCCGCCGCCGCGCGACATGCTGCGCCGTGGGCCGAGCCGGAGAAGATGATCGAGGCGCGGTGCTTGCCGCCAGTCGCGGCCTGCCACTTGTAGAGGCCGCCCATGATGTCCTGCTCGATCGAAGCGAGATCCGGTCGTGCGGGCATCTCGTAGTTCTCGTTGTACAAGGTGACGTAATAGAAGACGTCCTCGGGATTCGCGCCGTACATCCGATCGATGCCGTGCTTGACGATGGTCGCCACCTCGTAGGCGAATGCAGGGTCGTACGCCTGGCAGGCGGGAATCATGCTCGCGTGCAGGAGGCTCTGTCCGTCTTGGTGCTGCAGTCCTTCGCCGAGCAGCGTGGTGCGACCAGCGGTTGCTCCGAGGAGGAAACCACGTGTGCGTGAATCCGCCGCTTGCCAGATCAAGTCGCCGACACGCTGGAAACCGAACATCGAATAGAAGACGTAGAACGGCACCATCGGCACACCACGTGTCGCGTAGCTCGTGCCCGCGGCGATGAAGCTCGACATGCTGCCGGCCTCGGTGATTCCTTCCTCGAGGATCTGGCCTTCGGACGACTCGGAATAACTGAGCAACAGCGCGTGATCGACCGGTTCGTACTTCTGGCCGTGTGACGCGTAGATCTTGAACTCGGGGAACAAGGAATCCATGCCGAACGTGCGGGCCTCGTCGGGGATGATCGGCACGACGCGGGAACCGAACGAGTCGTCGCGGCCGAGGTTGCGCAGCAGGCGGGTGAAGCCCATCGTCGTGCTCACGGCTTGACCGCCGCTACCCGTGTTGAACTCGTCGAACGCCTTCGGGTCGGGGAGCGACAGTGGTCGGCGGACGGTGGTGAGACGACGAGGAACCGCGCCGCCGAGCGCGCGACGGCGCTCCATCATGTACTGGTACTCGACGGAGTCTTCCGACGGTCGGTAGTACGGCGGTTGATCGGCGGTGAGCGCCGAGTCGGGGATCTCGTCCTCGAGATGCAGGCGTGAGCGCAAGTTGCGCAACTGCTCCTCGTTCATCTTCTTGATCTGGTGCGTGGCGTTGCGACCCTCGATCTCGGGGCCGAGTGTCCAACCCTTCACCGTCTTGCACAGGATCGCGGTCGGCCTGCCCGAGCCGAGGTTCTCGCTCGCAGCCTTGAACGCTGCGTACAACTTGCGGTAGTCGTGACCTCCGCGGGGCAACAAGCGCAAGTCCTCGTCCGAGAGGTGGGAGACCATCTCCCTCAAGCGTGGATCAGGGCCGAAGAAGTTCTCGCGGATGTAGTTGCCGTTCTCCACCGTGTAGCGCTGGAATTCGCCGTCGACGGTGGTGTTCATCTTGTTCAGCAGTGCGCCCGTGGTGTCGCGGGCAAGGAGTTCGTCCCACTTCGAGCCCCAGATCACCTTGATCACGTTCCAACCCGCGCCGCGGAACACGGCTTCGAGTTCTTGGATGATCTTGCCGTTGCCGCGCACCGGTCCGTCGAGTCGCTGCAGGTTGCAGTTGACGACGAACGTGAGGTTGTCGAGGTGTTCGCGTGCGGCGAGTGAGATCGAGCCGAGCGTCTCCGGTTCGTCGGTTTCACCGTCGCCGATGAACGCCCAGACCCGACTCTGCGACGTGTCGTCGAGTTTGCGATTGTGCAGGTAGCGGTTGAAGCGTGCCTGGTACAGCGCGGTGATCGGGCCGAGGCCCATCGACACGGTGGGGAATTCCCAGAACTCCGGCATCAACCGCGGGTGCGGGTAACTCGACAGCCCTTTGCCGTCGCGACCGATCTCGCGGCGGAAGTGATCGAGATCGTCTTCGTCCACTCGACGCTCGAGGAACGCGCGCGCATAGATGCCTGGCGCGGCGTGACCCTGGAAGTAGACGTGGTCGCCCGGTTGACCGCCGGCGCGACCACGGAAGAAGTGGTTGAAGCCGACCTCGTAGAGGCTCGCCGACGAGGCGAACGTGGAGAGGTGACCGCCGATTCCCTCGGCTGCCATGTTCGCGCGCACCACCATCACGGCGGCGTTCCACCGGATGTAGGCGCGAATGCGGCGCTCGATGTGTTCGTCGCCGGGGAACCACGGCTCCTGCTCACGGGGAATGCTGTTGACGTAGGGAGTGGAGACGGTGGCGGGGAAGCTCACCTGCGCGCTGCGGGCGCGCTCGAGCAGACGCGAGAGCAGGTAGCGGGCGCGCGTCTTGCCGTGGGTGTCGACGACCGCGTCGAGCGAGTCCAGCCATTCGGCGGTTTCACCGGGATCGGTGTCGGGGAGCTGATGCACCGAGCCGTCGAAGATCATGCGGTCATTCTCGCAGAACGGATCACGCTGGATGAGATCGACGGGTGCACGGTAGGGACGTCCCGATCCGCAACAATGCTCGGGATGGTTCTCATCTACACGGACGGCGCATGCTCGGGGAATCCGGGCCCGGGTGGCTGGGCATGGGCCGTTGCGCCGAGTGGCGAGCCGCAGGCCAACGGCGGTGAGGCGCATACGACCAACCAGCGCATGGAACTCACGGCGGTGATCGAGGCGATCAAGTCGGTGTCCGCAGACGAGCCCGTCGAGATTCGCTCCGACAGCACGTACGTGGTGAATTGCTTTCGCGACGAGTGGTGGAAGGGCTGGCTGAAGCGCGGGTGGCGCAATTCACAGAGGCAGCCCGTGGCCAACCGCGACCTGTGGGAGCCCCTGATCAACATGGTCAACGAGCGCGGCAACGTGACCTTCTCCTGGGTCAAGGCGCACAACGGCGATCCACTGAACGAACTCGTGGACCAACTCGCCGTGGCGGCATCACTCGGCTACACCCGCTGACTCCTCGCCGATCCTTCGGGTTGGCTGGTGAGCCGACCGTTGCGTAGTGTTCTCGCATGGATCTCAACGGAACAAGTGCAATCGTCACGGGTGGTGCATCGGGTATCGGAGCGGCATGCGTGCGTCTGCTCGCCAAGCGCGGGGCGAAGGTCGTCGTCGCCGACATTCAGGATGACAAGGGCAAGGCGCTCGCGAGCGAGGTGGGCGGCGCGTACTGCAAGGTCGACGTCACCAACACCCAAGACATCATCAACGCCACCGAGATGGCCAAGTCGATGGGTCCGATTCGTGCACTCGTCAACTCGGCCGGTATCGGTTGGGCGCAACGCACGGTGGGCAAGGACGGCACCTACGAGTCGGCCGCCAACCTAGACGCGTTCAAGAAGGTCGTAGCGATCAACCTGATCGGCACGTTCGACTGCATTCGTATCGTCGGTACGGCGATGAGCACGAACGAGCCCCTCGCCAACGGTGAGCGCGGCGCGATCTGCAATCTCGCATCGGTGGCGGCGTTCGATGGTCAGATCGGTCAAGCCTCCTACTCCGCCTCCAAGGGCGGCGTGGTGGGCATGACGCTGCCGATCGCGCGTGATCTCGCCGCGATCGGTGTGCGCGTGAACACCGTGGCTCCGGGGCTCATCGACACGCCGATCTACGGCAGCGGTGATGCGAGCGAGCAGTTCAAGACCAACCTGCAGAAGGGTGTGTTGTTTCCGCAGCGGCTCGGCTTCCCCGACGAGTTGGCGAGCATGGTGGTCGAGACGATCACCAACAGCTATGTGAATGCCGAGACCATCCGCGTGGATGGCGGCATTCGCATGCAGCCCAAGTGACCTTCGTCCCTCACCAGGACCCGTTCACACCTTTCGATCAAGCTCCGTCGCGCGACCTCACCGGCTTTTCGCCGATGGGGTTCTACGACGAGATGATTCCCGCCGCACCGACGGACGAATTCCGGCATCGCGTCGGCACCAAGCCGCTCGACGTGAACCGCTGGCTGCCTGACGACAGGGAGTCTGCTCCCACCATCGCGATGAAGCGCGAGTTGCTCGCGACGCGTCGCCATGACGTGGCGGCGTTGCACCCCGGAGGCGAGGCGGCCGCCACGGAGGCCGCCCGCTTGGTGGGCGATTTCAAAGGCGTGACCATCGAGAGCGAGGGCGTGGATGCACTCGTCGACGCCGCGTTGCTCGTGCCCGACGATCTCACCGTGCTTGCGCCGAGCGAGTCGTCCGCAGGTCAGGAGGGACTCGTGTTCGTCGCCGGCGTGGTCTGTGCGCCGAGTCGGTGGCGCCTCGCGTCGAAGATGGGCAAGGACATGATGACCACGCACCAACCCGTGGCGCGCTACGGCGAACAGATTGGTGCGCCGGTGGACACGGTGTTGCGCCGACTGACCGTGGATCGGCCGCTGTGGCGATCCAACTGGACGCTCGTGGACCATCCGGCGTTGTTCCAACCCGAACCACCCGAGCGTCCTCTCGGTGTACGACCCGAGCAGTTGTGGGTACGGATGGAGCGCGAGACGCTACGTCGCCTACCCGACACGGGAGGCGTGTTGTTCACGATTCGGGGATTCCAGCAGTCGCTCGCCGCCTACGTGGAGGGATCTCCCGAACGGGCGCGCACACTGCACGCGCTGATCGAGCGTCTGCCCGACGACGTGGCGCGCTACAAGTCGATCCTGGCGTATCGCGAACCCGTGCTGCAGTGGTTGGCCGAGCGCCGCTGACCGGTCAGGTCGTGTAGTCGGCGTTGATCCGGAAGTAGCCGTCGGTGAGGTCGCACCCCCACACGGTGGCACTCGCAGAACCCGTGCCGAGACTGACATGGATGCGTACGTCCGCGCCCTTCATGTAGTCGCTCAACGCGCGAAGGTCGGCTTCGTCGAGTGGGGTGGGGAACACCTCTTGGTTGCCGAAGCGGATGATCACCCGATCCTCCGACACGTCGGTGAACTCGTGGCATTTGCCGATGGCCATTGCCACGCGACCCCAGTTGGGGTCGGCGCCGTGGATCGCGGTCTTCACGAGCGGCGAGTTGACGATCGACTTGGCGATCGTCTTGGCCTGGCGCTCGTCACGCGCAGAGTCGACACACACCTCGATGAGCTTCTCGGCGCCTTCACCGTCGCGTGCGACCTGTTTGGTCAACGACAGCGCCACCTCGTACACCGCGGACTCGAGCGCTACGTGGTCCACCTTGCCTGCTGCGCCGCTGGCCATCACGATTGCGGTGTCGCTCGTGGAGGTGTCGGTATCGATCGACACGCAGTTGAACGTCTTGTCGATGACGCGGCGAAACATCAGGTCGAGTTCTTCGCCATCGATCAGGGCATCGGTGAACATGAGCGTGATCATGGTCGCCATGTTCGGCTCGATCATCCCGACACCTTTGGCGACGCCGACCACGCTGGCGCCGCCTGCCGATGCCTCGGCGACCTTGGGCACGGTGTCGGTGGTCATGATGCCGCGGGCGACCGCGAGTGCATCGACGTCGTGAGGGTTGTTCGGCAGGTTCATCAAGCCGGCACGCACACGATCCATGGGGTAACGACGGCCGATCACGCCAGTGGAGGCGATCAGCACGTCCTCCGCAGCGCAACCGAGTGCGTTCGCCACGCCTTCGACCACTTCCATTGCGTCGTCCATCCCCGCTTGGCCGTTGGCGACATTGGCGTTCTTGGAAACGACGACCACGGCATGAGCGCGGTGGTTGGCGACGTGTCGACGACTGACGACGACGCTCGGTCCGGCAAATCGACTCTGGGTGAAGACACCGGCTGCCGCGCACGGTCCTTCGGTGCGAACGAGGGTGAAGTCGTCGGTCGAGTCCTTGATGCCGATGTTCGTGACGTGGCTGTGGAAGCCCCGAGGTAGGAGAACGGTCACGACCCGGCGAAGTGGCGTTCGATGTTGTCGAGAGTGGCGATGATCGACCGCTCGTTGCGCTCGATGGCGTTCAATGCCGTGAGCAAGATTCGCGCCCTATTGGTGGAGTAGTCGAACTCCTCGACGAGACGGGTGCCGCTACCTTCCGGTGTGAGCACGTAGCGCCACACGTGTCCACCGACATGGCGCCAGCCGATGCGCTTGCCCTCCTCGAACTCGACGACGGTGTTGGTCATCCGATAGGGCAGACCGATGCGCATGTTCATGCCGAACTTGGCGCCGAGCGAGAGACGCTCGGGATGCTTGCCGTGCGGATCGCGAACCGTTCCCGAGCCGTCGAACACCTTGTGCATGCGCGGATCAGCGAGGAGATCGAACACTTGTTGTGGAGGCGCAGCGATCATCCGCTCCGCATGGACCAACTCTCTCTGCGCGTCGTGAGGCATGCAGCAAATCTACGGCGTGCCGACGGCGAGAGCCGAGAGCACCTCCGTTGCGGTTCGCCGTCCCGAGTACATCGCCCCCTGGATCGAGCCCGTGTCTCGATGATCGCCGCACACGAACCGTCCGCCGCCGACCGCGACGGACCGTTTCGGAGAGAAGGGAGGCGCCTGCACCGGTCCTCCGTGGTGGATGCGGTACGTCTCGAGGTGTCGCCAAGTGTCCACTCGAGAGCCCCACCACCCGCGCAGTTGGGTGCGCGCGAGCGACTCGATGTCGCCGTCGATCACGCCGGGTAACGCGGCGACGATCAGGTGTTGATCGCGTGGCGCATAGGTGGGTGCGACGTTGCTCATCACCGCCACGTTGAGTACGGGACCCTTGCCGGTGCCGTCCAAAATCACCATCTTCTTGTTGGTCGGTGCCTCGTCGGCGGCGAAGTAGACGCATCCCACTTGGCGCGAGTGCACCTCGGGCATATCGAGGAGGCGCGATGCGGAGGGTCCATCGGTGGCCACCACCACGATCCGCGAGATGATCGACTCGCCCGAAGCGAGCCTCACTGTCGTGCCGTCGATTCGCTCGACCGGAGAGTTGAGCCGGACCGTAGTGGGGGAGAGTTTGCGCGCGAGCGTTTCGGGGAGAGCCTGCATGCCCGTGCGCGGGACCGCACTCGAGCCGTCGCTCAGCATGCGAAAGATGATGTCGAACATGCGTCGCGAGGTGGCGAGGGCCGGGTCGAGTTGGATGCCGCCGAACAATGGCCGGAGGAACCGGTCGATCATCGTGTTGGAGAACCCGAACGCCCGCAGCGCTGCGGCAGTCGAGATGTCTTGACCGCGCAGCAGTCGTCGTGGTTCGACCCGATGTGCCCTGTGGCGCAGCCAGGCGATGCGCAACTTGTCCGCCGGGGAGCCGATCGGCGCGAGCGCGGTCGCAGGCAGCGTGGTCGGTGCCCGGAACGGATCACCGACGACGTGTCCTTTGCCGTTCAGCCAGACGAGTGCACCACTGTCGAAGCGACGCAGATCGAGTTCCGAGAGATCGAGGTAGCGCGACAGTTCGGGATACGCGGTGAGAATGACTTGGAAGCCGCGGTCGAGGAGGAATCCGTCGCGTCGATCGGTGCGCACGCGCCCGCCGACGGCATCGCTCGCCTCGACGATCAGCGGCGAGACCCCGTGCCGCTCGAGTTCGAGCGCACAAGTGAGCCCAGCCAAGCCGGCGCCGACGATGACGACGTCGCGCTCGACCGTCATTTGTCGAGCAGTGCCCGCAGCGCCGATTCGAGGTCGCGGTGAGCGAATCGGAAGCCGCTTGCTTCGAGTCGCTCCGGCAACACGCGTTGTCCCGTGAACAGCAACGCATCGGCCAACTCCCCGCCGAGCAGGATGCGCGGTCCGAAGGTAGGAACAGGGAAGAGTGCCGGACGCTTGAGCACTCGCGCGAGCACCTTGGTGAACTCCGCGTTCGTCAGCGGTTCGGGAGCGGGGAGGGTGACCGGTCCTTCGACGTTGGCCGTGAGCAAGTATTCGATCGCGTTCAGTTCGTCGGTGATCGAGATCCAACTCTGCCACTGCTTGCCGTTGCCGAATCGTCCACCGACGCCCAGACGGAACAGGGGCAACAACTTCTTCAGCGCTCCGCCGCGTGGGCTGAGCACGATTCCCGTGCGCAGGAACACGGTGCGCACACCCGCCGCCTGAGCCGGTGCTGCCGCCGCTTCCCAGTCGCGACAGACGTCGGCGAGGAATCCGCTACCCAGACTGCCGCTCTCGGTGAGACGCTCGTCCCCACGTGCTCCGTAGAAGCCGATGGCTGAACCCGAGAGGAAGACCTTCGGCTTGGTCGTCGCCGATGCGATGGTGCGCGCCAACAAGGCCGTGCTCAAGGTGCGGCTCTCCAGCACTTCGCGCTTGTACGCGCTCGTCCAACGCTTGTCGCCGATGCCGGCACCCGCAAGATGGATCACCGCGTCGGCGCCATCGATCACGGATGCGTCGATCAGACCCGTGCGGGGATCCCACTGCGATTCGCCGGCGCGCGCCGCCCGACGAACGAGTCGCGTGACGTGGTGGCCGTTGTTGACGAGTTGTTCCACGAGGGGCGTGCCGATCAGACCGCTGGCACCAGAGATGACGATCTTCATGATGGTCAGGCTACGACCCTGTCCCGAACGAGCCGTTGTCGAGCGTCAGGGAATGACGACCGGCACGGAGGTCACCACCGTGTTCGGTCTGTACAACAAGCGGGCCTTGAGTTGCAGCGCGGACTGGTTGTGCAGCCACTGCGTGCTGAGACTGGTGACGAACTCGGGGATCACGACGGTGATCAAGTCGTCGGCCGACTGTCCTTCAAGTTCGTCGATGCGCGTGAGGATCGGTTCGGCGAGATCGCGGTACTCGGAGTAGACGGTCTCCAACTCGACGTTGAGTCCGAACCGGGCCCACTGCTCCGCCAGGCGCTCGCGGTCCTCCTCGGAGTGCACCACCGACATGGCGATCAAACGATCCGGTCGCAGACTCTCGGCGTATTGGATGGCCTGCAACACGCCGCGATTGACCGAGCCGACGAGCACGATCACGAAGTGGGTGTGGTACGGAGCCACGTATTCATCGGATGCCTGGAGATACGAACGCACCCGCACGTAGTGCTTGTTGATCGAGGTGAACATGAGTACGAGGATGGGGATGACTACGGCGGGGATCCATGCACCGTCGGTGAACTTGACCACCACGACGATTCCGGCGACGAAGGCGGTGGTGACCGCACCGATTCCGGAGATGACGACCCGAGTTTGCCAACCCTTCTCCTTGAGTCGCCTGCTGCGCACCAACATGCCCGTCTGACTGAGCGTGAACCCGGTGAACACGCCCACCGCGTAGAGCGGGATGAGCAGTGTCACCTTGCCGCTGAAGGCAATCACGAGGCCGATCGCGGCAAGCCCGAGGAAGATGACGCCGTTGGAGAACACCAGGCGGTCGCCACGGTTCATGAACTGACGGGGCAAGAAGTTGTCTCGCGCGATGATCGACGAAAGTCGGGGAAAGTCTGCGTACGCGGTGTTGGCGGCGAGGATGAGGATGGCAAACGTGGCGAACTGGGTGACGAAGAAGAAGATGTTGCGCCCGCCGTACACCTGCTCGGCCAACTGGGCGAGCACGGTGTCCTTGATCAAACCCTCCTCGTCGGCGAGTGGCTTCAGGTGCTGGGAGAGCACGCTGAGGCCGAAGAACGAGGCACCGAGGATCGTGGCCATGATGATCAGCACGATCGACGCATTGCGCGGTTCCGGCTTCTTGAACGCAGGAACGCCGTCGGCAACCGCCTCGACGCCGGTGAGTGCCACTGCACCCGAGGAGAACGCCTTGAGGAAGAAGAAGAGGTTGATCGTGTTCGTGCTGGTGAGCAGTTCCTTGGCGATCTCTGGATCGTGCTGAATGGGACCGAGGTCCTGCACGAAGACGCGATAGAGCCCGACGACGATCAGGGAGATCAGACAGCTGACGTACAGGTAGGTGGGAGGTGCGAACAGCGCGCCGGACTCGCGGAGGCCACGCAGGTTGGCGAGCGTGATCAGCACGATGAATCCCACTGCAAGCTGCACCCGGTACGGGGCGAGGCCATTGAACGCAGAAATGATTGCGGCCACGCCACCAGACACCGACACGGCGACCGTAAGGATGTAGTCGGTGAGCATCGCTCCACCTGCGACGAGCGACGGATATTCCCCGAGGTTCTCCCGAGACACGATGTATGCACCACCGCCCGTGGGATACGCATAGATCGTCTGGCGGTAACTGTTGACGACGATGGCGAGCAGGACGATGACGAGGAGCGAGATGGGCACGAGAGCGCTGTACGCGGCCGCACCCACTGCCGCGAACGAGATGAAGACGATCAGGATTTCCTCGCTCGCATACGCCGTCGACGAGATGGCATCGCTCGCGAACACGGGCAAGGCAACTTTCTTCGGTAGACGCTGATGAACGTCCTCGGAGGAGGAGATCGGCTTGCCGATCAGCAAGCGCTTCAGCCAGTTGGAGCTACCCGCCGATTCCATACGCGCATAGAGCCTGCCATAAGCGGCGCGATGGCAGGCGATTACTGGAATAGCCTGACGGGGTTCGAAAACCGATCGGGACGAAATCTCGGCGGGGTCAAAGGAGTAGTCGTGCACGTAGTGATCGTCGGTTGCGGCAGGGTGGGCTCGACCCTCGCCCGAGAGTTGACCGGTCAGGGACACACGGTGGCGATCATCGATCGCAAGCCCGAGGCGTTCAGCCGTCTCGGTGAATCCTTCATGGGCAACAAGATCGTCGGAATCGGGTTCGATCGCGACGTGCTGATCGAGGCCGGCATCGAGAAGGCGGGTGCGCTCGCCGCGGTGACGAACGGCGACAACTCGAACATCCTCGTCGCGCGTGTCGCGCGTGAGGAGTTCGCCATCGAACGGGTGGTCGCGCGGATCTACGACCCGAAGCGGGCCGAGATCTACGAGCGGCTGGGCATCGCGACGGTCGCCACCGTGAAGTGGACGTCCGAGCGCATCCTGCGCCGCATCTTGCCCGATCTGCCAGCGGTGGAGTGGACGGATCCGAGTGCGAAGGTGGTGCTCGTCGAGCGCGAATTACCGAAGTCGCTCGTGGGCACCAAGGTGCTCGAACTCGACAGCGACCACGCGCGCGTCGTCGCGGTGCGTCGCCTCGGTTCGGCGATGATCCCCGACACCGACACCGTGGTTCAAGAAGCCGATGTGGCGTACGTGGCGGCGACGGTCGAACACCTCGGCGACTTCGACAAGGCGCTCGCCTCGGGAAAGGGGCACTGAGATGAAGGTGGTGATCGCTGGCGGTGGAAGCGTCGGACGCTTCACGGCGGAGCAACTCGTGGCCGCGGGACATCAGGTGACGATCCTCGAGAACGATCGCGCTGTCGTGCGTGAGTACAAGGACCAGAACTCGAACGGGGTCACCTGGCACTTGGGTGACGCGTGTGACGTGGCGGTGCTCGCGAGCGCCGGAGTGAAGGATGCCGACGTGGTGGCATCGGTCACGGGCGACGACGAGGACAACCTCGTGGTCTCGTTGTTGGCGAAGCAGGAATTCGGCGTGCCCCGCGTGGTCGCCCGTGTGAACAACCCGAACAACCATTGGATGTTCAACGACATGTGGGGCGTCGACGTCTCGGTGTCGACACCGCACCTGATCACGAGCCTCGTGCAAGAAGCAGTGACCGTGGGCAGCTTCGTACGCCTGATGCAACTGAAGGGTGGCAAGGCAGAGCTCGTCGAAGTGACGCTCGCCGACAACTCACCCGCTAGCGACAAGCAACTCGCCGAACTGAAGTTTCCACGTAGCGCCACCGTGGTGGCGATCGTGCGTGAAGGCAGGGTTCTCGTGCCGAACAAAGAGACCGTCTTGCGCGTGTGCGACGAAGTGATGGCCTTGATCACCGAGGACGCGGAAGAGGCGGTGTCGAGGATCCTCGTCGGCTGAACCGCGGCCCGTCAGGGCAGCAGCGTGTAGGCGGGGTTGAGGAAGACGAGGTCGTTCTTGTCGCTGAATGCCACGCCCTCGATGCGCAGGCACTTGCCGTGTTCGATGCCCGCCACATGGCGACGACCGCTGAACACCACGACGACCTGACCTGTGCCGTCGTTGATGGTGATCTCCGTCGAGGGGATACCCGAGCGCGGCTTGATGGTCATGCGCTTCACCTCGCCGCACACTCGCACCCGGTTGCGCGGTTCGAGGTCGGTGATTTTCGTCACTCCGTACTTCTCGATCTGCTCGGTGAAGCGATCCACCAGTCGCTCGGAGTCGAGTTGGCGCACACCCTTGGCCCGAAATGCGTCGCGCAAACCCACGAGTACGAGCGTAGTGAGGGGAACCCGTAGGCTTGATTGACGGTGAAGACGAAGACGTTGATTCTGTGGTCGCTGGCCAGCGGTGTGGCGATCCTCGTCGCAGGCGCAATCAAGTTGTTGCAGGTGTTGCAGAGCGGCGGAGGGTGACGATGGCCGAACAGTTCGATCTCGTGGTGGTGGGCGGAGGCCCGGGTGGATATGCGGCGGCGTTCTACGGCGCATCGGCGGGGCTCTCGGTTGCCCTCGTGGAAAAGGACGTGATCGGCGGCACCTGTCTCAATCGCGGCTGCATCCCGGCCAAGGCGTTCCTCGAGACTGCGGCAGTGCATCGTCACGTTCGGCACGCCGGTGATTTCGGCATCGCGGCCAACGTCTCGTCGATCGACTTCGCAGTTGCCCAGAAGCGCAAGCAGACGATCGTGGGCAACTTGGTGAAGGGTCTCACTGGTTTGACCAAGTCGAAGAAGGTGACGTACCTCCAGGGCACTGGCGCACTTTCCGCCAATCGGTCGGTGCAGGTGTCGATGAGCGACGGATCGTCGCGTGAACTGCAGTCGCGATTCGTCGTCTTGGCGACAGGCTCGACGCCGCGCACGATCCCCGGCTTCGAGCCGGGTGGCGCGGTGATGACCTCGGACGAGGTGTTGATGTTGGATCGCATTCCTGCGCGGATCGCGGTGATCGGTGGCGGCGCCATCGGTTGCGAATTCGCCTCCACCTTCGCCGACCTCGGTGCCAAGGTGACGATCCTCGAGGGATTGCCGAAGGTCCTTCCCGGACTCGACGCAGACGTGGCCAACGTCGTGGTGAAGAGTTTCCAGAAGAAGGGCATCGACATTCGCACGGGCGTGACCGTGAACGGTCACCAACCGCAGGCGAGTGGTTCGACGATCGTGACTTTCGGTGCCGGCGAGACCATCGAAGTGGACGCCGTGGTGGTGTCCGTCGGACGCAAGCCGCACATCGCGGGTCTCGGTCTGAGTGGTACCGCGGTACGTGTCTCAGAGCGCGGGTTCATCGAGGTGGATGGTTGGTGTCGCACCGCCGAGGAAGGCGTGTACGCGGTGGGTGACGTCGTCAACACGCCGCAACTCGCCCACGTGGCGTACGCCGAGGCGATCGTTGCGGTGAAGCACATGCTCGGAGAGACCGTCTATCCCGTGATGTACGACCGTGTGCCGTGGGCGATCTACTGCCAGCCCGAGGTGGCGTGGGCCGGTCCGTCCGAAGACGAGGCGAAGGCGCAGGGACTGGACGTGGTGGTGGCCAAGCATCAGTTCCGGGCCAACAGTCGGGCGATGATCCTCGGCGAGACGGACGGACTGGTGAAGGTGATCGCCAAGAAGAATGCGGACGGCAGTGCCGGACAGGTGATCAGCGTGCACATGGTGGGCCCTTGGGTGACGGAACAGTTGTCCGGCGGTTATCTCGCGGTGAACTGGGAAGCAACCGTGGATGAAATTGCTGAGTTCCTGCAGCCCCATCCATCGTTGAGCGAGTTGTTCGGTGAGACGGTGCTGTCGCTCACTGGTCGCAGCATCAATGCTTGAACTGCGCCTCGACCAGGTTTCGTATCTACACTTGAGACGTACACCGAAGGAGCGCCATGGCTGATATTTCACTTCCGCAACTGGGCGAAACGGTGACCGAGGGCACCATCACTCGCTGGTTCAAGAAGGTGGGCGACACGGTGAACGTGGATGAGCCGTTGTTCGAGGTATCGACGGACAAAGTGGACACGGAAGTGCCGTCACCGATTTCTGGCACGGTGACCGAGATTCGGGCGAACGAGGGGGACACCGTTGCCGTGGGCACCGTGATTGCCGTGGTGGGCGCGTCATCGGGTGCACCGGCTGCTGCTGCGCCGGCGCCTGCGCCTGCGCCTGCTCCTGCTCCTGCACCTGTCGTCGCTGCACCCGCACCCGCACCAGCGCCTGCTCCTGCTCCAGCACCTGTCGTCGCTGCACCCGCACCCGCACCTGTCGCCGCTGCTCCCGCTCCTGCGCGCACGGTGCAGAGCAACAAGTTGTTGTCGCCCGTGGTGCGGCGACTCGTCAACGAACACGGCATCGACATCGATGCGCTCGTCGGTAGCGGTCCTGGTGGGCGCATCACTCGCGAGGACGTGTTGGACCATATCGATGCGCGCGGTCTCGAATCGCGCGGTATCGATGCGCGCGGTCCTGCCGCAGCACCTGCTCCAGTCGTCACGCCGACTCCTGCGCCTGCACCCGCTCCGGTTTCTGCACCTGCGCCCGCGCCGACACCCACTCCTGCTCCGGTCGTTGCACCTGCACCGTCTCCGGCGGCACCGGTCGGTGTCGCAGCACGCGCTCTCGGCGAACGCGATCAGGTGGTGCCGCTCTCCAAGATTCGTCGCCTCACTGGTGCCCACATGGTCGGCTCGAAGGCCACCAGCCCGCACGCGTTCAGCGTGGTGGAGGTGGACTACTCCAACGTCGATCGTGTGCGAAACGCGGTGCGTGCAGAGTGGAAGAGCCAGGAAGGCTTCAGCCTCACGTACCTCCCGTTCATCTCACGTGCACTCATCGACGCGCTCGTCGAGTTTCCGCACATGAACGCATCCATCGACGGCGACAACCTCATCGTGCATGGCTACGTCGACCTCGGTATCGCCGTCGACCTCGACTACCAGGGTCTGCTCGTCCCGGTCGTGCGGAGCGCAGATGCCAAGCGTCTCCGCGCAATCGCTCGCGAGACGAACGATCTCGCAGTTCGCTCGCGTGCCCGCAAGGTGTCGCCGGACGAGATCCAGGGCGCCACGTTCACGATCACGAACAACGGTTCTGCGGGCTCCGTGCTGACGATGCCGATCATCAACCAACCACAGGTGGCGATCCTCTCCACCGATGCGATCGTGCGCAAGCCCGTCGTCGTCACCGCACAGGATGGATCGGAGAGCATCGCCATCCATCCGGTGGGCAACTTGGCGATGGCGTGGGATCACCGCGCATTCGACGGTGCGTACGCGGCACGTTTCCTCTCGCGCATCAAGGACATCCTCGAGACGCACGACTGGTCCGCAGAGATCTAGTAGGTCGGTCGTAACCATGGCGTCCAACACGCTGCACGCGCGGTGGTGCGGACGGGTGCCGTACCGCGAGATGCTCGTCATCCAGCAAGCGATGTTCGAATTCGGCGAGGAGCAGCATCTGTTGCTGTGTGAGCACCCACACGTGTTCACCCACGGTCCACACGCCGAACTGGCGAAGAACCTGCGCTGCGTCCCGCATGAGGTGGGCGCCGAGTTGATCGAAGTACAACGCGGTGGCGACATCACCTATCACGGCCCCGGACAACTGGTGGGGTATCCAATCCTGCACCTGCCACCCAAGCACGGTGACTCTGGTCCTGCCGACACGCGCGCCTACGTGCATTCCCTTGAGCAGCTGTTGATCGACGTACTCGGCGAATTCGGACTGACGGACGTGGGCAGGCGGGGCGAATTCCCCGGTGTATGGGTGCGCCCGAACTCCGATGCACCGCGCAAGATCGCCGCGATCGGTGTGCGCGTGGGTCGCGGATCGAGCGAGCGTCGGACGATGCACGGGTTCGCTCTCAACGTGACGACCGACCTCGACTACATGCGTACGCACATCGTTCCGTGCGGCATCGACGCTTTCGACGTCACGTCACTTGCCGACGAGGGTGTGGTTGCGACGATGAGCGACGTGGTGGAAGCACTCGGGCGACACGCCATCGAGCGTTTCGGCCAAGGTGCGGGCACGACGGCGGGGGTCGTGTTCTCGCATCGAGACGAAGACCTCTCTGCATTCTCGCGCGGACAGGGCCCGGGTTTGCCCGTGCGCATGGCGCGGCGCATGGACGAGGCCGGCGTGACCGATGGTCTCGCGATCACGGTGCGCAAGCCCGACTGGATTCGCCCCACCGTGACGTTGTCCTCGGAAGTGCTCGCCACCAAGAAGACGCTGCGCGACCTCGACCTCGTCACCGTGTGCGAAGAGGCCGGATGTCCGAACCTCAGTGAGTGTTGGGCCGATTCGACCGCCACGTTCATGGTGCTCGGCGAACGTTGCACGCGAGCATGTGGTTTCTGTCTCGTCGACACACGCAAGCCGATGGCACCCGACGACGACGAGCCGGCACGCGTCGCCGAGGCGGTCGCGCGGATGGGCCTCGATTTCACGGTGTTGACGATGGTTGCACGCGACGACTTGGTGGACGGCGGCATGGATCACGTCGCGCGTTGCGTGCGTGCGATACGCGAACGTCGCGTGGGTGTGCAGGTGGAGACTCTCGTGTCCGACGTGAAGGGAACCGACGTCCTCGACATCCTGCTCGCCGAGCGGCCCGACGTGTTCAACCACAACATCGAGACCGTGGCTCGCCTGCAGCGGGTGGTCAGACCGTCGGCCGGTTATGCGCGAAGCCTCTCGGTGCTGTCCCGTGCACGCTCGAGTGGTCTCGTCACCAAGTCCGGTCTGATCGTCGGGATGGGCGAGACGATCGGCGAGGTGAAGGAGGCGCTGATCGACTTGGCGGCGGTCGGCGTGCAGATCGTCACGATTGGCCAATACCTGCGTCCGACGAGCCACCACTTGCCCGTGGCGCGGTGGGTCGAACCCCATGAATTCGACGAACTGGCGCGGTTCGGCGAGTCGCTCGGGATCCAACACGTGCAGGCGAGCCCGCTCACGCGTTCCAGTTACCACGCCAAGACGGCGCACCGGCACGCTTCCGTCGTGGCGCACGCCTAGCGTTGCGGGTCATGGAAGTTCGCCCCGACTACTCCGCGCGCCTCGACCGCGTGCGCCACGAGATGGCGACCCGATCGATCGACGCGTTGTTGTTGTCGGTCGGACACGATCTGCCATATCTCACCGGATACCACGCGATGCCGCTCGAGCGGCTGACGCTCCTCGTGGTGCGCATGGACTCGACGCCGCAAATGCTGGTGCCGCGACTCGAAGTTCCTCGCGTGGTGCCGCAACCCGGCGTGTTCGAGGTGGTGGCGTGGAACGAAACGGACGACCCGGTGGCACTGGCAGCGAAGATGCTCGTTGGGGCGAAGACGATTGCCGTAGGCGACCAGATGTGGGCACGGTTCCTCGTCGAGTTGCTCGCACACGTCGACGGTGCGCGCTTCACGCGTGCGGTCGACGTGGTGGGTGCACTTCGTGCCGCCAAGGATCACGACGAGATCGAGGCGTTGCGGCGGGCCGGCGCGGCTGCCGATCGGGTGGCACTCGAACTGCAGGGCGGGCTCATTCCGCTGGTGGGCCGCCCGGAAGCCGAGGTGTCGGCAGACATCTCGGCGCGACTGATTCGCGAGGGACACGACGTGGTGAACTTCGCCATCGTCGCCGCAGGGGAGAACGCCGCCAGCCCGCATCACCATCCTTCCGACCGCGTGATCAAGAAGGGGGAGATCGTGCTGTGTGACTTCGGCGGCACGATGAACGGTTACTGCAGCGACATCACCCGTTGTGTGTTCACGGGTGAGCCGACTGCCGACGTGCGCGAGGCCTACACGGTGTTGCAACGTGCCCAACAGGCCGGAGTCGAAGCGGGGCGCGTCGGCGGAACGTGTGAGAGCGTGGATGCCGCCGCTCGTCGGATCATCGACGATGCAGGTTTCGGCAAATACTTCGTCCATCGCACGGGCCACGGCATCGGCATGGAGGCACATGAGGAGCCGTACCTGGTGACCGGCAACCGCACGCCGATCGTCGCCGGTCACGCCTTCAGTGTCGAGCCCGGCATCTACATCCCGGGCAAGTGGGGCATGCGGCTCGAGGACATCGTGGTGGCCACCGCCAAGGGGCCCGATTCGATGAATCGCGCCAACCACGATCTCGTCTCCGTGAACGTCTGAGCGCGACTTCTCGATGATCCGTCTCGACGCTGCCACGGTCATGCACCAGTGGGCCGTCGGCGGTCTGCTCTTCATGTGGTTCACCACGCGCCGCGGTGTGGCGGGGCCGGGGTACGCCATGTTGTTGCGGATCGTGTACGCGGTGTTCGCGCTCGTCGCCGTCGTACTCGGCATTCGGTACGGCGTGGTTCCCGTTCGCGAGGTGTCGGCTGGACTCGTCGCGGTCGCGTGCATCGCCACCGTGCGCAACAAGGACCCGCGGCTCGATCTCATCGCGCCGCTCATCGGTGTGCCGGGGCTGATCGCCGGTGCGCTCGTCGCCGCCGACGGCGGGGCGGACACGGCGGTGTCGATCCTGCGTATCTTCGTGTCTGCGGCATTCCTCGGCGCGGTCAGCGACGCGATGTTGCTCGGTCACTGGTACCTCGTGCAGCCGGGCATGCCCCGCAAGTTGCTCAACGAGATCGTCACCGCGGTGTTGTGGCTGTGGCCGCTCGAAGCGATTGCACTCGTGTTGCCGACCGGCATGGTGAGCGTGTTGAACGGCACCATCGACGACGGTTGGGATGGCGTGTTGGGTTGGTTCTGGCTCGCCTCCACGGTGCTCACCGGCGTATTGACCGTGGTGACGAGAGCGGCGCTGAAAGAGCGCTCGTATTCGGCGGTGATGGCCGCCACGGGACTGATGTATCTGGCGATCCTCACCGCGTTCTGCCAGGACATCGTCGCCCGCGCTCTTCTTGCCGGCTGACCCCGATCGTTAGTGTCTTTCGCGATGACACGGGGTTTTCTCGGAATCGAACGGGTGCATGCCGCGGGCACGCGCGGAACGTGGACGTTGCCGGTCACGTCCCGGCTCACCACGGCATCGAGATTCCTGTTCGGTGGCGCTGCGCTGGCGGGTGCGGTGGTGGCGATGGAGGAACTGAGCGGTCGCCAAGTCGCGTGGTCGACGGCGCAGTACCTCGACTACGCGATGCTCGACGAAGAAGTGGACTTCGACGTCTCACTCGATGTCGTCGGCAACCAGATCACGCAGGCTTCGGTGATCGGCCACGTCGGTGACCGGGTCATAGTTCGGGCGATGGGTGCACTGGGAAGTCGCATCTTCGCTCATCGACACGAGTTTTCCGGTACACCCGACGTGCCGCGACCGGAGGATCTGCGGAGAAGTTCACTCTTGCCGCACGTGGCCAAGACGATCCACGACGAATTCGATCAGCGCTACGTCATTGGACGGAGTCTCGAGGACCGCGACGGAACGGTTTCGGACGGGCGCACCCTGATGTGGGTGCGGATCATCGATTCTGAAGATGATGCCGACACCACCACGTTGGCGATGTTCGGAGATTTCGTCCCGCTCGGTGTCGGACAAGCGCTCGGAGTACTCGGCGGTGGCAACAGCCTGGACAACACCCTTCGCGTGGTCCAGGTGGTTCCGACGAAGTGGGTGCTCGTCGACATCATGGTCCACGCGGTGGAGCGGGGATTCGGTCATGGATCCTTGAAGATGTACGCCGAAGACGGGACGTTGATGGCGGTGGCGAGCCAGACTTGCATTGCCCGACTGTGGAAGGACAGGACATGATCAGACGAAACGGCATGACGGTTCCGCTTCCGGGACACCTCTCGGATCAGCGCGAATGGCTGGGGGAGTTGGCCGACCTCGGCTACAGCGACATCTGGTCGGCCGAAACCGATGGTGCGGACGCGTTCACGCCGCTTGCGTTGGCTGCCGCGTGGGAGCCTCGGTTGCGCCTCGGCACAGCGATCGTCCCCGCCTACACCCGCACTGCTCCGCTGATCGCCCAGAGCGTCGCCGCGCTGGCGGACGCGGCCCCGGGCAGGTTCGCCATCGGCATCGGCTCGTCGAGCAACGTGATCGTGGAGAAGTGGAACGGTGTGCCGTTCGTGGAGCCGTACAAGCGCGTGCGTGACGTGGTCAGGTTCCTCCACGACGCCTTCACCTACGACAAGGTCTCGAAGTCCTACGACACCTTCAAGGTGGATGGCTTCCGCTTGAGCATTCGGCCCAAGGTGAAGCCGACGATCCTCGTTGCCGCCCTACGCGAGGGCATGCTCAAGCTCGGCGCCCGCGAGGCAGACGGCGTGATCATCAACTGGTTGTCACCCGAGGACGTGAAGAAGGTGGTCGGCGTGGTGCGTGAGGCCGCGGGTGGCGAGGAACGAGAAGTAGTGGCGCGCATTTTCGTCTGCCCTAGCGAGAACGCCGAAGTGGTGCGGGCGGGTGCGCGCTTCGCCATCGCCGCGTACATGAACGTGCCGGTGTACGCCGAGTTCCACCGCTGGATGGGACGAGGTCATCTGATGCAAGGGATGTGGGACGCGTGGCAGGCGGGGGATCGCAAAGGCGCGCTCGCAGCGATTCCGGACGAGGTGGTGGACGACCTGGTGGTGCACGGCTCGCCGAAGCAGTGCCGCGAGCGAATCGATCAGTACTTCGCCAACGGCGTGACGACGTCGTCGTTGGCGGTTCTGCCTCTCGACCCCGAACTCGACTTCCGCAACGCGCTCAAGGAACTTTCGCCAAGCGCATCCTGAATTCGTTGCACGCGCGACGACCACTCGCCGCTGCAGGAGATGACCGTGCCACGCGCCGTGCGCAGGTGTCGCGCCACGAGGAGCACCTCGTCGATGGCTGAAGTAGGGACGGGCGCGCCGATCTCGCGCGGCGGTTCGGGGTGGGCGAGCATGTCGAGCACGAGTGACGGTGCCGTCGACGTGGCAGCCGGGCTGAACAGTTCGCCATCTCGGCGGGTTTGCACCAGGACTCCGTGGTCGATGGTGTGCACGGCGTCACCGATACGCACCTCGAGTACGCCTGCCCTGCGCAGATCGTCGGCGAGTTCCTGGCGGGTGAAGCACTGCACGAAGGCTTGGAGGCGATCCCGAGTGAGTGCCGCCTCCTCGTACCGCTGCTCCTCGGCGAGTTCGGTCATTCGTCGGTCGATCAGCACGGCGATCGACCCAGGTGTCGAGGCGAGGGCCTCGAGCACCCAGTCGACGGTGACCGAATTCGCTGGATCGTCTTCGCGATCGAAACGTGGCAGCACCGACTCGATCGCTTCGGCGGTGGTCGTGGCGAGCGAACGACTCGTGATCGGACCAAGGTGGATGCCCTCGGTGACCTTGCGTGCGTTGACGAACTTCAACTTGGTCGACTGACCGCCGATCGTGGACTCCTTGGACACGCGGAGGTACCGGTACTTCTCGCTACGGGTTCCTGCGCGGTTGTATTGCGGCAGGAGACGCGCGATCAACCGTGCTTCGTAGATGGCAGCCGTCATCGTGTCGGGTGTGACGATGTGGGCGATCGACTTGGTTTGCCGCAACATTGCGCCGACCTTGCGTCGTGTCTCGCCCGTGCTGAAGTAGCTGCGTACGCGTTGGCGCAGGTTGGTGGCTTTGCCGACGTAGAGCACCGTCGAGTTCTCACCGAGGAACAGATACACGCCCGGCAGACGGGGGATGTCTTCGGTGAGGCGGAGTTTGGCGCCCTGTGGGTGCTGGTCGAGTTTGGTCAGCGACGTGAGGTCGTCGAGCCCGACGACGCCGTACCCGGAAGAGCGCTCGATCAGTACGTGCAGCAGATCTGCGGTGGCGAGTGCGTCGTCGAGAGCGCGGTGACTCGGCTGATGCGGGAGTCGCAACCACTTGGCGAGGGTGGCGAGTTTGCAGTCGGGCACGCTGCCGCGCAACACGCGACGAGCGAGTGCGACGGTGTCGAGCACCCTGTTGGTGAGTGCCTCGCGGTCGTTGCGCAGCAGAGCCGCGTTGACGAAGCCCACGTCGAAGCGCGCGTTGTGCGCGACGATCACGGAGTCACCGATGAATTCGAGCAGGGTAGGGAGGATTTCACCGACGCTCGGCGCGGTCATCACCATCGACTGGGTGATGCCGGTGAGCACGGTGATCGCCGGCGGGATCTCGCATTCGGGATTGACGAACGTCTTGAACGTGCCGATGCACTCACCACCGCGGAACTTGGCGGCGCCGATCTCGGTGATGCGATCGTGTTCGGCAGAGGCCCCAGTGGTCTCGAGGTCGATCACGCAGAAGGTGACGAGCGGCAGTGGAACGCCGGGGTCGTCGAGCGACAGCTGGTGGGCTTCGGGATGAGTACTGATGGTCAGGTATTTGAGCACACGGGTGTGCTCAGGCCGAGGCCACCGTGGCGGAGAACTTGCTCATCAGATACGGACCACTTGCCACGGGCGCATGCCGCGGGCCATCGGCCACGCACGTGGGGAGACACTCGATCAGGGCGTCCCAATTGGGCTGATGGAAATAGGCGATGCTTTGGCGGCGCGTGCCCGAGTCGTGCAGATGTGGCGGGTTGGCGACGCGATGCATGGTGCTGCGCCACCGGTCGTTCGTCCAGCGCTGCACGAGGTCGCCGATGTTGATGATGAATGCATCTGCGTGCGGCACCACCTCGTGCCACTCGCCATCGAGACCGAGGATCTCGAGTCCGCGCGAGTCGTGTTGTGGCCACAACACGGTGAGCGACCCGTAATCGCTGTGTGCACCGGCGCGCAACTGGTTGGTGGCGGGACGCGCTTCTTGCGGCGGATAGTTGAGTGCACGCATGGCCGAGATGGGGTGCGTAAGGAAGGGATCGAAGTAGTCGCACGGTAAGTCGAGCGCGATGGCGAACATCGCCATGATCCGTGCGGCGAGTCGTTCCATCTCGCGGTAGTACGCCGACCACGCCGAGCGGAAGCCGCTCGGTCGACTCGGCCACGGCGTCGGCACGTGACAGAAATCGAGCGCGGCGGGATCGGTGAGTGCGGGATCTCGTTCGAGCGGACCTGCGTTGAAGGTTTCCTTCAAATCTGGGGGTGTCGCATCGCCGCGCGACTTGGCGAGTGTCTCCGCGGTGACGCCCATGTAGCCGTACGGATAACCCAGACGGAGCACTCCTGCTTCGAGTTTCTGCTCGGCGGGTAGGTCGAAGAACTCCTGCATCGTCGACCACATCGCACGCATCGTTCGTTCGTCCACGCC
>JBJTFU010000022.1:0-8397 GCA_046093585.1 Ilumatobacteraceae bacterium | reverse complement strand
GAGTTGATTGCCGACAAGTGGAACATCTCGCGAGAAGACTTGGACGCTTTCGGCGTTCGTTCGCAGAAATGCCCTGGCCGACGAGTCCGCCCTCCGGTGCATAGCGGGTCTGTACTCGCGGACCGAACGGAAATCCATAGTTGCGGTCGCTGACCGACGAGCCCATCGGTACGCGCGACATCACCTCGACGCCACCGGCAACGACGATGTCGTAGGCGCCGGCGATGACACCTTGGGCTGCGAAGTGTGCAGCCTGCTGGCTGGAACCACATTGACGGTCAACGGTCGTTCCTGGAACAGTGTCGGGCCAACCCGCAGCAAGGACGGCGTTGCGTGCGACGTTGAGTGCCTGCTCGCCGACCTGCATGACGCAACCCATGACAACGTCGTCAATGCGGGCGGGATCCACTCCCGTGCGCTCGACGAGTGAGTTCATGACCTCGGCGGCGAGGTCGACCGGGTGCCAGTTCTTGAGGCGACCGTTCCTCTTGCCCAACGGACTGCGGACTGCATCGACGATGACTGCGGTGGTCATGGTGACTACCCCTTTCGTGGTGGTGGAGACGATGGGAATCGAACCCACGACCCCCTGCTTGCAAAGCAGGTGCTCTAGCCAGCTGAGCTACGTCCCCGTATGGCGAGCCTCAGGCTATCTGCTGGACCAAGACCTCGGAAAAGCGGAACGGTGCGGAAAAGTCATGGGGGTAGCCTTCGGAGCATGGTTGGCGAGTTGATGTATGCATTCCGCGTAATGCGCCTTCCCCTGTTGGATGCGGGTGGGGCGGCAATCGGCAAGATCGACGACATCGTCGTCGCGCCCGGTCGCGCCACCGACGCCCCTCGGGTGTTGGGTTTCGTCGTCTCCAGCCAGCGCCGCCGCATCTTCGTCAGCACGTCTCGCATCGCCTCCGTGGATAACGAGGGCGTCCGCCTGAAGTCCTGGGACGTCGACCTGAACCCCTTCCACCCCCGTCCCGGCGAGCGATTGATCGGCAAGGACGTGCTCGACAAGCGAATCGGGGACGAGGTGGTGAGCGATGTCGCCCTTGGCCTGTCCACCGGCAAGACCGCGGGTTGGCACGTGAGCAAGGTTCGCCTTGCCAAGCGAGGACTCCTCAACCCACGTGCGAGTTACCGCTTGGTCGAGTGGGACCACATTCCCTCGCTCTTTGCACCACAGACACCGATCGATGCTGAAGCTGCACGCCTTCGCGACATGCACCCGAGCGACGTGGCCGCCGTCGTGCGCGCACTACCGCTCGAACAGCGCCGTCTCCTGGCTGCAGCGATGGACGACGAGCGTCTCGCCGACGTGCTCGAAGAGCTTCCTGAAGACGAACAGCTGCGACTGATCGAGGGTCTGGACATGGACCGCCTCACGAACGTCTTCGAGGAGATGGAGTTCGACGACCTCGCCGACCTCCTCGTCCAAATGCCAGGTGAACAGCGCAGTCGCGTGCTCGAAGCAATGGACGACGAGGACGCAGAGACCATGCGCCAGTTGTTGTCGCACGCCGAAGGCACCGCTGGATCGCTCATGACCCCGGACATCATCGTGATGTCACCCGATTCGACCGTTGCCGACGCGCTCGCTCGCATTCGTGAACCCGAGATCCTCGTGTCGATCGCCGCGCAGGTCTTCGTCGCGCATGCCCCGCACTACCCGCCGACCGGTACGTATCTCGGTGTCGTGCACTTCCAACGCCTGCTCCGCGAGTCACCCCAGATGACACTCAGCCAATGCGTCGAGATGGAGCCAACGATTCCACCGACCATGACCGAGCGTGACGTCGCCGAGCGACTTGCGTCATACAACTTGCTTGCCGTCGCCGTCTGCGACCAGAACAACCGACTCCTCGGCGCAATCACCGTCGACGACGTCCTCGACCGCACGCTGCCGGCCAACTGGCGTCGTCACCCAAGTTCGGCGGTGGTGTCATGAGAAAAGGTCAGAACCTCGCACGTCCCCGCAGCACACAACCCCTCGGTGTCCACTACGACCCCGAGGCGTTCGGTCGATTCTCGGAGACCATCGCCCGTTACCTCGGCACTGCACGATTCCTCATCGTGCAGACCGCGATCGTGATCCTGTGGATCATCATCAACATCGCCTCCGTCGCACTGCGTTGGGACCCATACCCGTTCATCTTGTTGAACCTGATGTTCTCAGTACAGGCCGCCTATGCCGCGCCGTTGATCCTCCTCGCCCAGAACCGTCAAGAGGAACGCGACCGACGACAGGCGGAATACGACAGAGCAGTTGCTGCGAGCACCCAGGCGAACGCAGAGTTCCTCGCCCGTGAACTCGCAAGCGTCAGGTTGTCGCTGTCGAACGTCGTGACCGTGGACGAATTGCGCGATCAGTTGGAGGACATCGTGCGACGCCTCAACGAGTCAAAGTAGAGGTCGTCCAGTCGACAGCCATTCGCAGGGCAGTCGCATAACGATCGGGGACGCCCCACATTGCCAAGTGGTCCCCGTCGAGCGGAACGACGTGCGCAGACGTTGCGGATGCCAACTGGTGTTGCTTTCGAGGTGGAACGAGGGCGTCTGACGTCGTCACAACGCACGCAACCCGAACGTCGACTTGTCCCGCCCAGTCCACTGCACTGTAGGTCGACAGGGCGCGGCCGGCCTCACGCATCACCCATGAATCATTGCGCCGGATCTCACTCACGATCCACGACACATGCCGATGCATCGCGGAGTTACGTGGAATCGCACGATGCACGACTCGCTCGATGATGCGTGGTGTCGACACCATCCTGATGAGCGGTGAAATCACTCGTGAGGTCTTCCACCGTCGCCGTTCCGCCTTCGTTCCGTTCCACTCGAGGGCGGTCGCGCACAGCACAATCGACCGAACGAGGGCGCGGTGCCGCTTCCAGAGCAGCATCGAAATCGGTCCCCCCATCGAATACCCGACAGCCGTGACGTCGGACATGCCGAGTTCGCGCACGATCGCCGCAACGTCGTCCGCACAGTCCTCGAGGGTGAACTTCTCGGCTGGACGAAGACCGCGGCCATGCCCTCGATGGTCGACTACGACAAATGAATATTTTTCCGCGAGTTGTTCATATGCGGAAAAGAAGTTGATGTCACCAGTTCCCGTCCACCCATGCAACAGCACCAAATTCGTTGCACCCGGGTTTGGATGAGAGAATCGTCGGACGAAAAACTCGCCACGACCGGGAACCGACACCAATTCTGCTGGTGGAAGCCATGGGAGATCATGGTGCGAGTGGCGGCGTTTCACGAGCACCTTCCACACACGCCAATGACGTCAAGTTGGTGATGGCGGAAGGTGAACCCTTCTTTTCGTGCGATCTTCGACAATTGTCGATCAAGACCACTTTCGATCGATTCTGGAACGACGATGTCACGTACCGTTCCACACGTCGCACACACCATGTGGTGATGGTGTTCGGACAACTCCTCCGACAGCTCGAAGATCGCCGAGCCATTATTGGTCATAATCCGTGACACCACGTGGCATTCTTCGAGGATAACGAGGTTGCGATACAACGAACTCAACGCGACCCCCTTGGCCGAGCGTTGAAGATCGGCGATCGTCACAGGATCGGGAGCGGAACCGAGGGCGTCCACGAGTTGACGACGTAGTGCGGTGTATCGCTGGGTGCGCGCCTTCAGCATCGCTCCTACCCGATCATGGACGTCCATTCCGACGACGCGACGAGAGCGAGACACAAGGAAAATCTACTGGTACGGACGTCCGTGATCGCTTAGCTACCGACAAACTCGTGCAAATGAATACCCGCTTGCTGCACGTGCTTTAGGATTTCGCTGTTCGGCACAGTAGAAGAACCCAATGCGACGACGCCTCGAGTCGTCAAACCGCCAGTTGCAATCAGATGAGCAGTTGAACCAGCAACCACGCCGGCAATTTGGGCCACTCGTTCGGCCACGCCGAGTATCTCAACTGCTCGGGAGCCCGATCGCCATCCACGTACCTCGACCCGAACACTCCCCATCCCGCCTTCAGCGTGAGGTGGGGCCATCATTGGCAGTCGGGAAGTAAAGCGGTCACGCCGGGTTGCCGACATGCGCGCAGTAATTCGCTGCAACTCTGGCATTGCATGTTTCAACAGCACCGGGTCAGCCATCTCTGCGCGATAGCAGTCATACGCACCAACGGGTTCCGGAAACCAACACAATTCGCGACCGCTTCCTGCCGGACGGCGTAGCCAATCATCATCGTGCCAACCAATTGACTGGCCTGCTAGCGCATCGTGGTGCTGATGTGCGCAGTCCGGACCACCAGTTCCATGCAAGGCAACATGCACCTCATCAATGGAATCAAAATGACCGCGTACATGGTCAACAAGTAAAGCACTGAGACCAGGAGATGCGGCGGCTCCAACAACAACTGTAGTTCCACTGGACGATGCCTCTTCGTTTAACTCGATGAGTGAAACGGTGTCACTCACGTCATCCGAGATCGATACAACGTGCACACCGCGTTCAGCCAACGAACGAGTCATGGTGGTGTGCGGTTTTGCACACGCCAGCACGACAACGTCACAATGCGACATCTCGGACGCGTCAACTACATGAATCATTTGCTTGGGGCTTCGATAGAGCGAACCAAGTTGTTGTGCCTTTGAATGAGTCGTGTCGGTGACGACCAATGATGTGTGTCCAAGCGACAACAGTTGAGCGACGACGCGCGACCCGGTAACTCCCGCGCCCACAACCCCGATTCGACTAAGAGGCGTCACTGCACCGCCCCGTGTCATCTACTACTCACTAATCGGAGGGCTGATTTGGCGCCACCCTCCGCGGCGAGAAGAAATCTCCGACTTTCCTTTGATGCGCAAGAGTGCAGCAGCAATACTCGCCACACCCAATACCATCACAAGCCTTCGAAGCAAGCCCACAAAATTTCCTTTTATGTCGGGAACAGTCAGTTCAACTTCCGTTTCACTCTACGGTCACTTTGCAAATGTCAACCTGCATGCTGAATCTCATGCAGTATGTGGCTGATCTTCAGTCACTGAGATGTGTCTACGCCCCTCATTACGCTTAAGTGCGTGGGCCACACACAAGACCAAACCGTCACGGTGGTGATTCCTGCATTTAGAGCTGCTGTGGTTATCGAACGCGCAATTCAGTCAGTTCAGGCCCAAACCCTCACAGTCTCGGAAATCATCATTGTGGACGACGCTAGTGACGATGAGACTGCCAGCGTTGTCCAAAGAATTGCCGAGACGGACCACCGGATAAGACTCATCGTAAACGGGACCAATATCGGACCGGGTAACTCACGGAACCTAGCTTGGGATTGCGCTGTAACCGACTTTGTCGCCTTCCTCGACGCTGACGACACATGGGAAGCGAACAAAGTCGAATTGCAGATCAATTGGTTCAATGAGCACCGAAACGAGGTCCTTTGTGCAACCGATCACCGAGTTGTAAACGAAGCACCAAGGGCGTCTGTCGAACCGGGCTATTCTCGGTTTTCGGTCTCGGACCTATTGATCAAGAATCGCTTCACCACACCTTCGGTCATGGTGCGCCGAGAAATTACGGCTCGATTCGACGATCGCCTTCGTTTGTCCGAGGACTACTTGTTGTGGACACGCATTGCTGCCGATCACGGTGGTGTCTGTCGCCTCAATCAACAGTTGACAGTTCTGCACAAACCGATTTATGGAGCATCGGGCTTGAGTAGCAACAACATTGCGATGTTTCGTGGAGAAATTACGGCTTTCGGCTTGATGCGCCAGATGAAGATAATCGGCATGACAAAGTGGTGTATCGCAACAATCTGGTCGTCAATGAAGTTTGTTCGACGACTCCCAACCGCAACTGTTCGGCGAAGGCGGTGGAAGGGGTGACCGCTCCGAATCGCGCACAAATCGGACTACTCGTTGACTCCCCATATATATCGCGTTGGCAAGCGGAGGCCCTCCGCCTTACACAAGATGTTGCTGAAGTCCGGGTCGTCTTGCTCTGCGAGAACAGCAGAGTACATAGAAGTGTCCGCAGGAATTTTCTCTATTACGTGCTCAACATCTTCTCGATAAGGAACAATCAGAATGTTGCGATCCCGTGGAGCGAAGTGGTTGGTGACGACTGTGCCGTAATCAGATTCTCATGCGAGTACGACGGATCATGGCAAGTAATTGATGAGGGGGTTTCAGAACAAACCGCTGGTCTAAACCTCGATGTAATCGTCAGATTTGGCATGAACCTGATCAAGAACCCAGCATCTCTTCCAGCAAAACATGGAATTTTGTCGTTTCACCACGGGGATCCACGATCATTTCGGGGACGCCCAGCTGGTTTTTATGAAGTCCTAAAGGATGTCGATGCAGTCGGAGTGATTGTCCAGGAATTGTCACCAAAACTAGATTCGGGTCGAGTTTTTGCTTTTGGTCGTTACCGATTGACGCGACACTCTTATCGTCGAACCCTTGAGCATGTGTTTGCACAAGGCTCTGCGCTTCTTCGCTTGGCGATTATGAATTGCCAGAGCGGTGAGTCAATTGAATTGGGTGAACCGGGAAGAGTTTTTCGCCTGCCGTCGAACTCTGTTGTGATGAGATTCTTTACCGTCCTGCTTTGGCGAAAGTTTCAGCGATTGCTCTTCGGCCTGTTTTTTCACCGAAAATGGGGGGTTTCGTGGACAAGTTTCCCAATAGATGGCGAGTTACCTGAACACATGAGCCTCACGGACTTGAGATCCGTCAAGAAGCCGGTGGGCGTAACCTTTGTCGCTGATCCATTCATCCTTGGTAACGAGACGTTCGTGTGCGAAGCAATGCCGAAAGGTGGTTTCCGTGGCGTCCTCATGATCCATGACGGACGCAACTGGTCAGAACTCGACACGTCGTTCTTAGGGCAGAGCCATCATCTTTCGTTTCCATTCGTCTTTGAAGCTGACGACTGCACATACATCCTGCCCGAAATGGCCCAGCACGGTCACCAGTCACTGTGGCTTATGAACGAGAAGAATTGTGTAGTTCGGTCACACAAACTGAATGGCCTCGCTGGACATCGATTGATTGATCCGGTTTTGATGAGATCTGGTCATCTTTGGTGGTTATTTGCGGGTCTCCTTGGAAATGAATCCGACCATCTCTATCTGTGGTCCAGCACCTCTTTGGAAGGAAACTTCGAGTTTCACCCAAAGAATCCGATTGTGATTGACCCTAGTCGTGCACGAAATGCCGGTGGGTTCATTGCTGTGAACGGTGATCTCTACAGACTTGGGCAGAATAATTGTCGGGAATACGGCGATGGAATCAGTGTCTGTCGCGTGAACGTACTCGGTGAGACGTCCTATTCCGAAGAAGTGGTTTCCTCAATCAAGATCAAAGGCTTCCAGGGACCACACACACTTCACACTCGTGGAGAGATCGCCATTGTGGACCATTACTCCACGTCATGGGACTTACTTGCCTGGCTTCCACGACTAAAGAAGTTGTGGCCATAATTCGCGCTTGCAAAATTTTGGACCAGAACAATCAACTTCAAACACGAACCGAAACTTGAGCATTTTGTTGATGTTTAAGTTGTGTGGGGCTAACAAGAGTCGAACTTGTGACCTCATCCTTATCAGGGATGCGCTCTAACCAACTGAGCTATAGCCCCGAATTGCTCGGGGCAAAAAGTCTAACGGCGCTTTCTCTCAGCCTCAACCGATGTGGCTGAAACCTCTTCTTCTAGGACAGTGACCCGGACACCGCCAACAAGATCGGTGATGAGGTTGAAGACCACGGCGCCAAGGACCCAGATGATCGTGCCAAGTGCGGCCAGAAAGAGTCCGAGGAACAACACGTTGACAAACAATTGTCGGCCATCGAACACGAAGGTTTCCCACCCGAAACTTTCAAGGAACGACTCGATGTTGTCGATAGTGCCGGTTGCAGATGCGACGCTCCACAGCAGGGTGAGTGCGACGAGAGTGGTTACGTACAGCACGAGGTGCAGCACTGCGGCGACCTTGAGGGTCGTGATTGGATCGATCTCGCGCACCACACGAGACACGCGTCGGACACGGGGCGATGATGCCATCAATCTCCCAGTGTAGGGCTGAGGAGTTGAGCGCAGGAGACCTTACCGACCTCGCTTCTCCTCACTTCGACGCAAAAAGCGTTCGGATTGGACTCGTGTGAGTACGTCTCGATGAGCATCGAATCGTTGGCGTGTGCAACAGCACGGGCGTGTGACGGATCGACGAGATGTGCAAGCACCGTTGCGTCCGCCGCAATGCGTGCGTGAACGTGTCGCGTGACGGTTCGTGCGTGTTCGACAATGCTCACGGTCGCAAGGAGCGCAACGGCAGTCCAGACGAGGACACCGAAGGAGATGGAACCGTGTTCGGTCTGCGTGCTCAGACGTCGTCGGTGGCCAGGATGAGTGCCGCAGAGG
>JBJTFU010000021.1:0-11748 GCA_046093585.1 Ilumatobacteraceae bacterium | reverse complement strand
CGGAGAGCGCGAGCGCGATCATTGGCTGGTGCACATGAACTCGGCGATCGATGCGACGTGTGCCGAGAGGGGAAGCGACGAATCGGTGCGCCAACGTTTGCGTGACTACATGACGAATGCGGCCAACCACATGGTGAACGCCTAGCGAAGTGCCCAGCAGGCGATCGCTGCAGCCGTCGCCACGTTCAACGAGTCGACTTCCTCGGCCATCTCGATGCGTACGGCGTGCGAGCATCGATCGACGATCTCCGTACGCACGCCTTGGCGCTCCGATCCGAGCACGATCGCTACTCGCTCGCCGATGTCGCCGAGATCGGAGAGTGGCTGCACCGGCCCCGACTCGCGGTGCGGGGTGAGGGCGATCGTTGTCACACCGGCGGCGTTCAGTCGTTCGATCAGCGCGGCGAGGTCGTCCGTTCGGGCGAACCCGATGCGGAACGTGGTGCCCATGCTGACGCGCAGGGCCCGACGGGCGAGGGGATCCGACGAGGTGCTGTCGAGCACGAGTGCGTCCCACCCCAGCGCGGCCGCAGACCTAGCGATGGAACCCACGTTGCTCGGATTGTCGACGCAGTCGAGGAGCACCATTCGTCTGGCGCTGGCGCACAGTTCGTCGGGCTCCCGCAACGCCGGCCGTTCGAAGACGCCGATCGCGCCGAGAGGAACGCCGAGTCCGGTGACCTCCCGTCGAACGTCCGCGGGAGCCTCGATGACGGTGCCGCCGCGAGAGCTCACTGGCTGGTCGAACCGGGCGGCGAAGCGCTCGTCGCACAGCACCACACGCGGCGTGCAATTCGCGGCGAGTGCGCGTTCCACCACCAGATCCCCTTCGGCAATGAACAGGCCACTCTGGACCGTCGATTTGCGCTGCGCGATGTTGGTGAGTTGGCGCTCGCGCCAACGGAACGCGTCGAGACGCTCGTCGTTCGGGTCGTCGACGCGGATGATCAGGGAGTCAGCCGATCAGAATTGCCAGGGGAACGCGTTCCAGTCGGCCGGCCGCTTCTCGAGGAACGAGTCCCTGCCTTCCGCCGCCTCGTCGGTGCCATAGGCGAGGCGAGTGGCTTCGCCGGCGAACAGTTGCTGGCCGACCAGTCCGTCGTCGATCAGGTTGAACGCGTACTTCAGCATTCGTTGTGCAGTGGGGCTCTTGCCGTTGATTTCCCGTGCCCATTCGAGCGCAGTCGCCTCCAGCTCCTCGTGTGGCACGACGGCGTTGACCATTCCCATTCGCTGGGCGTCGTCTGCCGAGTATTCACGACCGAGGAAGAAGATCTCGCGGGCGAACTTCTGGCCGACTTGACGCGCCAGGTATGCGGAGCCGAATCCGCCGTCGAAGCTGGCCACATCGGCGTCCGTCTGCTTGAACTTGGCATGTTCCTTGCTGGCGAGAGTGAGGTCGCTCACGACGTGCAGGCTGTGGCCACCACCAGCGGCCCAGCCGGGCACCACACACACCACGATCTTTGGCATGAAACGAATCAATCTCTGCACTTCGAGGATGTGCAGCCGCCCAGTGCGTGCCGGATCGATCGTGTCCCTCGTCTCGCCCTCGGCGTACTTGTAGCCGTCCTTGCCGCGGATGCGCTGGTCGCCGCCGCTGCAGAACGACCAACCGCCGTCCTTCGGCGAGGGTCCATTGCCGGTCAGGAGTACGCAGCCGATGTCGGTGGTCTGACGGGCGTGGTCGAGCGCGCGAAACAACTCGTCCACGGTGCGTGGTCGGAACGCGTTGCGCACCTCGGGGCGATTGAACGCCACGCGCACGGTGCCGTGGGCCTTCGCGCGGTGGTAGGTGACGTCTTCGAAGTCAAAGCCAGGAACCTCGTTCCATGCCCGCGGGTCGAAGATGTCGGAAACGTGCTTGGTCACGAGATCATTGTCGCAGGGCCGCGCGAATTCCCCACCGTCTAGCGATGGGTCACGTCGTGGCGGTGTGCCAAGTGGGGGAATTGTTGGACGAGGAGGCGGGCCCACTCGGCGTTGATGCCGTCGGACTGGGGCTTCGTCTGAGTCTCCGGAACGTCGTCGATCGGGGCGCCCAGATGTTCCATCACGCGTCGGATCGTCGTCGTGGTGTCGCGGGTGAGTTCCTCGAACGTGATGTGGAGGGGGGTGATGCCATGTTCGGTGAAGTAGCGCGACCAGCACGAGTTCTCGTGTTCGATTCGGTCGAGCGCGGCCAGGATCGCTTCGGCGTCGTAATGCGGCTCACGCTTGACTTGCATGCTCGAGTTCCAGCTGTCGGTCTGGGCCGCCCTGACGAACGAGATCGCCTGTCGAATCTCGTCTCGTCTCGTGATTCGCACCCAGCTCACGGGAGCGCCCCAGAAGTCGGCATCGAGTCCGCGGGCCAACATGTGTCGCTCGTACTGGTTCCAGTGCATCTTCACACCGAACACGCCGTTCGGGGTCGCGTTCACTCGGGCGATCGACTCGAGGTAGTCGCGCCACGAATCCTGGGCGAACCAGTCGATGTTGCGCCAGGGAAAGCGGCGTCCCACCAGCGTGCGAAGTCGTCCTGCGAGGCGGAGGTGCGGCTTGAGGCGAGGCACACCGTGCGCTCGGCGAAAGCGGGCGAAGTTGTCCGTCTGGATGTTCAGGTACTCGATCGGGGTGCCCGCCATCTGGGTGCCTCGGAGGATCGAGCAGAGCAGTGTGCTGCCGGTGCGTTCGACCGAGGCGATGGCGAGGAACTTGTTCACTTGCCCCGCGTTCGTCTGCACACTGCGATCTTACGGATGGCGCTCGTCGCGGGAGCGCCCCCGCCCGCGCTGCTACCGTTTCGTCGCCCATACACCGCCTGCGAGGAAGTTGGAGAACGATGTCTGCGATGCCGACGAGAGAAGAGTGGACCAAACGCGCCGGCCAGAAGGTCGTACGCACGCAACTATGGATCGACGGCAAGTTCGTGGATGCGGCCAGTGGCAAGACCTTCGAGTCGATCAACCCGCGCGATGGAAGCCTGATCGCCAAAGTCGCGGAGGGTGACGCGGTGGACGTCGACAAGGCGGTCGCCGCCGCGAAACGCAGTTTCGAATCCGGCGTGTGGAGCGAGATGGCGCCCCTCGACCGCAAGAAGGTGATGTTGCGGTGGTCGGCATTGATCAACGAGCACGCCGAGGAGTTGGCACTGCTCGAGACGATGAACTGCGGCAAACCGATCAGCGACTCGCTGAACGTCGACGTTGCCTCGTGCTCGAACAACATCCAGTGGTATGGAGAGACCATCGACAAG
The DNA here is from genome assembly GCA_046093585.1 of Ilumatobacteraceae bacterium. GTDB lineage: Bacteria > Actinomycetota > Acidimicrobiia > Acidimicrobiales > Ilumatobacteraceae > UBA3006. The sequence continues at coordinate 8,510 of JBJTFU010000021.1, read as the reverse complement.
TTGTACGGCGAGATCGCTCCCATCCCGCGCGATTCGGTCGCGATGATCGAGCGTGAGCCGATGGGTGTCGTCGGCGCGGTGGTGCCGTGGAACTATCCGCTGATCATCACCTCGTGGAAGGTTGGCGCAGCGCTCGCCGCAGGAAACTCGGTCGTGCTCAAGCCGGCCGAGCAGTCGCCCTTGTCCGCTCTGCTGTTCGCCGAACTCGGCGCACGGGCAGGCCTGCCCGATGGCGTGTTGAACGTGATCCCGGGCTTCGGTCCGACCGCCGGCGGAGCGCTCGGCAAGCACATGGACGTGCAGAAACTCGCCTTCACCGGATCGACCGAGGTGGGCAAGTACTTCCTCAAGTACGCCGCGGAGAGCAATGCCAAGGCCGTGTCACTCGAACTCGGTGGCAAGACCCCGCACGTCGTGTTGTCGGATTGTCCCGACGTCGATGCTGCGGCGTCGGCCATCGCCTGGGGTGTGTTCTACAACGCCGGCCAAACTTGTCACGCAGGTACGAGGATCCTCGTGGATCAGGGTGTCGAAGACGAGCTGCTGGAGAAGGTTCGCGAAGTGTCGAAGTCGATCATGCCGGGTGACACGTACGATCCGGCCACCGCGATGGGCACCATCGTCGACCGCGCGCAGTTCGATCGCGTGAACGACTACATCAAGATCGGCCAGCAAGAGGGTGCAGTGATCCACACGGGAGGAAGCCCCGTCGAGCCCGTCAAGGGTGGCGTGTTCATCCCGCCGACCATCTTCCAGAACGTGAAGCCGGGCATGCGCATTGAGAAGGAAGAGATCTTCGGCCCCGTGCTCGCATCGGTGAAAATCACGAGCGAAGAAGAGGCAGTGCGGATCGCCAACGACTCGCAGTACGGGCTCGGCGCAGCACTGTGGACGAGGGACGTCAGCAAAGCCCACAAGATCGCTCGGCGACTGCGCGCCGGCACGGTGTGGGTGAACACGTTCGACCGCAGCAGCATCACCACTCCGTTCGGCGGCTTCAAGCAGTCGGGTACCGGTCGTGACCGTTCGCTGCATTCGATCGAGGGTTACACCAACCTGAAGACCACTTGGATTCAGCTCTAGAACGACGACCACACGAGAGTCAATTGGGGGAGACGATGCGTTACGGATTCATCGGACTGGGCCACATCGGCAAGTACCTGGCGGGAAGCCTGGTGCGCAACGGCTTCGACGTCACGGTCTACGACCTCGATCAGAAGGCGGTCGACGCGTTGGTGGCCAAGGGCGCAAAAGGGGCCACGTCGGTCACCGAGTTGAGCGAACGAGTCGACACGGTCATCACGTGCCTGCCGTCGCCCCAGGTGATCGACAAGGTGGTGGCGGGCCCCGGAGGGGTGGTCGAAACTCTCGCGGGACGAACCCCGGCTGGCACGTGGATCGACATGAGCACGAACGACCAGAGCGAGACGCTGCGCTTGGGTGAGATTGCTCGTGCCAAGGGTGTGAACAGCCTCGAGTCGCCAGTGACCGGAGGCGTGCACAAGGCAGCGCATGGAGACATCACCGTGCTCGTAGGCGGAGACCAGTCGGTGTTCGCGGCGCACGAGAAGGCGCTGAACGCCATGGGTAGTCCCGTGCTCTACATCGGCGAGTTGGGCAAGGCGGCGGTGATCAAGGTGATCACGAACATGCTCGCCTTCATCCACCTCGTGGCGGCAGGCGAGGCGTTGATGCTCGCCAAGCGTGGCGGGCTCGATCTGGCCACCGCGTTCGAGGCCATCAAGCACTCGTCAGGCAACTCGTTCGTCCACGAAACGGAGAGCCAAGTCATCCTCAACGGCTCGTACAACATCAACTTCACGATGGACCTGGCGATCAAGGATCTCGGTTTCGCGATGGGCTTCGGCCGCGACTTCGGAGTGCCGCTCGATCTCGCCGGCATGACCTATCAGACGTTCATTCGTGCAAGGGAGTCCTATGGCGGCGGCGCCTGGTCGTCACAGGTCGTCAAACTGCTGGAGGACTCCGTCGGCACCGATCTCCGAGCCCCGGGATTTCCAGCCGAACTCGAGTGAAGCCGTATCCTGTGAAGGAGATTGGGGTGAGACGGGAGTCCGGTCCGTCAGGAGGTGGGCATTTGGAGTGGTGAAGCAGACGCGACGAGAACTGGCAGCAGCGTTCCGTTGGGCTGCGCGACTGAATCTGCACGAAGCCACCGCCAATCACTTCAGCGCAGCGGTTTCCGCCGACGGCCAGTCCTTCCTCATCAACCCTCGTGGGCGTCACTTTTCGCAAGTTCGTGCCAGTGAACTGGAATTGATCGAGTCCGTCGATCGCGACAGCGATCCCATCGCCCGCAACGTCGATCCGACGGCGTGGTATCTGCACGGTTTCTTGCACCGCAACGTTCCACGAGCACGCTGCATCCTGCACACGCACATGCCGTACACCACGGCGCTCGCGTGTTTGAAGGATTTCGAGTTCTTGATGCTCGATCAGAACGCGTGTCGCTTCCACCAGCGAATCGCGTACGACCGCAACTATGCCGGCATGGCACTCGACCCCGAAGAGGGTGAGCGTGTCGCATCCCTGCTCAGTGATGACAAGGACATCTTGTTCCTCGGCAACCATGGCGTGATCGTCGTGGGAGCATCGGTCGCCCAGGCCTTCGACGAGTTGTACTACTTGGAGAAGGCGGCACAACTCCAGGTGCTCGCGTTGTCGACCGGCAGGGAGTTGTCGCTCGTCGATCACGAGACCGCATCGCTCGCCTGCAAGCAATGGCGTGAGTATCCACAATTCGCCGACCTGAACTTCTCGGCATTGATGGGAATTCTCGACGAACAAGAACCGGATTACCGCAAGTAAGGAGTATCACCATGGCGACAATTTCGACGGTCGAACTGCATCCAAGAATGGTCAAGATCGGGTGGAGTGACGGTCGCGTGAGCTCCTTCCATCACGTTTGGCTGCGCGACAACTGCCCGCAGAAGCGACATCCGCAGACGAACCACCGGGTCGACGAGACTTCGGCGATTCCCCTCGACATCGAGCCGACTGCGGCATCCGTCGTCGATGGTGCGTTGCAGGTGCTTTGGAACGACGACCACCAGAGCACGTTCGGCGCCGAATGGTTGGCCAAGCACGACTACTCCAATGGCGTGCGTCGCGAGAAGCCTCGTCCGAAGCTGTGGGACGGCTCGTTCGCGCCGAACGTCCCGCGAATGACCTACGAGCAGTTGTACGGCGACACTCGTGCGCGGATCGAGTGGTTGCGTGCGTTCCGTGACTATGGAGTGGCGATCTTGACGGGCATGCCGAACGTCGAAGGCACCGTCGCCAAGGTGGGTGACGAGCTGGGTCGAGTTCGGGATACCAGTTGGGGACGTGTGTTCGACGTGAAGTCGATTGCCAAGGCGAACTCGGTGGCGTACACGAGCCTTCCGCTCGTCCTCCACACCGACGAGGGTTATCGCGACCCTGCACCGACCGTTCAATTGCAGCACTTCCTCGTCTCCGAATCGACCGGTGGCGATGCGACCCTCGTGGACGGCTTCAAGGTCGCCCATGACTTGCGGGAGCAGGCCCCCGAGAAGTTCGACCTGTTGTGCGACACGGAGTTGTACTTCCACTTCGCCGACGTCGACATCGTGCTCGAAAACGATGGTCCGATCATCGAATTGGATCCCGCGGGCGAAATCAAGGCGGTTCGCTTCTCCAATCACTCCTGCCAACCGTTCTTGATCGATGCCGACAAGATGGAGGCCTACTACGACGCATACTCGGCCTTCGGTGCGATGCGTGAGGATCCGCGTTATCGAATCCAGATTCCGATGGGCGCGGGCGAAATGTACATGGTCAACAATCGTCGGGTGATGCACGGTCGCACGGGCTTCACCTCCGGCGGCAACCGCCATCTACAGTCGTGCTACATCGAACTAGATGAGCTCTACGGTCGACTGTCGATCCTCGAGCAAGCTGCACTCGCCACACACTGAACCCCCCGATCGATCGAACAGAAGGAATCGTCACCATGAAGGCCGCAGTCTGCAGGGAATTCGGCAAACCACTCGTGATCGAGGAGGTGAACCTCGCCGACGCCGGCCCGGGTGAGGTGAAGGTGAAGTTGGCTGCCACCGCCATCTGTCACAGCGACATCTCCTACGCCGATGGTGCGTGGGGTGGTGACTTGCCTGCCGTCTACGGGCACGAGTGTGCCGGTGTGGTGGAGTCGGTCGGTCTCGGCGTCACCACGGTGAAGGTGGGCGACCCCGTGGTCGTCACCCTCATCCGCTCCTGTGGGCATTGTCATGGTTGCGTGCGCGGCATGCCGGTCACCTGCACCACCCAGTTCCCGCTCGACGCCAAGTCGCCGATCACCGACGAGAGCGGCAAGTCGCTCGTCCAGAGCATGCGTACTGGCGGGTTCGCCGAGCGGGTGTTGGTACACGAGTCGCAGTGTGTGACCATCCCGGGCGACATCCCGATGACGAGCGCTTCGTTGCTCGCATGCGGTGTGATCACCGGCTTCGGGGCCGTCACCAACACCGCCCGAGTCCCTGCCGGGAGCCATGTCGTCGTCATCGGAACCGGCGGCGTGGGCCTGAACTCGATCCAAGGTGCACGAGTGAGTGGCGCGCGCACGGTGATCGCCGTCGACATCGCCGACAACAAACTCGAGGCAGCGAAGGGTTTCGGTGCCACGCACGGCATCAACTCGAGCAAGGAGAACGTGCTCGAGCGCGTGATGCAACTGACGGACTCGCGCGGTGCGGATTACGTGTTCGTCACCGTCGGTGCCAAGGGCGCGTTCGACTCGTCCTACGCCATGCTCGCCAAGGGTGGCTCCACGGTGCTCGTCGGCATGCCCGCCTCCGGCGTGATGTCGGAGATCGATCCCGGCACCATGGCCGCATACAGCCAGAACGTGCTCGGGTCGAAGATGGGTTCGGCACGCATCCAGGTGGACATCCCCAATCTCGTGGATCTGTACCAACAGAAGCGCGTGAAGTTGGACGAATTGATCACCAAGACGTACCCGCTCGAGCAAATCAACGAAGCCATCGCCGCGGTCAAGCGAGGCGAGGCCCTGCGCAACGTGATCGTGTTCTGAGATGAAGGTCGCCGAGATCAAGACCTTCGTGGTGGGCAATCCACCACCACGACACGGCGGCCGCTACTTCATCTTCGTCAAGCTCACCACCGACACCGGGGTGACTGGCATCGGCGAGATCTACACCGCCACGTTCTCCCCGCACCTCGTGGCGAAGATGGCCGAGGAGGTCGCCGAGCGTCATATCATCGGCCAGAGCCCGTTCCACATCGAACACATGTGGCGCAACGTCTACGGACGGGGTTATGCACTTCGTCCCGACCTCACCCTCGGTGGCATCGTCAGTGGACTCGAGATGGCGATGTGGGACATCTGTGGCAAGGAGACGAACAAGCCCGTGTACGAGTTGCTCGGTGGGCGAGTGCACGACAAGTTGCGTTGTTACACCTACCTCTATCCGCCCGACGAACTCGACGTGTATGCGGACCACCCCGTGTACAGCGACCCACAAGCCGCAGCCGAAGCGGCCGTGGTGGCGGTCGAGCGGGGCTTCACGGGTGTGAAGTTCGATCCTGCGGGTCGGTACTCGGTGTACGACGGCAGGCAGCCGGCGCTGGAGGCGATCGATCGCTCGGAGAAGATGGTTCGCGCGGTGCGTGAAGCCGTGGGTACACGAGCCGACATTCTCTTCGGGACGCACGGGCAGTTCACTGCGTCGGGGGCCATTCGCTTGGCCAAGCGTCTCGAGAAGTACGACCCGCTGTGGTTCGAAGAACCGGTCCCGCCGGACAGCCCGGAGGAGATCGCCAAGGTGGCGCGCGCCACGAGCATTCCCATCTCGGCAGGAGAGCGCCTCACCACCAAGTACGAGTTCCATCGGTTGTTGCAGATGGGGGCTGCCTCGATCATCCAGATGAACCTCGGCCGATGCGGAGGCCTGCTCGAGGCGAAGAAGATCGCCTCGATGTGCGAGGTGTACCACGCACAAATCGCGCCGCACCTGTACTGCGGTCCGATCGTCGGCGCGGCGAACATCCAATTGGCCACCTGTTCTCCCAACTTCCTGATTCTCGAGAGCATCAAGCGGTGGGACGGATTCCATGCCGAGATCCTGAAGAAGCCGATCCAGTTCGAAGATGGATTCGTGATTCCGTCCACCGAACCCGGTCTCGGTGTCGAATTGAACGAGGAAGTGGCCCTCGCCAACCCGTACACGGGCAAGGAACTGATGCTCGAGATGAGTGACAAGCCGGCAACGCTGCAGTAATCGGAAACAATTCGGCAATACGGTCGTCGCGCAGCGAAACCTGTTCTTCATCGTCGTTGACACCACAGGAAACGCAGGCGAAACCTGGGTAGGCAAGTCTTTCCCCACCGACGAAGGGGGAGAGATGGAAAGCGGAAACGTTTCTTGGGTGTTGATCAGCGCAGCTCTGGTGCTGTTCATGACACCCGGCTTGGCGTTGTTCTATGGCGGCTTGGATGGTCGCAAGAACATGTCCAACATGATGATGATGAACGTGTGGGCACTGTTGACCGTGCCCCTCTTGTGGGCCGCCGTGGGTTACACACTCGCTCAGGCGCCATTCGATGCCGATTTCCTCGGGGGCCTGGACAACGCGTTCCTATCGGGGATGTCGATCACGGGTGAGGACGGTGGACTGGCGCTCGCGGTATTCGTGTTCCTGGCGATGTTCGCCGTGATCACTCCTGCGCTCATCTCCGGGGCGGTCGCGGGGAGGATGAAGTTCCGCGCGTGGGCGATCTTCGTGCCGGTGTGGAGCCTGCTCGTGTACGTGCCGGTCTTCAAGTGGATCTACGGGGGCTGGTTGGGCCAGAGAGGTTCGCTCGACTTCGCGGGTGGAACGGCGATTCACGTCAATGCCGGCGTTGCAGCGCTGGCATGCGTCCTCGTGCTGGGCAAGCGCAAGGGATTTCCCGCCACCGAGACCCGGCCTCACTCGGTGCCCATGGTCGTGCTCGGTGCAGCGATTCTGTGGTTCGGCTGGTTCGGCTTCAATGCCGGGTCGGCACTCGCCGCCAACGGCACGGCGATCCAAGCCTTCGTCAACACATTCCTCGCCGCGTCGGCGGCGGCGTTGGCTTGGGTGATCATCGACCTGAGTGCCAAAAAGCGTGCTTCCAACGTTGGGACGGCTTCTGGAGTCGTTGCCGGGCTCGTCGCCATCACTCCCGCTGCAGGATTCGTCGCCGGGTTCTCTTCCGTATGGATCGGACTGGCCGCTGGAGTGATCTGCAACTTCGCAGTGCGATTGAAGCCGAAGTTCGGGTACGACGATGCTCTCGATGTCGTGGGGATCCATCTCGTTGCTGGGCTCGTCGGATCGCTGCTCATCGGTGTCTTCGCCGAGCCCGAAGCATTCGGTGGCGAGTTCATGGCGGGCCTCGCCTTTGGCGGAGACGCTTCTCTCCTGGCCGAGCAGGCGCTCGCCAATCTGGCGACCGTCGTGTACTGCTTCGTCGTGACCTTGTTGATCATGACGGTGCTCAAAATGACAGTGGGTGTCAGAGTGATCGCCGCGGAAGAAGAAGAAGGGCTGGATGAATCGCAGCACGGGGAGGCTGCATACGTCTGAGTGCAGCACAGGGCTCATGTGTCTCATAGCGTGGGGACATGGCCCGCACGCCCGCCGTCTTCATCGGGCACGGCAGCCCGATGAACGCGATCGAGCACAACCGTTTCACGGAGAGCTGGGCGGAATTCGGTCGGTCAGTGGGCAAGCCTCGCGCGGTACTCGCCATTTCGGCTCACTGGTACGTGGGCTTCACGGCGGTCACCGCGATGGAGAAGCCGAAGACGATCCACGATTTCTTCGGTTTCCCTCAGCAGTTGTTCGACATCGAGTATCCGGCTGCGGGCGATGCAGGCCTGGCGCGCGAGGTGGTCAAGGCGCTCGACCCAATGTGGGTGGGCGAGGATTTCGACTCGTGGGGCATCGATCACGGCACCTGGTCGGTGTTGGCCCATGTCTTTCCGAATGCAGACGTTCCCGTAGTGCAGTTGGCGATCGACATGAACAAGCCGATCGCCGAACATCTCGAAATCGGCTCTCGGTTGAATGCGCTACGTGACGAGGGCGTCCTCGTGATGGGCAGTGGCAACGTCGTGCACAACCTGCGAGCGATGGATTGGGCCAATCCCGACTCGGCGTTCGATTGGAACGATTCGTTCGATCGGCACGTTCGCGACATCATGGCCTCGGACCCACGAGCCTTGGTCGATGTCGAACGTCACCCCGAATATCGCAAGGCAGTGCCGACCCCCGACCACTTTTTGCCCCTTGCCTATGTGGCGGGTATCGCCGTCGATTCGAACTCCAAGGCAGAAGTACTTGTCGGTGGTCCGCAGTACGGATCGCTGTCCATGACGAGTTACGTCGTTCGCTGAAATCGTTCGACGAGGCCGTCCCACTTCTAGCGTGAGGACGTGTCCGTCCTCGACGCGGTGAGCCTGCTGATCTTCGTTCCTCCGGTT
>JBJTFU010000020.1:0-3104 GCA_046093585.1 Ilumatobacteraceae bacterium | reverse complement strand
GGACCCTGCGGCGGCGAGCGTCTCGATTGCTTCTCGCTCACCTTGGGACAGCGTCGTCGGCACAACGACGTCGACGGTGACGATGAGGTCACCTGTCGTCGACTTCGACACGATCCCCTTGCCTTTGACTCTGTGACGCGAGCCCGACGGCGTTCCAGGCTTCAGACGCAAGGTCACCGTCTGTCCATCGAGAGTCGGAACGTCGATGTCGCCGCCAAGGACTGCTTCGGCGAACGTGATCGGAAGGCGAACAGTGAGGTTCATGCCGTCACGACCAAAGACTCTGTCTGCAGACACGTTGCACACGACGAACAGATCACCCGGAGGACCACCATGCCGTCTACGTGATCTCGGTGGCAGCCGAGATCGCTGGAGTGCATCCGCAGACCCTGCGTATCTACGAACGTCGCGGACTGTTGAGTCCAGCCCGCACTTCAGGCGGGACCCGCCGGTACAGCAACGCCGACATCCAACGTCTCCGTCGGATCGCAGAACTCGCAGAAGGAGGAATGAACCTCGAGGGCATCCGCCAGGTACTCGAGCTTGAGGCACAAGTTGCTGCACTCCAGACCCAAGTTGCCGAGCTGGTCGGTGAGTTGCAGCGACTCGCGTCGTCCGAGCCACGCGCGAGGTATGACCTCGTTCCCTTGCGCCAAGAAATCACCGTGTTCCGCCATCGTCCGTCGATATTCGAAAGAGAGGACTAGGTCATGTCACTGAACCCCCGCCAGTGGACCACCAAGACCACCGAAGCCATCAATGTCGCGATGCAGGACGCGGTCGGTCGGTCGAATCCCGAATTGTCTGTCGATCACGTCGTGGTTGCGCTCATGAACCAATCGGAGACGATCGTCCCTGCGCTTCTCGCCAAGGTCGGAGTCGCCTCGACGATGGTTCGCGATCAGGCTGCCCAGGTCGTGGCGAAGTTGCCGAGCGCTCATGGCGGTAGCGAACCGCGCATGTCCCGAGAGTTGAGCAACAAATTCGCACAAGCCGACAAGTACCGCAGTGAGTTGAAGGACGACTTCCTTTCAGTCGAGCATCTGCTGCTGGCGATGAACGATCGCGTCGGCATCTCTTCGGACGAGTTGCTCGTGGCGTTGCGAGAGGTGCGTGGCTCGCATCGTGTCACCTCTCAGGATCCCGAGAGTCAATTCCAGGCGCTTGAGAAGTACAGCATTGACCTCACGGCCCGAGCTCGTGACGGCAAGATCGACCCCGTGATTGGCCGCGACGAGGAGATTCGTCGCGTGATCCAAGTCTTGTCACGCCGCACGAAGAACAATCCGGTTCTCATCGGTGAGCCGGGTGTTGGCAAGACTGCGATCGTCGAGGGGCTCGCTCGTCGGATCAACGACGGCGACGTCCCGGAAGGACTCAAAGGAAAGCGGCTTATCTCACTTGATCTTGCGTCGATGCTCGCCGGCGCGAAGTATCGCGGCGAATTCGAGGAACGTCTGAAGGCAGTGCTGAAGGAGATCACCGACGCCCAAGGAGATGTCATCACGTTCGTCGACGAGATTCACACACTCGTCGGGGCAGGTGGCGCAGAAGGCGCCATGGATGCAGGCAACATGATCAAGCCGATGCTCGCTCGTGGCGAGCTGCGCATGATCGGAGCAACCACGCTCGACGAATACCGCAAGCATGTCGAGAAGGACCCCGCACTCGAAAGACGCTTCCAGCAGGTCTATGTCGGTGAGCCGACCGTCGACGACACGATTGCAATCCTTCGTGGCCTGAAGGAGCGCTATGAAGTGCACCACGGCGTGCGCATCCAGGACAACGCACTCGTCAGTGCCGCCGTGCTGTCGAACCGATATCTCACCAATCGCTTTCTCCCAGACAAGGCGATCGACTTGGTCGACGAAGCTGCAAGCAAGCTGCGCATCGAGATTGACTCGATGCCGACGGAGATTGATGTCGTCGAACGTCGGAAGCGCCAACTCGAGATCGAGCGTGTCGCCTTGGAAAAGGAGACCGACCCGGCGTCGCGCGAGCGACTCGCATCGTTGAACAGCGAATTGGATGAGTTGGGCACCCAGATCGCGACGATGACGGCCCACTGGGATGCAGAGCGCCAAGCAATCGGGGCGATCCGATCCTTGAAGGAAGAGCTTGAGACGTTGCGTGCGCAGATGGAACGCGAGACCGACCTCGAGAAGGCAGCGGAGATTCGTTATGGACGGATCCCGGAGATCGACCGTCGCATCGTGGCGGCAACCGAACAACTGAACGCACTTCAGCGCGACACTCGAATGCTGAAGGAAGAAGTCGACTCGGAGGACATCGCCGAAGTTGTCTCGAAATGGACAGGTGTTCCCGTGAGCAGGTTGATGGAGGGCGAGATGCACAAGCTCGTTCATCTCGAAGACCTGTTGCACCGTCGTGTGATTGGCCAGGATGCCGCAGTCGTCGCAACGGCGAATGCGATTCGCAGGAGCCGAGCTGGACTCAGCGATCCACATCGCCCGATCGGGTCGTTCATGTTTCTCGGTCCGACAGGAGTCGGCAAGACCGAACTTGCTCGAGCATTGGCCGAGTTCTTGTTTGACGACGAACGAGCCATGGTGCGCATCGACATGGCTGAGTACATGGAGAAGCACTCCGTCAGTCGCTTGATCGGAGCGCCACCGGGGTACGTCGGCTACGACGAGGGTGGGCAGTTGACCGAAGCCGTTCGTCGGCGCCCTTACAGCGTCGTGCTGCTCGACGAAATCGAAAAAGCCCATCCGGAAGTGTTCAACGTGTTGCTCCAGGTTCTCGATGACGGTCGTTTGACCGACGGTCAGGGTCGAACCGTCGACTTCACCAACATCGTGTTGATCATGACGAGCAACCTGAAAGGTGAGCCGATTGAGTACTTCAAGCCCGAGTTCGTGAACCGCATCGACGAAATCGTGCGCTTCCGACCACTCGAGCCGACCGACTTGGGCGCGATCGTCGACATCCAACTCGAATATTTGATCGAACGAATGGCGGCCCGTCGAATCACGCTCGCAGTCACACCGCGCGCGCGTCTTCTCCTTGCCGAGCAGGGCTATGACGCCGAATTTGGTGCTCGGCCACTCAAGCGACTCATCCAAAAGACGATCGCGGATGCC
>JBJTFU010000019.1:0-4651 GCA_046093585.1 Ilumatobacteraceae bacterium | reverse complement strand
GAGGCGAATCCACCCAAGATGAAGTACTTGAGGCCGGCCTCGCCACTCGTCTCCCGGTCACGATCGCTTGCGGTCAACAAGTAGAACGACAGACTCATGACCTCGAGGCCGAGGAACATCACGACGAAGTCGTTGGCGAACACCATCAGCAGTCCACCGATGACGCTCGTCAACATCAGCCCGTAGGGCTCCGGGGCATCTTCTCCCGTGCGACCGAGGTGATCGTTCAGGACGAGTGTCACCATCAAGAGCGCCGCGAGCATCGCCATGGCGGCGACCAATCCGAACCGATCGACCACGAGGGCATTGCCCACCAAGAATCGAGCGGTCTCGACGTCGTTCCACTTCAACACCACCAACACGAGCGCAGCACCAACGGTCGTCGCCGCAACACCCGCATAAAGACCATGCCGCCATCTCGGGGTGAGTGCACCACCCAACAACCCGAGTGCACCACCCAACAACACGAGGAGTGGACTGATCAGATACCAGTCGATCGAGGGCCCGACGAAGTTCACTCCTGCCCACCTTCCGCTTGCTGCTCCTGACCCGAGTCGAAGTCGGTGTGCTCTTCGACGTGCGTCACCAATGCCTTGACGCTCGGTTCGATGCGGTCCAACATCGGCTTCGGATACACGCCAGTGAAGACGATCACGGCGACGAAGGCACTGAGCAACGCGCCTTCACGAAGGTTGATCTCCGCGAATCCCTTGTTCGCCTCATCGGGCTCACCGTGGAAGACGCGCTGGTATGCCCACAACAGATAGAGAGCGGCAAGAACCACACCAATGGTGGCTGCCACCACCCACCAGCGAGCCGTGCCGAACGAACCGATCAAGATGAGGAATTCCCCGACGAACCCGTTGAGACCGGGCAGGCCCACCGACGAGAGCATGACCACCGTGAAGAATCCGGCGAAAATCGGCGCAACCGACTGCAAACCCTTCAACTCGGAGATCTGACGAGTGTGTCGTCGTACGTAGATCATGCCCACGAGCAAGAACAGTGCCCCGGTGGAGACTCCGTGGTTGACCATCTGCACCACCGATCCGGCGAGCGCCTGCGAGGTGATGGCGAACGTTCCGAGCACGATGAACCCGAGGTGGGCCACCGACGAGTACGCCACCAACCGCTTCAAGTCCTTCTGCATGGTCGCTGCGATCGCTCCGTAGAGGATGCCGATCACCGCCAAAGTGAGAAGCACGGGGCGCGACCACACGGCGGCCTCGGGAAAGAGGTACAGCCCGAAGCGGAGCAGCCCGTAGGTACCCATCTTCAACAACACACCAGCGAGGATCACCGAACCCGCCGTGGGCGCTTGGGTGTGGGCATCGGGCAACCAGGTGTGCACCGGGAAGAGCGGCACCTTCACGGCGAATGCAATGGCCAGAGCGACGAACAGCCACCGACCTGCACCGACGGAGAATTCTGCCCGCTCTGCTATCTCGAGAAGATCGAAACTCAACCTGCCGATATCCTCGCGTGCAATGAATGCCGTGGCCACGATTCCCACCAGCATGAACGCCGATCCGGCCATCGTGTAGAGGAAGAACTTGGTGGCCGCACGCACACGATCGTCGTATCCCCAACCGCCGATCAGGAAGTACATCGGCACGAGCACGATCTCGAAGAAGACGAAGAAGAGGAAGAGGTCGAGGCTGAGGAAGCTGCCCATCACGCCGGCCTCGAGCATCAGGATCCAGGCCAAATAGGGCTTCTCGTCGTGGTGTGGATCGACACCAGCGATGACGAGTGGAAACAGGATTCCCGTCAGCAACACGAGGAAGAGCGAGATCCCGTCAACCCCCAAGTGCCACGAGATGCCCCAACTCTCGATCCACGGGTGGCGCGACACGAACTCGAACCCGTCGGAACCGCTCGGAAACTGCACGACCATCCACACACTCAGTGCGGCCACGAACACCGAGGTCACCAGTGCGGTCAGTTTCACCCACTCGGCGCGGCGGCGCGAAAGTAGGGCCACTGCAATGGAGCCGACCAACGGCATGATCACGAGCATCGTCAGCAACGGAAAGCCCACGTTCGACTCGGCGGCGGCGATCATCCACTAGCCCCCTGCCGTGTCACCCGCAACACCATCGCGTCCTCGTTCTCGAACTTCACCTCGGCCCACGGCTCCCAGTTCTGTTGCGCGGTCACTGCTTTGTCGACAAAAACCCAAGAGACATTAGCAGTCTCGAGAAATTCAGCGTTTCTTTCCGTGGGGTCGTCGACGAACCGCTCCACTTCACGGGCACGATCCCGCGCACCCGTCGCCGACCTCGCAGTCCAATCCAAATTTTCTACGTACATTCGGCGTCCCGAGATCGAGGAGACCACGTTCCAATAAGCCTCACAACCCGGCAACTCGTCAGTGGTCGAATTGCAGAAGCGATTCACGGCAACGACGTCGTCATCATCGCTGTTCTCTCGCAGCCAGATTGCGGCACGTCGCACCTCCGGAGATCCGCTGATGCTCTCGACTCCGCCCACATAGTTCACGCCATGGCGAGCCTGAATCAGCGAATAGCGGGGCACCCAAGCCAGGAAGGAGCCGAGCGAAGCGGCCAACATCACGACCGCGGCGAAGGATCTCCATCTCCCGACACGCAAGAACAACAGCGCGCTTCCAAGGAGTACAGGAGCGAGAAGAAGCACCGATCGTGCAGCTGACGACCCCGTGTCTTCACCGACTACTTCCACCAGCACATTGGGAATCACGACACCGAAGACGACACCAACCACGACGACCGCGGCGAACGACCTGTCGTCAGAGATCTGCCGACGCGCCATGACGGAAGTCGACACAGGAACGAGCAACGCCAAGCCGATGTTGAAGAAGTAGGGCACGCCGGAACTTTCACCCACGTACACCAACCCGATCCCGAGAGACGCGACCGCTGCAGCCAGGAGCATCGACTCCAACGATGACGAACGTGATCCCGGCGAGCGACGGATCCACACCAAGCCGGGCACGACCGCAAGAAGCCCTCCGAGAGTCGCCACGAGACCGAGCATCGTCAGCCAGAACGACCTCGATGACTGAGAAAGGGGACCTTCGGTGTAGAGGACCTCGAAGAAACTGAGCCTCAGAGCTCCAGTCTCACCCTCTCCGACGATGCTCCCGTAGAAATAGACGAAGCCCCCCGCCACCACCACTGCCGAAAGAACGAGTGGAGCAATTGCCCGCGAACGTCGTCGTCCCCTCAGGTGAATCGCGGCAAAGACCGCGGCCCCTGCCAGGAGTGCCGGTACCGCCGAGATCTTTCCACCCACCACGCCAAAGACGAGCAAGGCGAGTGCCGGCACTGCTCGTCTCCAGTCCATCGATGCGAACGACGAGATGATCAGCAGCGTTCCCAACAGCACTGCGGTGACGAACGGCTGCGACGGTGAATGGACGGACAAGACCTGGAAGATTCCCATCGGCACTCCCACCACCATGGCCATCGTGAATGCCGCAACGATCCCCCACGACGTGGTCGAACCCAATCTCTTGGTCGTCTCGTACGTCAACACCACGGAAACGGCGACGAAGCAGATCTGGATGACGTGCGACGAGAAGGCCATGGTGGTGGAACCGACGGTCTCGGTGATCCTCCCCGCCCATGCATAGGAAATCCAGTGGTACCCGAGCCGGGTACCAGCCATCAACACGTTGTCCGTGTGCGCCCACAACGCGGTTCCTCGCGCTACCGCCTCGAGATACGAGTAATCCGCCACCTCCGTCAGACCTTGGCGAAACTGACTCCAGTACGAGGATCGCTGATCGATCAGCCACCACTGTGCGACACCGAGAGCAGCGGCAACTGGCAGCAAGAGCAACCTCGGCAGCCACTTTCGCGCAGCCACCAGCACTGCACCGAGAGCCAATGGCAACAACCAGGTCCATTCGGTCGACAGACCAACCAAGGTCGCGGCGAACAGCCACAGCGACACCGAGCGCGATGCCCGTTCGATGGGGTTCAGTCGACCGATCAATGGCAGCGCAATGACTGGCGGCACCAACCATGCAATCGGAGAAACCGGTGTCGACACGAAGACGATGCCACTGATCGTCGACAGCAACGACCCGAAGATGGCGCCGAATGCAGTAGCACCGATGAATCCCCCGTCCACACCACCGGTCAACGCTTGCCACAGGATGAAGCCCGCGGTGAACTGCACTGCCACCATCAGAGCCGCGAGACCGCTCGCTAGAGGTTCATGACCCGCCAACACCATCAGGAACGAGACGAACGACGCCCAACCACAAAAGAGGTGGGCCACTTGCTGACGTGTACTGAGATGCTCCGACTTGGAGCGTGCCATTAGAAGATCAACCCTCGTGCCACGAACCACGCAAGCACGAGGAACGCACCCACCGCCACGACTCCCGCGTAAGCGCGAACGAATCCGTTCTGTGTGGCTCGCGCCACGCCGGCGAATCCACGCACTGCGGTGGAGGTTCCACGAACTGCACCATCGACCACGTTCGCGTCGAACCACGCCACGGCGTCGAATGAGCCCCTGCCCGGACCGGCAACCACCTTCGCCACCGCCTGGTCGTAGTACCACGCTTCTTCGAGAACCTTCGGTTCGATCACGGGCAAGCGTCGACGGGCGTACACGAAATAGGCGATCGCTATCCCGACTACTGCAACGACCACGG
>JBJTFU010000018.1:0-7810 GCA_046093585.1 Ilumatobacteraceae bacterium | reverse complement strand
CGCCTCGTCTTGATGGCGGCCGAACAGTTTCACGAGCAGCGCTCCTGCCACGTTGAAACGCTCCGTCATTTGGGTGTTCATTTCCGCGTTCAGACCCATCTGTTCACGCGAGATCTGTTGCAGACGCACACCCACCCGTCGCGCGGGAAATATGAACACGGGAAGCACCACGAGCGAGATCAGGGTGAGACGCCACTCGAGGGCAAGCATCGCGACGAGCGTGGTGAAGAGGATCACCACGTTCGAGACCACGCTTCCCAAGGTTCCCGTGACCGCGGTCTGTGCACCCACGACGTCGTTGTTCAGACGGCTGATCAGCGAACCAGTCTGGGTACGGGTGAAGAACGCGATCGGCATGTGTTGCACCTTGTCGAACAAGGCCGAGCGCAGGTCGTAGATCAACCCTTCACCGATCCGAGCGGAGAACCATCGCTGGACGATCTGCAGCAACGCATCCATCACTGCCACGAACACGAGCACCGAAGTCAGCACGACGATCTCCCGTCGATCGCTTGCAGGAATCGACTGGTCCACGATCCTGCGGAACAGCAACGGGGGAGCGAGTGCGAGAATCGACGTCACGAGGATCATCGACAAGAACCCGATGATCGCCAACCGGTACGCACCAGCGAACCGGTACACCCGTTTGAGGGACTCACTCCCGATACGAGCGCCCTGCACTGCTGATTTGTCCCGCGGAATCAACATGTGCGGGTTCATCTGCATGGCGACAGGCTAAGCCACGCTCGGCAGGATCTCGGTACCCGAACCTAGGCTGAGGCGGATGTCTCGGTTCTCGCACGACGCACGGTGGAGCACTCTCGTGATCGCATTCCTGCTCGGTGCGTGCGGTGGAACCACCGCGGCGAACGAGTCTTTACCGACAACCACGGTCGATGCGCCCGTCTTCGACGTGCAGCCCATCGAGTGGCAGCAGTGTGACGACGACTCGGAGCCAGAAACCATTTCGTGCGGAACACTCGAGGTCCCGTTCGACTACGAACGGCCCAACGAGGGTTCGTTCGTTCTCTACATCAAGAAGCGTTCCGCTTCGGGTGTATCGGTGGGACCGTTGCTCGTCAACCCAGGCGGCCCCGGCTTCGGCGGCAGTTCGCTCGCCAACGACGCGATGTACTACTTCTCCAAGACCCTGCTCGACTCCTTCGACATCATCGCGTGGGATCCCCGCGGAACCGGGCTGACTACACCGAGCGTCGACTGCGTCGACGAATACGACCAGTACTTCGGCATCGACTCGCCTCCCGAAGACGCTGCCGAGCGGGAGGCATTGGTCGATGCCGCGCAACGATTCAGCGATGCATGCGCCGAGCGTTCTGGCACGATCCTTCCCTACATCTCCACGATCGCCAGTGCGCGCGACATGGACAGCATCAGGCGAGCGCTCGGCGTGGGGCAGATCTCCTACTTCGGTTTCTCCTATGGCTCTGAACTCGGCGCCACCTGGGCGACGTTGTTCCCCGACACCGTCCGTGCGGCGGTCCTGGACGGCGCCGCCGATCCCAACGCCACGTCGATCGAACAAGGCTTGGCACAAGCCAAGGGGTTCGAACAGCAACTCTCGGCGTTTCTTGCCCAGTGCAGCGCCGACGAGCTCTGTGCCTTCCACAATGCCGGCAACGCAGAAGAGGCCTTCGATCGATTGATGGTCGACATCGACGAGAACCCCCTGATCGTTGCGCGCGACCGAACTCCGGTCACTCAAGGGGTCGCCTACACCGCCGTTGCTCAGGCGATGTACTCGGACTACTACTGGCCGGACCTCGAAGAGGCACTGAGCGACGCACAGGGTGGCAACGGCTCGGGGCTTCTCAAGTTGTATGACGACTACTTCCAGCGGCGAGATGACGGCAGCTACGGAAACGAGCTCGAGGCCTTCCTCGCCATCTCCTGCCTCGACGGCGCAGATCGGCCGACAGTCGACGAAGTTGACGCGACGGTAGACGTTTTCGTCGATGCCGCACCTCGACTCGGCGCGAACTTCGCCTATGGATATGGATGCTCGTTGTGGCCGGTCGAACCGATTCGTCCTCTTTCGATTACTGGGGCAGGCGCTGGACCAATCTTGGTCATTGGCACCACGGGTGACGCAGCCACACCATTGGAGTCGACTCGCAAGATGGTGGCAGCACTGGAGAAGGGATTGTTGATCGTCGTCGAGGCCGATCAACACACGGGCTACGGAGCCAACGAATGTGTCACCCTCGCCGTGGACGACTACCTCATCAAACTCGTCACTCCGAAGCGGGAACTTGAGTGTTCAAGTAGCTCGTAACTTGACAACCACGCAGGAGTTGTTTGCCATTGCCACCGATCCGACGACCGACCAATCAGTTGCAGTGGACCAGTTCTTGTCCGCAATGAACCAAGTAACCCCCCAAGACTGAAACTCCCTGAGGTCGGCAACGGTCGGATTCTCAGAGAACCTGAGAGTCCGATCTGCTCGCTCCTGTAACCACGCCGGGCGAGGGTTTTGAACGTACAACGGGCCGTCTACATAGGTCATTCGCTCGGACACCGCAGATGCGATGTACCACTTTTCTGAGAAGAATTCGCTGCTCCATCGCCACATCGTGGTGGCGATTCGTTCATCGACTTTGCTCCCACGTTTCACGAACTCGAGACACTCATAGCGCTGAGCATTCACAGCGCTCGGACTGACTAGTTGTGACGAGTAGTCAATGTAGGCAAGTGTCTCGCGTGTGGTGTGAGACACCGAGGCAGCAACTGCAAAGGCCAGAACCACTGCTCTCAACACCAAGACACCGCGAAAACCCCCGAACAATCTTCGAATCAAGGTCGTCCCAGCCCACAGCACGAACGGTGCAATCACCAATGAAGACACGTATACCAAACGCGGCCTGAAGAACGTGGCGTCGCCAAAGGCCTTCTGGAGATAGTCACGTGAGAGCCAGCCAACAGCAATTGCACTCAAGAGAGTTGGAGCCATCCAGGCGAGATGCAACCCGCGAACGAGCTTCCCGTCAAGATTCTTGGCTGCGAGCACTGGAGTGAGAATCAAGATCGTCAGAAGGAACCGATACTGCTCGTAGTTGCCGATCTGTACGAGTGTTGCGCCACCCAGCGCAACAATGTAGGCATAAGCAAAAGGCAAGGTGGTGCTTTGCAACATCACTGACAGCTTGGTCGTGAATCTGGGAACGAAGGCACCTCCCTGAAACCACATCAATGCGATGAGCGCAACCGCACCCGCCACCTTCACAAGTGGGTTGTTACCGAGATACCCCAGAACATAGGAATAGCCAAACGGATCTTCAAGACTGATCTGAGGCGAGAAATCACCCTTGTCGGACGACTTCAGCAGCGTTTGGCTCAGCAACACCATGCCACCGACCAATGCGACGGCAGAGACGATATTTGCTCCGCGTCCTTTACCGATCAGCGTGTGCTGAACGATCACCAACAACGACGTACCAACGAGCACCATACCCAAGGTGGTGTTGGTCATGAGAGTGAGAATGGCAATCCAAGACAGGAGTATCCCAGTTCTCAGTGACGGGCTCGAGACATGCAGAATCAGAACCGAGAAGCCCAGGAGGAAGAAACTCGTTCCCCAAAGTTGACCCATCTCGGTCGTATGCAAGATGTTTATGCCAAGGCTGTAGAGAAAGTTCGACAGGAGAATCAGCAGTCCCACGGTGAACAGACTCTGCCTCTTGGTCGAACCAATCACCCGAGAGAGGTGGTACCCCGCAAATCCTGTAGCGAGAAACGCGAGTGGTGCTGCAACTCTCATAACCACCTCGAGTACGGGTTGTCTCGAGATCAGAGACACCATCCCCATCATTGCTTCGCTGAGCCAGTGGTATTTGAGGTCGTAACCCGCCGCGCCAACATGATCCGAGAGACCAAAACGGGTCGTGGAGAACCCCAGTGATGCTCGGTAGTACTGGTCTGCCGAACGGAAGATCAGCCCCTCAGAAGATTCATTAAGCGCAAGGCGGTTGGACCAAGAAGCACCAAGAACCAAAGGAATCAGGCAGAACAGTGTCCGGACCTTGGATTTGGATCGATGGTTTCCATCTCCGATCGTTCGTAGGACTATGAGGGATGCAATCAGCGACAACACGAATGGTGACATGAAGTACCAGAGTTTGATCGCTAGACCAATCGCACAAATTGCAGTGAGCCCGTAAAGGATCATCAATCGGTCCGAGCCATCGGGTGGAGTCTGCGATTCCTGGGATGACCGCAACCAAGAAAGGACCAGTGCTGCCGTAACGACCGCGAACGCGATGAGGCTGTATGTGATCCCAAGAAGCACGGTGACGAACGTCAAGGACCCACCTATGACCAATAGCCCTGATAATGCCGCCAAGAGATCGAGCGACGGGCCCGAGACGCCAATAAGCGACATCATTTGCCTAGCCATTGCTGCAGTAACAAGAAGCGCTGTTCCGATCAGCAAAGCACTCGGCATGGGAACGCCTGCCGAGAACAACAACAGCACAGCCAAGCTGAGCGGGTGAACCACGTGAACATACCGCTCAACGTGAGACGTAATCACATTGCAAACTTACCTCGGGGCACTAGTTGGATGAGTCCCTCGACCCTTCTCGACACCACTGATCGTGCGCGAATCTGATCTCGGTTGTGTACTCGACAAGCAAAGGTCTCTGGTCATCGCTGATTGGGCTAGACGATCTGGCGGAAGGGGGGGGATTTGAACCCCCGAGGAGCTTGCACCCCTGACGGTTTTCGAGACCGTTCCATTCGTCCGCTCTGGCACCCTTCCGTCGACTGAGGCTATCGACGAGCCGTAAAAAAACTGGCGAGCAAGTCAGAACACTCCGCTTGCAGAATCCCCCCACTCGCTTCAACACGGTGATTCAGTCGGGGATCATCGAGCAGGTTGTATCTGGATCCCGCTCCGCCTGCGTCCAAGTCATAAGCACCGAACATGAGGCGCGGGATGCGCGCGTTGAGAATCGCTCCAGCACACATGATGCACGGTTCCAGGGTCACCACGAGGGTGCACTCTGTGAGTTTCCAACTTCCCAATTTGGAAGCCGCATCCTGAATGACCAACAACTCCGCATGGCCAAGAGGATCAGACGACGATTCGCGACGGTTTCCCGCACGAGAAACCACTGATCCCTCGAACAAGACCACCGCGCCCACCGGTACCTCACCTAAGGAGGCGGCGAGTTCAGCCTCCTCCAGAGCAATGCGCATCGCCGACTCAGCATCAACCATGGCGGAGGGGGTGGGATTCGAACCCACGGAGGCTTGCACCTCACACGCTTTCCAAGCGTGCCGATTCGGCCGCTCTCGCACCCCTCCTCGCACCATCGGATCACCGATTGGTGGCTCGTCAGGCTATCCGTGACTGATCGGACAAGCCCCCGATTACCCTGAGAACTCGTCTACCGAGTGAGGTGGCGGTCGGGGCCTGTGCGACGCAAGCCCGAGAATCAGGTCAGGGCCGGAAGGCAGCAGCCTTCATCGGACGCTCGCGAGTGCCGCAGTTTTCCTGGCCGTCACTTCAGTCTGTAGACCTTCTCTACAGATACAGACGCACCAAGTTGATCGGCGAGGTCTCGTAATGCAGGTGTGGGGCCATCCCACTTCCATGATTCCATGTGACCTACCGGCGCATCTTTGCGCAGCGTGGCAAGTGTCTTGAAGGTTCCAAGCAACTCCTCATTCCCTACGAGCACTGATGCGAGTTTCTCTGCGCCACGCACCGTCAGTCCGTCTTCCTTCCAACGAGTGTGATCGCGGGGGATGTTCTCCACCGTCTCGTACATGGCCAACAGTTGACTCGCTGACTTCGCCCCCCAACCCTTCAGGCCCGGGTAGCCGTCCGACGTATCTCCTACCAACGCCAAATAGTCAGGGATCGACCGTGGCCCGATTCCGAACTTCGCGTGCACGGCGGCCTCGTCAACCTCCATCCGATTCCGTCGGTCGTATTGCACCACACGCTTTCCAGAAACGCATTGGGCGAGGTCCTTGTCGGGTGAGTAGATCGACACCTTGTGCACACGTCGATCATTCGATGCGTTCTCGGCGGCGGAAGCCAACGCATCATCGGCTTCGAACTCGGTCATCGCCCATACCGTCACACCGAGCGCAGTCAGGGCCTCCTCCAACAGCGGGATCTGTTCCAGCAGGACCGGCTCCATGCCTTCACTCGTCTTGTAGCCGTCGTACAGATCGTTGCGGAAACTCTCGATCGTGTGGTCGGTGGCGACCGCGACGTACCGCGCTCCATCTTCGAGCAACTGAATCGTCGACTTCAACACGCCGATGGTGCCAGCGAATGGAGGAGGGGTTCGCCCGTGAATGGCCTGTCCATAGTGTTGGCGATAGAGCTCGTAGGTTCCGTCGATCAAGTGAACGTGCACGGACGAAACCTATCCGTGGGCGACGACAGCAACGAGAACTCCCGCATACATGACGGGTACGAACGGAATCCGAGTCTGCACACCTGCCCGAATCACCGCAACGACAGCAAACACGAAGCCGACGACGGCGATTACGAGAAGTGAAAATGCGAACGCCTCCACCGACAGGTATCCGGTTGCCGCGCCGATGACCGGCGCCAACCGACGATCCCCTCGACCAATCCCGCCTAGGGTCGCCCGGTCGAGCACCGCAAAGATGCCCCACAGTGCGAGTGCGCAGAGCACCATTCGGATCAGTGCGCCCGTCTCACCCGCCACGAGTGCCGAAGCGCCGAGCATGCCAAAGACCCATACCCCCGACATGCGCGTGGTGAGCACGTGCACACGCCGTGTGTCGATGTCTTCGAAAGACTGGACGACGCCGATCGCGATCAGCACCGCGTACGTCAACACTTCTGGTGCCGTGACGTCCACGGCGCTCCGTCCTACTCCTCGACGAGCTCGATGAGGGTGCCGAAGCTGCCCTTCGGATGGATGAAGGCAACCGTCGTACCCCTGCTCCCGGGTCGCGGCGCCTTGTCAATCGCTGTGGCCCCTGCATCCACCATCGCCTTGAGTGCTTCTGCACAACTGCTCACTCGGTAGCCGATGTGGTGCAATCCTTCGCCACGCTTCTCGAGACTCTTGGCAACTGGTGAGTCGGGCCGGGTTGGAGTCAGCAACTGGATGTAACTCTCGGCAACCTTCAGCAAGGCCTCTTCGACGCCATCCGACTCCACGACTTCGCGATGGTCGACCGTGGCACCAAAGGCCTTCTTGTAATACTCGATGGCAGATTCCAGATCGTTCACTGCGATCGCCACATGATCAATCTCCGTCAACAGCATCTCTCACCTCTCTACTTGAAGTATGACAACTTGCTTTCGCCCACCTTCACCCGCAGATCGGGGTCGGTGACTCCCAAACCTGGTTTCGGCGACAAGCACAACACGCCGATCTTGCCTTCGTGCAGGTTCTTGTGCACCTGGTAGGCGGCCTCGCCCGTTTGGTCCATCGAGAACGTCTTCGACAGCACCGGATGGATCATGCCTTTGGCAATCAGGCGATTGGCTTCCCATGCCTCTTGATAGTTGGCGAAGTGTGAACCGACGAGTTTCTTCAGACGCATCCAGAAGAAGCGGTTGTCGAACTCGAGCATGTAACCACTGGTTGCGGCACAGGTGACCACCGTTCCGCCCTTCTTCACGACGTACATGGACGCACCGAACGTCGAGCGACCGGGGTGTTCGAAGACGATGTCCGGATCTTCTCCCACCAGCCCGCGAATGTCGCTTCCCAACCGTCGCCACTCCGACTCGTTGTGGGTGTCGTCGTCGTTCCAGAACTCATATCGGGCCGTCTTGCGATCGATGACGGCTTCA
>JBJTFU010000017.1:0-11044 GCA_046093585.1 Ilumatobacteraceae bacterium | reverse complement strand
TTCGTCGGCTGAAGCAGTCGGCAATTTCGAGATCCCAGGAATAACTTCCGTAACCGACAGGTTGCACAATGCATGATTCGTTTCGCCGTCACCTACGACTACCGCTGCCCCTACGGCCGAATCGTGCACGACCATCTGTATTGGGGCCTGCACGGTGGGGCCGACTGGGCCGTGCACTTCGTTCCGTTTTGCCTCGGTCAGACGCACGTCGAGCCGGGAGAGCCCGACATGTGGGAGCGGCCCGACCAGGATTCGGGCCTGCTCGCACTCCAGTTGTCGGTGGCGATCCGCGACTCCCAGGCAGATCGCTTTCTCGAATCGCACCACGCCTTGTACGAACATCGACATGCAGAGGCCGGCAACCTCCGCGATCTCGGGACACTCCTCGACGTGGTCGCCGACGTCGGCGTGGACGTTGGTGCCGCGCAACGCGAAGTGGAAAGCGGTCGACCTCTCGCCACGATTCGCGACGAGCACACGAACTTTGCGCGTACGCACCACGTGTGGGGAGTTCCCGTGTTCATCCAGGATGAAAGGGCCGTATTCGTGCGCCTACTGGATCGGCCGGATGGCGACCCCGCTACAGCCCGACGCACGATCGAACGAATCATCGAGAATTTGTCGTGGGATTCCCTGAACGAGTTCAAACACACGTCAGTTCCCCGTTAGAAATGACCCCGTGACCCCCGTGCCGCGGCCAGCAGTCCTCGTCGACGTCGTCACGATCGACGCTCGAGTGGAGTCGCACGAGATGTTGCAGCGACTACGCACGCTCGCCCTTGCCGGCGCCGCCATGCGCGAGGTGACGAGCGGATCGGCCGTCACGGTCGATCCGCACTTCGACCCCGACTTCCACGTGCGATTGGAAGCGATCCCCGAGCCGCGCAGCATGCGCGAGCTCAAGCGGCTGGCTTCACGACTCGTCGCCGAACCCTTCGAACCGAGTCGCCCGGGCTGGACCATCCACTACGTCGAGAAGTTGGCACGCTCTCGTAGTGCGTTGATCGTGCGCAGACTCGCCGACTTCGACGAGCGGGTGACCGGCGCACTCAGCGGCAACCCCGTGAACCCGACCGTGACGGTCGACGAATCCAACTTCGACTACATGAAGCTGCTCGGCCTGGCCCAACGCGTGCTGTCCCACCCCGATCCCGTGAACACCATCATCGACCGAGGAGCCGCGATCGCCGCTCGGGTGATGCAGGATCTCGACAAGTCGGGTGGAAGCCGATCGCCCATCTGGACGGAACGTTCCGGTTCGCTCCAGCACCAGGACCTTCGCGTCGACCGTTTCGTCGTGCAGCGCGCCGCCGCGAACCTGAACGTCGACGAGCGAGCCGTCATCCTTGCCTTGTTCGCCGAGTCCATGTCGGAACTGCACCAGTCGACTCCCGTCGACACGCTGCAGTGCGGGGTCGCCATGCGTCGTCGTGACGCCGCTCGACTCGTCGACGTCCCACTGCCGACGGGCGCGATGACCCTTACGGAACGCGTGCTCGCCATCCACGAGATGCTCCTCCACCTTCCACAGCGGTCGGCGTCGACTGGTGAATGGGGATCGATCGACTTGGGTCCGTGGATGCCACCCTTGTTGTCCTCACTGCTCGACGTTCGTCGCACACGGTCGATCGATGTGGCCTGCGTGTTCGCCGAGCCCATGGCACCACTGAGCGGTGTCGGCATCACGTCGGGAACGTTGTCGCCCTACGTCTCCCTGCTGGGCGCCGCGGTGTCACTGATCGCCACGGTGGACGGGGACGTCATTCGCCTCGGGTTCTCGGTGGACGAGGCATGTGGCACGAGCGCCGAGGACGTCCGACATCGCTATGAGGAAACGCTGCGCACCCACCTCGGGGTGACTGCCCATCGAAACCGGTTCAGTCGCTGGTGGGCAACTCTGCGGAGGCCGTCAGCAACAGCCTGAGATCGAGCAAGAGGTCGGCCACTTCGTCAGTGGAGACGAGCTCACGATTGAGCATCTCGGCGAGGGCCTTGTCGACCACTGCCATCGCCTCGGCAATCACCGTCGTTTCTCGCACTGCAGTCATCGCTTCCTCCCTGCTCGTCGTCCCTGACTATCTGCCAGCAACCTACCCCACCCGGCCACCAGAAAGACGACACCTGCCTAGCATCGCGGTGTGAAACTTGGTGGAAAGACAACCGTGGTGACCGGTGCTGCTCGCGGGATCGGTTGGGCGCTCGCCACGGCCTTCCATGCCCGAGGCGCCAAGGTGGCGGTCATCGACATGGACCATCCCGACCTGCACTCGCTCGCCGCCGAACTCAACGACCAGAGAG
Source organism: Ilumatobacteraceae bacterium (assembly GCA_046093585.1). GTDB lineage: Bacteria > Actinomycetota > Acidimicrobiia > Acidimicrobiales > Ilumatobacteraceae > UBA3006. Next base: position 8,746 of record JBJTFU010000017.1, on the reverse strand, counting down.
CCGACTCCGCGCTGGCGCTACCTGCCGACTTGACGACGGAAGCGGCGAACGTCGCCACGATCGATGCGGTGCGCGAGGCATGGGGCGACATCGACCTGTACTTCGCCAACGCCGGAATCGCCGCGGGAACCGACCTCACCACCGACGAAGCGACGTGGAACAGGGCGTTCGACATCAACCTGCACGCTCATCGCTGGGCGGCGAAGCACCTGATGCCGCGCTGGCTCGAGCGCGGTGACGGATACTTCTGCAGCACGGCATCCGCCGCCGGCATGCTTTCCCAGATCGGATCGGCCCCCTACACCCTCACCAAACACGGGGCACTCGCCTTCGCCGAGTGGCTCTCCATCACGTACGGAAACCGTGGCGTGAAGGTGAGTTGTCTCTGCCCGCAAGGCGTGAACACCGACATGCTCCGTCAAGCCGACGACTTCGGTCGCGGGGCGAACGTCGTGAAGGCAGCCGGCGCGGTGTTGGAGCCCGAACATGTCGCCGATGAAGCGGTCAAGGCGATCGAAGAAGAACGCTTCCTCGTGCTTCCCCACCCCGAGGTGGCCGAGTACTCCAAAGCGAAGGCGAACGATCGGGAACGCTGGATCGGCGGAATGCGCCGACTGCAGATGAAGGTGTACGGCTACTGAGAACGTCGTGAGGCGAACTCGGGCACGAGTGCGGAGATCTCCCGCCACTCGGCACTCGGCAACTCGGTGAGATCTTCCTTCAACACCTGGATACAGACATGGTCCGCACCCGCGTCGAAATGTTCCTTCACTCGCCCGGCGATCGTCTCCATCTCGCCCCATGCGCAGATCGCATCGACCAACCGGTCACTCGGGACACCATGTTCGTTCTTCAGGTCGGACTCGGTGAAGCCGTGGCGGAGCAGGTTGTTCGCATAGTTCGGTAGTCGCACGTACGTCGCCATGAACCTGCGGGCGATCTCGCGAGCCTTCGTCGCATCGCGCTCGAGGATCACCGCCACCTCCGGAGCGAGCAACTTTCCCGGACCCATGATCGATCGGGCCGCTGCCGTGTGCTCGGGAGTGGTGAAGTACGGATGCGCGCCTTCGGTGCGAGCTGCAGCGAGTTGGAGCATCTTCGGGCCGAGCGCGGCGAGCATTCGACGCGGCGTGGTGGTGGGCGTCGCTGCGGCGAACATCGCCGAGTCCATGGTGTCCAGGTACTCCACCATCCGCGAATACGGCTTCTCATAGGCCGACTTGTGCAGGGCCTTGGCCATGTGTCCGTGACTCGCACCGATACCGAGCAAGAAACGTTCGGGGAACGCCTCCGTCAACGTCTTCAGGCTGGCCTGCATCGTGACGGCCGTGCGCGCATACATCGAGGCGATGCCGGTGGCGACGACGATCGACTCGCTCCCGGCAAGCAGCAGCGCGGCGTGCGCGAAGGGTTCACGACCCACCGCCTCCGGGATCCACACGGCACCGAAACCGAGTGACTCGATCTCTGCCACCGCCTCCTGGGCCCCGCGTGCCGGTTGCGCGTCGAGCGTCCATGTCCAAACTCCGAGCGGGGCAAGCGAAAATGTCACGGCAGAGACACTAATTGCCAAACTGCCCAATAGATGGTGTGGGTGCGCACACATGACGTCGATGTCGAGAGGCGTGTTGCTCGTCCTGCTGCCGTTCATCGTCGCGTGCTCTCCATCCGCCGAACCGGGGACCGCGACCGTGCGCAAGGTGGTGGACGGCGACACGATCGAGCTTCGCATCGGCGATCGGAACGAGACGGTTCGGCTACTCGGCATCGACACGCCGGAAACCGTCCACCCCGACGAGCCCGTCGAGTGTTTCGGCCCGGAGGCATCCGCGCGGACGAAGGAACTGCTGCCGCGAGGAACGACGGTGCGCATCCGACGCGACATCGAAGCGCGGGACCACTTCGGACGATTGCTGCTGTACGTGTTCATCGACGAGCAGATGATCAACGAATTGCTCCTCCGCGAGGGTCTTGCCCGTCCACTTTCGATCGCACCGAACACCACCCATGCGGCGAAGTTCGAGCGTGTGGCCGACGAAGCGCGAACGGCCAACGCCGGACTGTGGGCGACTTGTCGCCAGTAGCGTTCTCACCGTGACGACCACGCTGAACGAGCGCCTCGGCCATGCCCCCTCCGCCAAGCTCCTGATCATCAGTTGCGACGACCTCGGTTCGTTCCACGCCGCCAACGAGGGAATCTTCGACGCTCTGCGCCAAGGTGTGGCCACCTGCACGTCGCTGATGGTGCCCGCCCCGTGGGCACGCCACGCGGTGCTCAACCAGCGCGGCGAGGACATCGGCGTCCATCTCACGATGAACAGCGAGCACGACCTCTACCGCTGGGGACCGATCACCCACTCACCGTCGCTGTTGTCGGGCGAGGGCGGATTCCCGCGCACGATCGACGACCTGTGGGAACACGCCGACACCGTCGAGGTGCTGCGCGAACTCCGTGCCCAGATTTCTCGCGCCATCGAGTGGGGCATCGACGTCACGCATCTTGCGCCGCACCTCACCGCGATCACCCTCCGCCCGGAGTTCTTCGACGTGTATCTCGAGTTGGCGGTCGAGTTCAATCTGCCGATCAGACTCCCCTCCACCGTCTCCGAAGCACAAGCGGGATTCCCGTTCCGCAAACTCGCGAGCGACGAAGGAATCCTCTTCCCCGACCACTTCGATCACGACTGGCGCGAAGGAAGCCGCACGAGAGTCCTGCAGGCACTCGAACGACTGCAACCCGGCGTCACCGAGATCCACGTGCAGCCCTGCATCGACACTCCCGAGATTCGTGCACTCGGTGAGATCGCCGAGGGTTGGATCGACGACCATCGGTTCGTGGTCGAAGACTCGTCCCTACGTGATGCCATCTCGCGCAGCGGCGCGACCCTGATCGGTTATCGCCAGATCAGGGACGCGATGCGAGCTCGCTGAGCCGCTTCGCCGCGCTACCACTCATCAGTTCGCCGAGGATCACTCCGGTATGCCCGGTGGCCTTCAATCTTCCCTGCACGTAGGCGGCAGTGGGATCACTCGTCGCATCGGCGAGCGCACAACTGAACACCACCTCTGCGTCGTCGGGGCCGTCCGTGCGCACTTCGGCCTTGGACACCGTGACCCGATACTGCACGGCCACTTTGGGAACCGACTTCTTCCTCGCAGCCACGGCGCGCAGATTACCGCCAGTCACCCGATGCCGATTCCGGCGAGCAAGTCGTCCTCGTAATCCGCGCCACCGTGCACAACGCCGATGACCGGTGAGTCGACGTGCGACTTGGCAAGGATCCAATCCTCGAATGGGTAGGCGACGGCCAACTCATCGTCGTCGAGTCCGAACCAGAACGGTTCGTCGGGGTCGATTTGGGTGGCATGGGCACGCAGCGCGCCGGAGCGCGCCCACAGGAATTCACCGACATGGATGCGAGTCGTGATCTGCCCGTCGAGGTCCGGCCGTTCGAACCACGTCTCATCGAAGGGCGATGAACCTCGCAGGCGCAACATCGCTTCGTGGATCGCGGTCAGGCGCATCCGCGACCATGCTGAGTAGTACAGCTTGCGTGGTTGCCAGGCAGGCCCCGCCTCGGGGTACTTGGTTGCATCTCCCGCCGTATCGAAGGCCCGCACACTGACTTCGTGCACACGCACATGGTCGGGATGTGGGTATCCCCGCTGATCCTCGTTGTAGGTGATCATCACGTGCGGACGCTCACGGCGAACGATCGCCACGAGTCGTCCCACTGCCTCGTCGAGATCCGCTCGATGGAAACAGTCGGGGTGCCCGTTGGCCTCGCTGCCGAGCATCCCCGAGTCGCGATAGCCGAGCATCTCGACGTGATGGAACCCGATGATCGACGCCGACTCGGCCAGCTCGAACGGACGTCGCCTCGCCATCTCGGCTCGCTCCGCGTCTCGATCGAGGCCGTGGAACGGCTGACCGGGATCGCGCAGACGAGGGTTCTGCAGATCGCCTTCCTCGCCTCCCGTGCAACACACGAGGACGGTCCTCGCTCCCTCTCGTGCGTACTTGGCGAGAGTCGGCGCACCCTTGGACGCTTCGTCGTCCGGATGAGCGTGGACGGTCAGGATGCAGGGCGGGTTCGACACGGCGAGCAGATTAGTGGTGTCCACCCACGCGACTCCTGTCGTATTGTGCGTCCATGACGCGACGACGGATCCTCGGGAGCATCGTGTTCTCGACGTTCGCGTCAGCGGCACTCGTCGCCTGTTCGAGCGACGGTCGCTCGATGCGGCCTCCGTCATCGGATCAGACCCAGTCGGTGGCGGTTCCCACCACCTCCACGGTCGCCGAGCAGGCGGTGGGATTCTCGATGACCACGCCGTGGGTGACGGGCGAGCGGATCGACGAGCGCCACACGTGTCTCGGCGAGTCGATCTCTCCCCGCATCGAGTTTTCCAACGTCCCGAGCGACATCGTGACCATTGGTCTCGTCTTGATCGACGAGTCGGCGGACGGTGACGTGCTGTGGGCGATGGCCAACATCGACCCCGCATCACCAGTCGTCGAGGAGGGTTCGATTCCGGTCGGCGCGATCGTCGGTCGATTCGCCGACGGCACGGAGGGCTATCGGGCTCCGTGCCCCACCGATACACACACCTTCCAACTGATCGGGTACGCCCTGCCCCAACAAGTCGAATTGGAGTCGGGAACCGATGCTCGGACCATCGTCGACACCCTCGAAGCGGCCGCGCTCGACGTCGTCACCAGTTCGTTCGTCACTCCGTAGTTCCGTTCGGCCCCAGCGGGCGAGAGTCAGCCCGCCCAGGCGATGATCCTGCCAAGATGGAGCCATCGACCGCTCTTTGAATACGGTGCCGATCGCGGTTTTCGAGACCGATCGAGACGGCAGGTTGGTGGATGCCAACGAGGCATTCCGCACGCTGGTCCTGCACGGTGGTCCGGTCTCACCGGGTGCCGCCGCGTGGGTCAACGCGCAGCCCACCGAGCGCGCTGAAGCCGAGGCTGCCTGGCGCAGGGCCGCAGGTGGCCCCTTCACCGTCGAGTTCCGCTTGTGGAAGCCGAGCGGCGACGTGATGTGGATCCGCGTCACCACCCAACCCATGAGCGCCGCGGATGGATCGATCAGCGGACACCTCGGAGTGGCCACTGAAGTGTCCGAGACGGTGCGCCAGCGAACGCTCGGCGAGCAACTGGTGGGTCTCCTCGACTCGTCCAGTGACGCCGTGGTCGTGTTCGACCCGCGGGGTGAAGCGTTGTTCGCCAACGAGGGCGCACGCACGTTGATCGGCGTCGACGAGCGCAACGACAACGACCCCGCCACGCAACTGTTCATCCGCGCGATTCTCGATCAGCTTCCGCGAGAAGTGCAGACGTCGCCCTCACTGAACAAGTGGGATGGCGAGATCGGCTTCCGCGGGCCCGACGGCATCATGCGCACGATGGCGATCGTGCTGCAGATCGTGCGCTCGCACGACGGTGTCGTGCAGCACTACTCCGCGATCGCCCGCGACATCACCGAGGCCAAGCAACTGCAGGACGAACTCACCCGTCAGGCGACGCACGATGCGATGACCGGATTGCCCAACCGCGTGCTGTTCCTGCGCAAGCTCGCCGAAGCACTCGAACGCAGCCGCACCCTGAAGCGCGGGGTGGCTGTCATCTTCGTCGACCTCGACAAACTGAAGGACGTCAACGACAACATCGGTCACGGGGTCGGCGATCAATTGCTGAACACGATCGCCAAACGGTTGGTTGCAGCCACCCGCCCTTCCGACTTGGTGGCACGCATCGGGGGCGACGAGTTCGTCGTGCTGTGCGACGGATTGGCCGATCCGCAAGTGGCGATGGAAGTCGCCGAGCGAGTCCGTCAGGCGATGACGGGCCAGGTGATCCTGCAAGGCATCGAGATCTTCACGAGCGCGAGCGTCGGCATCGCCGTGTCCACCGACTCGCTGCTCTCCGAGGAGTCGCCCGCGGATGCAGCGGTGACGCTGCTGCGCAACGCCGACACGGCCATGTACCTCGCCAAACAGCGCGGGCGAGGCCGCAGCGAGATGTACAGCGACGAGATGCGTCGGGCCGCCAAGGAGCGCGTCGCTCTGTCATCGGAACTGGAGCGTGCCCTCGCCCTCGACCAACTCTTCCTCGTCTACCAACCGGTCGTCTCCGCCCAGTCGTCGCGGATTTCCGGCGCCGAGGTCTTGCTCCGCTGGAATCATCCCGCGCGTGGCGTGCTCACTCCACCGGCGTTCCTCGAGCTCGCAGAGGAGTCGGGGGCCATCACGCCGATCGGCGACTGGGTGATCCGTAGCGCGTGTAGCGAGGCGAAGCGGTGGATGGATTCGGGAATCGTGGATCGTTCGTTCCTCCTCCACTTCAACGTTTCGGTCCGCCAACTCGGCGACGCCGCTTTCGTCGAGCGGGTCATGGGTGCACTGCACGACTCCGCGCTCGACCCGTACCACGTCGTCGTCGAGGTCACCGAGAAGGTGATGTTGAGCGACAACCCGACGGTCGCGCGGACGCTTGCCGCACTGAAGCGTCTCGGCGTGCGTCTCGGGATCGACGACTTCGGTACCGGCTATTCCTCGCTCGCCCGACTGAAGGAGTTCCCTGCGGACTACCTCAAGTTGGACGGGACGCTGGTGCGCGACATCGGCATCCAGGGCGGCGACGACCCGATCGTGCGCTCGATCATCCAACTGGCGCACTCACTGAACATGTCGGTGATCGCCGAATGGGTGACCACCGACGATCAGACCCAGCGGCTGCGCATCCTCGGGTGCGACTTCGTCCAGGGGAACCGCATCGCCGAGCCGATGACGGCAAGCGAGTTCGCTGCTCGCGGAAACTCGCAAGTCGAACGCGCCTGAACGACGAGCGCTCAGTCCGACTGAATCTGGGGTCGTGGGCCCGTTCCAGCGAAGAACGCCAGCAACTCGGCTGAACCCTCTCCGAGTCGCAGCACCGAGTTGCCTTGCACCGTGTCGCCATAGACGGGCAACGGGAACGAGGTCATTCCCCCGCCAGCCACCCCGCGCATGCGCTTGGCGAAATCCATGATGTCGAGTGACTCGCTCACGACGAGTGCATCGAGGCCGTTGGACATCAATGCTCCCGCTCGGAGCGGGTTGGACATCAGTCGAGTCACCGCCTCACTGGCCAACGTCTGCACGAACTTGCGCTGACGAGCGGTGCGCCCGATGTCGGCGGTGGCGTCCATGCTCCATTGACCGTCGAGGTTCTGTTCGAAGTGTCGGCTGCGGGCATACGCCAGTGCCTTGACCCCGTTCAGCGTGGTACATCCCGGCTTGAGGAACAGTCCGGTGCTCTTGTCGCGCGAGGGCCGATCGACGCAGATCGACACCCCACCGATCGCGTCGACGATCTGCTTGAAGCCCTGGAAGTTCACCTCGACGTAGTGGTGGATCGGGATGCCGAGTGCACGACGCACGGTGCGTACGAGCACGTCGGTGCCCACCTGGTACGCGGTGTTGATGCGCTGCTCCTTCTCGCCGTTGCCGATCTTCACCCACAGATCCCTGGGGACGGAGATCAGGCTCACACCGCCCGTCCTCTTGACGTAGTGCATCACCATCAAGGTGTCGCCGCGCTTGCCCCCCACGTCCGACTCGGCACCCATCGTGGCGAAGTCGGGGTCGTTCGGATCGGAGCCCTCGCGCGAGTCCGAACCGACGAGGAGGATGTTCTCGAAGTCGGGACTTGGCGCGTCCAACGTCTCGGTCACGGTCGTTTCACGGGTCACACCATCCACCGACTGACGCAACTGCCGGACGAGCCCCGTCGCACCCACGCAACCCACGATGAAGGCGACCAACACGGACGTGGCGATCGTCGTCAGTAGCGAACCGCCCTTCCTCGAACTCTGACCCATCGATGAAGAAGGTAGTCGGGACTAGGTGCGCAGGTGGATCACGTCGCCGACTTCGACGCGGATCACCACACCATCGTCCGCCTTCACTTCGAGTCGTGCATCCACGTCCACTCCCACGGCGACTCCCTCGATCACCTTGCCAGCGGTCATCTCGACACGCACGCGCTTGCCGATCGTCGCCAACTGTGCCTGGTAGGCGGCGTGCAACTCGTCGCGCGACATCGACTCGTGGATGTCGACCTCCACGAGCATCGCGCTCAACAATTGCAACGGTCGTCCCTGTCCGTCGACCGTTTCGTCCTCCACGAGCCGTGCCGCACCTTCTGGTGCCCAACCCACGTTGACGCCGATACCGCCGACGACGAATCCGTCCCCCCCTTGGGCGAGGATTCCCGCCACCTTGCGTCCGTCGATCAGCAAGTCGTTCGGCCACTTCAGTTCGGGGCGAACGTCGAACACGGTGTGGCAGGCTGCGCGGGCGGCGAGGCCGACGATGTGCGTGCAATGGTGCAAGGGACGAGACGAGTGCAGTCGGAACAGGAGCGACACCAACAGGTTCGCTCCGGGCGGCGCGTCCCACTTCCGATCGAGGCGACCCCGACCAGCGGTCTGATGGTCGGCGACGATCACCGTGTGCTGCGCTGCTCCGCTTTTGCCGAGTCCGACGTGGGGGGCAAGCGCGGCGACACCTTGATGGTGATGCACTACGTCAAGAAGACGGGCGGTGTGAGCCTGATCTCGGTCCCCAGGGATCTGTGGGTGAAGATCGGCAACGGCGAGAAGGAGCAGCGCATCAACACCGCTTACCAAGTGGGTACCGACGTGCTCGTGCGCACGGTGCGTCGTGCTCTCGGCATCCCGATCCACCACTACGT
>JBJTFU010000016.1:0-3174 GCA_046093585.1 Ilumatobacteraceae bacterium | reverse complement strand
TCACCGTCCACACCGAATCTGACGCGGTCCCGGCCGGAAGCGAGGCTCCGATGTCGAATACTCCGGTCTGCGCATCGACGGCACCGTCAAGCGCACCGCATCCGCCAAACATGATGGTCGCCGCCGACCACGTGATGAACTGGTCGAGTCGCAGCCGACCACCCTCATCTGAGGTGAGTTGCATGCCGATCGGAAATCCGTCGACTGCGGCGCCGTCACGCGAGGAGACTCTGGCGGCGCACACCTCTGGGATCGTCTCCGGAATCTCTCGGTTCGTGTAGCCCCAGGTGACAGTAATCCTTGGCAGTTTGTTGTCTTCGAGTGTGACGTCGTGTTCAACCACGGCCACGAGCCCGGTCTTCTGGTTGACGTGCACGCCAACACCCCGCAACTGGCGCGCGCTCTCGGTGCCGAGCTCGCCGGATGATCCGCACGCCGAGGCGATGACGGCGGCGATGACAACTGCGAGCGCCGCGCGCCATTGCCCGATCGATCGCAGGTTCACGGCGCTGTAACTCTGACGAGGTCGCCGCTGTCATTGGAGTCCAGCAGCTCGATCAATACGCCCTCGGTCTCGAGCGATCTCGTCACGGTGATGACGTACCGGTCGGATATCGGCATCCGCGCGGGGTCAAGCGACAGTTCACCTTTCGCGATCGCAGGGCCGTCGCCGCTTCGATTATTGGTGTCGATCACGTACACCAGCACGCCCGGGAGTCCTTGGTCGTAGCCGCGCACGCGGCGCGTCTCGACCACGAGTACCCGTCCAGCATCGAGCGGCCGTACAACGGCCTTTGGTGAGGCTGCGGCATCCTCGATCGGCGAGATGAAGTGCGTGGTCGAGGTCGCCGCGCCCTCGGCGATGCAGCGAATCTGGTCGTCGTTCAGCCAACCGAGCAAGAAGCGATTCCACGCAGTGAGCTCAGGTGAGGATCCTCGGAATGAATTCATCAGATCCCACTCCCAGAATGTGCCGTCGTACTCATCCGAGTTCGGCGTGTGGTCGTACAAGTCCTCGAGTCCGAGCCACAGGTGTGCCGTCTCGTGCGCGATGGCTCGCCAATTGCCGGCTTGCCATCCGCCAGTCCACACCACATCGTTCACATCACCGCTCGCAGTCGGAATCGAGGCGTCCAACGGCAGTGCCTGCGGCCAGAAGACCGCCTCCGGGTCGGCGGGTGTCTCGACCACGACCACATCGTACGAGCCGAGATCGAGTGACGCGTCGGCACGGCGGATGGCCTTTGATGTCACGCCATTTGAGTCGGCATAACCATCTGGTGAGCGGAGCCGGAACTTCGACACGTTGTCCGGAAGCGCGACAACCTTGTCATACGGTGCCACCGCAACCTCCACGCTGGCGTTGCCGTACGAGATTGCGTCGTAATACTTCGCGACTTCATCCATCGCCGTCACCAGCTTGGCGTGATCCTGCTCGGTGTACGGCTGATCGGCGAAGCCGACGGGCAGCGCTATCAACCGCACCTTGTCAAGCTCGCCCGCATATGTGGTGCGACGAGGAAAGCCCGAAGTCGAAACTTTCGTCGGATTATCCATGCCGTTGTCGGGAGTCGCGTCGGCAATGCGGCACGAATCGATCGGCTCAAGGTCGGCAAGGGTCGAGATTCGCGGGTCGGCCGAGATGTCGGACGGCGGCCCGACCATGGTCGACGCACCACCGTCCGATCTCAACGATCCCGCCGAACCACAACCTGTGACGGTGAGGAGAACAAGTGAAGCCCCGACCAGCCCGATGCGAGTGCGCATTCAGCGAGTCTTACATGGCACTGCTCGATATCGTGCCGTTTTGCCGCAATCGAACTGCGTTACCGACCCACGGTCAGCGTTTGCATGGAAAACCTCAACGAACTCAGCGCCCCCGGTAGGAATCGAACCTACGACCTGCGGTTTAGGAAACCGTCGCTCTATCCACTGAGCTACGGAGGCTATGCATGACAGGCTAGTGAGAGTTGGAAGTTTGCTCGTCTTGAGCAACACTCAAAGGATGCCTCCAAGCAGTTCCACGCTCGTCGGCATCTACGACGCTGATGCAACCATCTGGGGTGAGGCCTCCTACTGGATCGGTGCCAGGTTTGGCCGCCGGCATTGCTCGTTGTGCGACGTGACCCACGGTGTGTTCACCCGCAAGTCTTCGTGGGACGCCTGCGCGTCGTCACTGCCCCACCCGTTCGTGGCCTTTCATCGAAACGACATGCCCAACGGATTGCGCCAGGTGGTTGCAGATCAGTTTCCCGTCATCGTGCTCGACGACGGGAAGCATCCGATCGTTTTGCTGACTGGCGAGGAGATTTCGCGCGCGGAGGGATCGCCCGAGGCGCTCGCGACCCTGATCGTCGCGAAGTTGTCGACGACGAACCCTTGACGGTCTCTGACACCTTGCGGCCCTTCGCGTCATAGGTGCACCAGGTGGACACGGCGATGCCATTCCTGAACGCACCGGTTCGCATCAACGAGCCATCTTGTCGATACCACGACCACGGACCATGAAGGCTTCCCTTGCGCATCCCACCGACGGCCTTCAACGATCCATTCGGGAACGTGACGACCCGCTTGCCGTGATCGACGTCAGCCATCTCACGAAGACGAATCCTGACGAGACGTCGGATCACTTGGGTTGACAGCGCCGAGTCGAGCGGGAAGCGCAATGCACCCGTCGACGACGAGCATCCCTTCGGCAGACTTCCGAGCTGTTTGATGACGTTTCCGCTGAACGGAAAGTACGAGTTGTGCTCGGTTAAACCCTTGAGGCCCGCGACGACGACGCCGTCAAGTTCGATGCAGTCGATGTCGTATTTCTTCGCAGCGACACCACTCGGAATGCAGGCGACGAGACGCGTCCACGTCTCTTCGAGTACGCGGCGTTGTGATGCGGGTGATTCGGCGAAGCGACGAGTCTTCGACGCCGCCATTGCCGCTTAGGCGCCGAGGCGCCGGTAGAAGCCGTCGGGGGCGACGACGTCGTCACGGGTGAGTTCGTTGACGTGCCCCTTGCCGAGACCAAGCAACGTAGAATCGATGCCGCCGCGAATGACGTCGAGCACGTTCTCCACTCCGGCCTGACCGTTGGCGGCAAGCCCCCACAAGTACGCGCGTCCGATCATCACGGCCCGAGCGCCGAGGGCGAGTGCCTTCACGACGTCGCTGCCGCGACGC
>JBJTFU010000015.1:0-5036 GCA_046093585.1 Ilumatobacteraceae bacterium | reverse complement strand
ACGTCCACCGTGTCGATTCCCAGTCTCGTCGCAGCGATCGGTCCGATCGTCGATCCGCAGCCGATGTCGTTGCGGGAGGAGAAGCGCTGCAATGTGATGCCCGCGCGCAGGGCGGCGTCCTGCACGATGGGAAGTGAACGTGTGGACGTCGCGTAGCGCTGGTTGACGTTGATCTTCACCGCGACACCTGCGCCGATCGTCGGAGCATTGTCGAGATCGTGCTTCTCCGGATGATTCGGGTGCACTCCGTGGCTGTTGTCCATCGACAGCAGATGCGAGCGACCCACACCGGCCAGGTAGGACGCCCGCGAACCGCCCGCTGCATTGACGAAGGATTCGAGGAGGTGCTCGAGGATCGGGGAAGCCGCACCGTCCGGCGACGATGAGCCGACTTCCTCATGATCGAAGAGGACGACCAAGGCGGGACGTGCGATACCGGGGTCGAGCAAGGCGTGCATCGAAGCCCAACACGAAACCTGGTTGTCGAGTCGGGGAGACGAGACGAACTCCGATCCATTCCCCAGACGGGATCCGCGTTGCACATCGACGAGTTGGATCGACATGGCATCCATCTCGCCGAGGGGAACCCCTGCAGCCTCGGCGATAAACCGGGTCACGTCGGCTGGCTCGACCGACCACACCGGACTGAGATGCCGGTGACGGTCGACTAGGTGACCCCGATCGTTGAGTTCTCGATCGAGATGGATCGCCAAGTGGGGCAGCCGGGCGATCGGTCGGTCGACGTGGACGAGGCGAGCAACTCGGTCGCGACCGACCACGGTTCCTGCGAGGCCGAGGTCCCGATCGAACCAACTCGACAAGATCGGCGATCCGTAGACCTCGACGGCGAGCTGCCCGTGGTGCAGAGACGACCGATTCGGATTCGGTTTGAGGTGCAAACCGGGTGAGTCGGTGTGGGCGCCGATGATGCGTGCACCGAGATCTGCGAACTCGTCCATGTTGCGCCACGCGACGAGGAGACCGGATCGCCGCAAGAAACCGGCTCGGGTCGGAGGAGCCTGCAGATCGGTCAGCTCCGAAAAGCCGCGTGCGAGGAGGCGATCCGCCCACAGTCCGACGACATGATTCGCCGTGGGACAACGATCGACGTCGTCGATCAACGAATCGACGTTCACTGGATCGAAGCGCCGTCCCTGTCGATCTTCAACGACCGACCGAAGAACTCGCACTCCAGACTCGACAACGAGCCGGAGGACGCCTGGACCCGTGCGGCATCGATGCAACTGTTGAGGCTGTCGCGCTGACTGAAGAACGTCCAGCCAAGTGCACCGCACACGATCAGGAGGATCAGTTTGGTGACGATCGACTTTGCAAATTTGAGGACGAGGAGCGCCACGAACACGGAACCTCCGAGGGCGACCAGGGAGAAGTTCTTTGCCGACTCTGCGTCGAAGTTGGAAAGGTTCACCGACAAAGTCTGCCACTACGCTTTGGTCCAGTGTCGGACGTTCGTTTTTCAGGAAATCGACCACCCGAGGTGGTGCTCCCTGTAGAGTCGCACGTCATCCTGACTGCGCTCGACGAAGTTGCGGAAGGCCAGCCGGGACGATCCGCGGTGGCAGGAATCGTCGCTGCGAACCCCACGTCGTTGCACGCGTGGGCCGCCTACGGGGACCGCGCGCGAGACGACCTCGAGTCGTACATGGCCTACCGGATCGGCTATCACCGCGGGCTCGACTCACTTCGACAGAACGGTTGGCGCGGTTCCGGTTATGTGCGCTGGCAGCACGAGTCGAATCGTGGGTTCTTGCGTTGTCTCGCCGGCTTGGCCCGGATGGCGCGGCTGATCGGGGAATCGGGGGAGGCAGAGCGATGTCGCACCTTCCTCGCCCAGCTGGATCCCTCGGCCAATTGGAGCGACGTTGTCTGATCGATTCGGGTCTGATCGATTCGGGTCTGATCGTGTCGGGATCGTCCTTGCAGGTGGACGGAGCACCCGCTTCGGCAGTGACAAGTTCATCCATCTCGTGGACGGGGTCGAGATGGGATTGCGCGCAGTGCGCGCTCTGGCGCCCGTGGTGGATCGGGTTCTCGTCGTCGGTCGTGAGTCGGTTCCTGATTCCTGGAATGCGACTGCACTGTTCGGTGCCCGCGAAGGATCGGGCCCCCTCGGAGCGATCCTGGATGCAGCAGATCACTCACCCGGGCGTGTGATCGTGGTGCTGCCTTGTGACATGCCGTACTTCGCAAGCGCATCCGTGTCAGGTTTGTGCGGAGCGCTGGAGTCGACCGAATGCGAGGCGGCCTTCGCCACGTCCGCACCCGATGCGGAGCCCCAGTGGCTGGCGAGCAGCTGGCGGATCGAGGCCATCCATGGGCACCTACGCCCATTCTACGATCGAGGTGGTCGAAGTGTCCGTGACGCAGCCAACCTCGTTCGTCACACCCTCGTGAAGATTCCCGCCGACGACCTGATCAACGTCAACCGGTTCGCCGACGTATGACGTTCCGGTGGATCGAAGACGACAGGACGCTCGACGACTTCCTGAGGACGGGCCACGACGGCCGGTTTGCCATCGACACCGAGTTCCATCGTGAACGCACCTACTATCCGCAGCTCGCTTTGGTGCAGGTGCGGCTTGGCGAGCAGATCGGCTTGGTCGATCCGCTGCGCTGCGACGTGAGTCGGCTGGTAGCGCTGTTCGATGACGACTCGACTTGCGTGCTCCATGCCGGAGCACAGGACCTCGAGATCCTCGCCCGAGTATGCGGTCGTCTTCCGGGAAGGGTGTACGACACACAGATCGCGGCGGGATTCCTCGGGTCCACGCAGGTTTCATTGGCGTCGTTGGTGAACGACGTTCGCAAAGTGGTGTTGCCGAAGTCGGACCGGCTCACGGATTGGCTGAGACGGCCGCTGACCCAGGCGCAACTCGACTACGCCGCCAGTGACGTCGAACATCTCTTCGAGATCCACGATCATCAGGCGGTCCATTTGACCACGCTCGGTCGCGTCGATTGGGTGGTGGAGGCGTGCGCGAAGCTCGTTCAACGTGCAAGCGAAGGACCGAATCTCGACGACGCATGGATGAAGGTGAAAGATGCGCGATCACTCCGTGGGGAGGCGCGTGGAGTCGCTCGCAGCCTCGCCCGGTGGCGTGAACGACGTGCCATGCACTTGGACGTCCCCGTGCGTCGGGTGATGTCCGACATGGCGCTCGTCAGCATTGCGCAAGCACGTCCGACCAGCGAGTCGGCGTTGCTCGGCTGTCGTGGAGTGGAAGGCAGACAATTCGGCTTGGATGCGACTGCGGAGATCCTAGAGGCCATCAAGGCGGGTGCCGATGAAGTATTCACGACTGACGAGTCCAAGCGCATCGACATCGATCCCCGTCGACGTTCAGCGATTCCGTTGATCGTGGCGTGGGTTGCAGAGCGCGCCCGACAATCCGAACTGGATCCGGCGTTCCTCGCCACTCGTCACGACATCGACGAATACCTGGGCGGGTTGCCGCAGGCACGCTTGCGTCATGGTTGGCGAGCCGAGTTGCTCCTCACGGATTTGGACGGATTGGTCGATGGCTCTCTCGCGCTGAGCGTGGATGATCAGGGCCGTTTGCGCCTGAGTCCGTCCGCGACTTGAAGCCCACGGCAATGCCGACGATCTGGAGACGCCGCCCGCTACGCTGTGGGTCAATGTTCATCGCGTAGGCGGCCTTTGGGTCCGCTACTAGAAGCAACGGAGCCCAGACAGTGAAGAAGGGACGCCATCGGCGGTTCGAAGAAGCGCGCAAATTGAAGCAGTCTGGGCCGTCCCCCGAAGACCTCGGACTTCGAGGCAAGTCGCGTGAACCGCAGTCGGAAGAAGATGAGTACGCAGCAATTGCAGAGCGTTACGGAGTTCGCTTCGACGACGACGAAGACGAATCCGACGAAGACTGACCAGCCGTCCCCTTGTCTGTAGTAGGTACACCCATTCGTAACGTCGCGTTGGTCGCGCACGTCGACCACGGGAAGACGACGCTCGTCGATTCGCTCCTTCGTTACACCGGCGCTTTCGCCGCGCATCAAGCCGTGGTCGACCGCGTGATGGACAACAACGACCAAGAACGTGAACGCGGAATCACCATCTTGGCGAAGGCCGCCCAGATCAACTATCGGGGAACCTGCATCAACCTCGTGGACACCCCCGGCCACGCAGATTTCGGCGGGGAAGTCGAACGAGCACTCGCGCTCGTGGACGGTGTGATCCTGCTCGTCGATGCTGCCGAGGGTCCGTTGCCACAGACGCGCTACGTCCTAGGTAAGGCGTTGCGCCGTAACCTCCCGGTGATCCTCGTGATCAACAAAGTCGACCGCCAGGACGCGCGGCCGGATGAAGTTCTGGAAGAGGTCGAGCAGCTGTTCCTCGACCTGGCACAACGTGACGATCACTTGTCGTTTCCGGTCATCTCTGCCATCGCCCGTGACGGACAGGCGGTCACGGGAATCGGGCTGCCGGGCCCTGCGGACGATCTCCAGCCAATGCTGGACGCCGTGCTTGAACACGTCGTGGCGCCGGAGAAGAACGACGATTCGCCGCTCAAGGCGCTCGTCACCAACCTCGATGCTTCCGACTATCTCGGGCGACTCGGAATCGGCAGGGTGGCGACCGGTCGCCTCCGTAAGGGAGACACCGTCGCAGTCGTCCAGCAAGCGAGTGCGGATGGCGCACCGCAGGTGATCAAGCGCAGGTTGACGGGACTGTTCAAGTTCTCCGGAATCGGGCGGGTCGAAGTGGAAGAAGTGGGCAGCGGGGATCTGTTCATCGCGGCGGGGATCGAAGAGATCCAAGTGGGCGACACCATTTCGTCGGTCGAGGACACCACTCCACTGCCTCGTCTGGAAGTCGACGAGCCCGTATTGCGGATGACCTTCGGAGTCAACACGTCACCGATGGCGGGTAAGGAAGGCAAGTTCCTCACGAGCCGCCACCTTCGTGAACGGCTCCGTCGCGAGGTCCTCGGAAACGTCAGCATCAAAATCGACGAATCGGCGACGTCAGAGTCGGTGATGGTGTCGGGACGCGGTGAGTT
>JBJTFU010000014.1:0-3567 GCA_046093585.1 Ilumatobacteraceae bacterium | reverse complement strand
CCCGTGATCATGATCACGAAGATGATGTTGATCACCTTCCTCGTGATGTGGGCTCGCTTCTCGTATCCGCGTTTCCGCGAGGACCAGTTGCAGCGCTTCGCGTGGAAGGTGTTGATCCCCATCGCACTCGTCAACATCATGGTGACGGCAGTATTCAAGGTGGCTTTCTGATGCCCAAGGTTCCAGGAATGATCAAGGGTCTCGGCGTCACGCTGAAGACGATGACGCGCACCCTGACCAAGGGTTCGAACACGGTGCAGTACCCGCACGTGAAGGAAGCACCGCCGATCCGTGCTCGTGGTGTGATCGCGTTGCACCAGGACAACTGCACCTCGTGCATGTTGTGCTCCCGTTCGTGCCCCGACTGGTGCATCTATATCGAGGCACACAAGGAACTCGCGCCGCCGCGCCGCGAAGGTGGCAAGCCACGCCAGGTCAACAAGTTGGACCGTTTCGACATCGACTTCTCCTTGTGCATGTATTGCGGAATCTGCGTGGAGGTGTGCCCGTTCGACGCGTTGTTCTGGTCGCCGGAGTATGAGTACTCGGAGCCGAAGATCTCCGACCTCCTGCACGACAAGACCAAGCTCAGCGAATGGATGGAGACGGTGCCCGAGGCACCCGAACTCGAGGCTGGCGCCGACAGGAAGAAGAAGTAGTGGTCGCCCAGAACCTCGGCTTCGGCATCATTGCGCTGATGATGGTGGTGGGTGCGCTGCGAGTGGTGACGACCACGAACGTGGTGCATGCCGCGTTGTGGTTGGTGGTGGTGTTGTCGGGCGCCGCAGCCCAATACGTGCTGCTGGGTGCCGAGTTCGTCGCGGTCACCCAAGTACTCGTGTATGTCGGTGCCGTGATGGTGCTGTTCCTCTTCGGCATCATGCTCACGCGCACGCGAATCGGCCGCGAGGGTGGCTTGAACAATCCCCACTGGAAGTGGGGCATCCCCGTAGCACTGCTCACCCTCGCTGCAACGGTGCTCACTCTGGTGTCGTCGTTCGGCGACGAGAAGTTTCCCGAGGATGCGACACCGATCCCGACGCAGGCGGTGAGCGACCTGATCTTCGGGCCATATCTGCTGCCGTTCTGGGCCCTGTCGTTCGTCTTGTTGGCTGCCGTCATCGGCGCGATCGTGCTGGCGAGGAAGGACTGAGATGCTCGTCAACCAGTTCCTGATCCTCGCCGCCATCCTGTTCGCCATCGGCGTATACGGAGTGGTGGCTCGTCGCAACGCCGTGCTGGTGTTGATGTCGATCGAATTGATCCTGAACGCCGTCAACCTCAACCTCGTGGCCTTCGCCCTGCGCAACGGATCGCCCGATGGCCACACCTTCGCGTTGTACGTCATCGCAGTGGCCGCTGCTGAAGTGGGCGTCGGCCTGGGCTTGGTCTTGCTGATCTACCGCAATCGCCGGACGATCGCACTGGATGACCTGTCGGAGTTGAAGGGATGAGTGTGTTGGCGGCATCCGAGGTGTTGAACCCACTCTCGTCGGGTTGGTTCCTCGAGAACTCCTGGCTGATCCCGGTCATCCCCGCCGTCGGCTTCGCCTTGATCATCTTCTTCGGCAAGCGACTTCCGATGAAGGGCAGCGAGATCGGCATGGTGTCGATGGTCGCGAGCCTCGCCATGTCGGCAGGCAGCGCCTACCAGTGGATCCAGCGCGTCGGCTCGGCGGCGGAAGGACAGTTCGTCGAGCCCGTCGTTCGCACGTGGAACTGGTGGCAGGTCGGGGGAGTCAACCTGACGATCGGTCAATCGATCGACGGCTTGGCGGTGACGATCCTCGTTGTCGTGGCATTCATTTCGACGCTGGTGCAGATCTACTCGATCGAGTACCTCCACGGCGATCGTCGGTACACGCACTTCTTCGCCGCGCTCACCCTCTTCTCGGCCGGAATGCTCGCGATGGTGATCGCCGAGGACATGATCCTGTTCATCCTCGGCTGGGAGATCATGGGTCTCTGCAGCTTCATGCTGATCGGTCACTGGTGGGAGGAGGGCGCCAACAGTCGCGCCGCGCTCAAGGCGTTCTTCACGGTGCGCACCGGCGACATGGGACTACTCGTCGGCGTGGCGATCCTGTACTTCGCATCGAACCAATGGACGACCGAGAACCTCGGCGTCTCCGGTTTCTCGATCCAGGGCATCAGCGCGTGGGCGCTGTCAGGTGAGCCGAACAGCACGGTGATCTTGATGGCCTCGATCGCTTTGTTCATCGCGGCGATCGGCAAGACCGGTCAGTTCCCGTTGCACACGTGGTTGCCCGACGCGATGGCGGGCCCCACACCGGTGAGCTCGCTCTTGCACTCCTCGACGATGGTGGTGGCAGGAGTCTTCCTCGTCGCCCGCCTGTACCCCGTGTTCTTCGAGGGTTTCGACATTCTCGGAACGGGTGGCAACCTGATCATGGTGATCGGTGGAATCACGATCCTGATCGCCGCTGCTCTCGCCTTCGTCCAGGCGGACATCAAGAAGGTGTTGGCTTACTCGACCGTGAGTCAGCTCGGCTACATGATGCTCGGACTCGGTGCAGGCGCGTGGTTGCCGGCAGTGTTCCACATCTTCACGCACGCGTTCTTCAAGGCGTGTCTGTTCCTCGGTGCTGGATCGATCAGCCACAGTGCATCACACCACTCGTTCGACATGCGCAAGGACATGGGTGGTCTGCGCAAACACATGCCGATCACGTTCACCACGTGGGTGATCTCGACGCTCGCACTATGTGGAGTGTTCCCCTTCTCGGGTTTCTTCTCCAAGGACGAGATCATCGACAACGTGGGCAACAACGGTTACACGATGTTCATGGTGCTCGGCTTGGTTGGCGCGTTCCTCACCGCTGCCTACATGACTCGTGCCACCTATCTCACCTTCTTCGGTGAGGCGCGTGGTGCGGCAGCCGGCCATCACGAGTCGGATCACGCTGTGGATCACGGTCACGCCGATCATGGCCATGACAGCCACGCGCACGATGCGCACGGCCACGACGCCCATGCGGAAAGCCACGGCCCGCGCGAGAGCGGACCATTGATCACGATCCCATTGATCATCCTCGCGGTACTCGCGCTGTCGTCCGGGTTCTTGAACGCCACTCCGTTCGGCAAGTCGTGGGAGAAGTTGAAGGACTGGGTGGAGCCGCGCGCTGCCGTGGTGATGGACGTACACGCATCTGGTCCTGGCGAGTCGCTAGTCAGGGCGGAGGAGGGGCATTCATCGCCGTGCGGTAGCGAGACTCCGAAAGAAGGCGTGTGTTTCGCGCCTCAGCTGGAGCACGCCAAGTTCAAGTGGTCGAAGGCCCTGCTCTCCCTCGCCATCGTTTTCGCCGGTATGGCACTGAGTTGGATGTTGTCGGTCGCGCTGTACACGAAGAAGAACGCCAAGTTGGTCGGTTTGACCGATCGCAACAAGATGCTCGGCGCCGGTTATCGATTGCTCGTCAACAAGTACTACCTGGACGCCTTGTATGAACAAGTCATCGTGCGTGGTGTGGCTGGACCTATTTCGCGTGCCGCGTATTGGTTCAACCAGAACGTGCTCGACGGCGTGCTGCACGGGGTGTCGCGCAC
>JBJTFU010000013.1:0-9770 GCA_046093585.1 Ilumatobacteraceae bacterium | reverse complement strand
GTGTTCGCGCGGTACCTCGACGAAAAGATGGAAGGTGGCTACCAGATCAACAGCCATCTCGGGATGTTGCTCGACGACGTCGTCAACGACTCACGTTGGGACATGACCTACCTCGGCATGCAGATCATGGTGGAAGGACTCGCGCTTGCAGCGTTCGGTTTCCTCCACCAACTGACCAACGAACCGTTGCTCAAGCACCTGTTGCGTTACGTCATGAGCGACGAGGCTCGTCACGTGGCGTTCGGCGTGCTCAGCCTGAAAGAGGTCTATGACGGCATGACCGATGCCGAGATCAAGGATCGCCAGGAGTTCGCGTTCGAGGCCAGTATTCGCATGCGCGATCGATTCCTCCAGCAAGAGGTGTGGCACCACATGGGTGTCGATCCGAAGCAGGTGGTTCCACTGATGATCAACGATCCGGGTCGCAAGATGTTCCAGCAGATGCTGTTCTCCAAGATCGTGCCGAACTGCAAGAAGTTGGGTCTGCTCGATCGCAACGAGTCGTGGCTGCGTCGCCGCTACGAGGAGATGGGTGTGATCCAGTTCGAGGATTGGGAGAACACCGGCGAGGAGTACCTCAAGTTCGAACTCGGTCAGGAAGCTCCACAAGCCTGACGGATCGGGCGAGGTGGTTAGTATCTCGCCATGCCACGGTTCGGTCGCGTCGTCACGGCGATGGTCACGCCGTTCAACCGTGACCAGTCACTGAACCTGGACGGAGCTCGTCGCCTGGCCAAATGGTTGCAGGACAACGGGAACGACGGTCTCGTCGTCGCTGGCACGACGGGTGAGGCGCCTGTGCTCACCGACGATGAGCGGTTGTCGCTCTTCGAGGCGGTCATCTCGGCGGTCAGCATTCCCGTGATCGCCGGCACTGGTACGAACGACACGGCGCACTCGATCCACATGACCAAGGAGGCCACCGCCCTCGGCGCAGCAGGCATTCTCGCGGTGACGCCCTATTACAACCGTCCTTCGCAAGCGGGCATCGAGGCGCACATGCGCGCGGTGGCCGGTGCCACCACGTTGCCGGTGGTGGTGTACGACATCCCGGTGCGCACGGGACGGAAGATTTCGACCGCATCGCTGTTGAAGTTGGCGCGCGAAGTGGGGAACGTGGTCGCACTGAAGGACGCGGCGGGCAATCCTGCAGAGTCGGCTCTGCTGATGTCCCAAGCTCCCGCCGGCTTCGAGTTGTATTCGGGCGACGACAACCTCACACTGCCGTTCATGTCGATCGGGGCGTGCGGTGTGATAGGCGTCGCCACGCACTGGTCGGCCGAGGATCACCAGGAGATGTTCGCCAAGTGGGACATGGGGGACGTGGTGGGTGCGCGCAACGTGAACTCGCGGCTGCTCGAGAGCTTCGCCTACGAAACGGGCGACGAGAACCCCAACCCGTTGCCGAGCAAGGTGATGATGAACGTGCTCGGATTGGACGTGGGTGAAGCGCGATTGCCGATGGGTCCACCCCCTGCCGGCCTCGAGGCGCGGGCACGCCAAGTGCTCGACAACCTCCGCGCCGCGCGAGCCGCCAAGTAATGGCATCCAGCGTCCGCATCGCGTTCCTCGGGGGTCTCGGAGAGATCGGTCGCAATTGCATGGTGGTGGAGCAGGACGAGCGACTGCTGATCCTCGATTGCGGTCTGATGTTTCCCGATCCGGACATGCATGGCATCGACCTCGTGTTGCCGGACTTCACCTACCTTCGTGAGAACGCCGACCGGATCGAAGCATGCGTCGCCACGCACGGCCACGAGGACCACGTCGGCGGCCTGCAGTTCCTGCTTCGCGATTTGTCCTTTCCGATCTATGGATCTCGTGTGACGCTCGGTTTGGCACGTCACCGCATCGAGGAGGCGGGATTGTTGGGCAAGACGGAGTTCATCACCGTCGCCGACAACGAGCGTCGCCGAATCGGTCCGTTCGACGTCGAGTTCATCCCCGTCACGCACTCCGTCCCGCACGCTCACGCCATCGCATTGCACACGCCACAAGGAGTGATCATCCACTCCGGTGACTTCAAGATCGACCTCACTCCGGTGGATGATCGTCGCACCGATCTCGCTCGCCTCGGGGCGTTGGCGGCCGGAGACGGCATCCGATTGTTGATGTGCGACAGCACGAACGCCGAAGAGCGAGGGTTCGCTCCCTCCGAGCGTCTGGTTGGAAAGGTGCTGCGCCAGTTGTTCAACG
Organism: Ilumatobacteraceae bacterium; assembly: GCA_046093585.1. Taxonomy (GTDB): domain Bacteria; phylum Actinomycetota; class Acidimicrobiia; order Acidimicrobiales; family Ilumatobacteraceae; genus UBA3006. The sequence goes on along the minus strand of JBJTFU010000013.1, from coordinate 7,574 downwards.
AGCACCGCGACCAACGCATCATCACCGCGAGTTTCGCCAGCCATATCCATCGGGTGCAGCAAATCGCGGAAGCGGCCGTCGAGTGCGGACGAGTGGTGGCACCGCTCGGTCGCTCGATGGTGAACAACGTGAGACTCGCTCGAGACCTCGGTCTCATGCAGATCCCGGATCGCCACTTCGTGTCGATCGAAGACATCGACGACTACCCGCCGAATGAAGTGTGCATCGTGTCCACCGGATCGCAAGGTGAGCCGATGGCCGCACTCTCGCTGCTCGCACGTGGTGATTCCAAGTACGTGAAGGTCGGGCCCAACGACACGGTGATCTTCTCCAGTCACGCGATTCCCGGAAACGAGTCCAACGTCAACCGCGTGATCGATGGCCTGTTGCGCGCAGGGGCCGACGTGGTGCACTCGGGGCTCGCCGACGTGCACGCAACCGGGCACGCGCAAGCCGAAGACCTGAAGATGTACTTGTCGATCTGCGAGCCCGAGTGGTTCGTGCCGATCCATGGCGAGTACCACCACCTCGTGGCCAACGCGCGTCACGCGCGCACGATGGGTGTTCCCGAGTCGCGCACGATGCTGTGTGAGGACGGTGACGTGATCGAGATCACTGACGACGGGATCGAACTCGCCGGTCGGGTTCCAGCGGGCATGTTGTACGTGGACGGCGTGGTGGGCGACGTGGGGCAGGGAGTGTTGCGCGATCGTCGTGTGCTCGCCGAAGAAGGTGTGGTGATCGTCGTCGTCACGGTGGACGTCGACGCTGGCTCCGTGCTCGTCGGCCCCGAGGTCATCACGCGAGGTTGGGTGTACGCGCCGGAGGCCGAAGACCTGATCGACGAGGCGTGTGAGACCGTCGCCACGGCCGTGGAGTCGGCTTTGGGGCGAGGAGTGCGGGACGTCGATGCGCTCGAAAAAGAGGTGCGCCGTGCAGCGGGCAAGTTCGTGGGGGAACGCACCAAGCGTCGCCCGATGATCGTGCCTGTCGTAATGGAGGCGTAGCGGCAGGGGAATCCCCGATTTGCCCCATACCCGAGGGGTAATTTTGACCAATGGCCACCAAGCCCCGTAAGGCCGCTGACCGACCGCGCGCCGCAGCCCCTCGAGTGGTGAGGAGCCATGCCCCCGAGGACCCCGCGGAGTTCGTGGCCCGTCGTCGACCTTCAGTGATGCGCGAGATCGTGGCCGGCAGGGGTCACGAGTTCGGTGGGGTCGCACTCGTTTGTCTGGGTGTCTTGCTCGTGATGTCGGTGTTCTTCGAGATGGCGGGCCCGCTGGGTCGGCTCCTCGACACCTCGTTGTCGTCGCTCGTCGGAGTGGGGCGCTTCCTCACGCCGTTCATGGCCGTGGGTTTCGGCGTCGCGTTCATCAAGCGTGCCGAGGTACAGCACCGGGTCCGACTCTCGGTCGGTCTGTCGATCATCGCCTTGGCTCTCCTCGGGATCATCCACATCATCTGGGGCACCGGTTCGGTGGAAGCCGACGTCGATGCGCTGGCCCGCGCCGGCGGTTGGCTCGGTTGGCTCGCAGGTCAGCCGTTGAGCGACGTGACGACACGTCTCGCCGCAACGGTCATCTTGCTCGCCGTCATCTTCTGCGGCGTGCTCATCCTCACGGCGAGCACCCCCGCCGAATTGTGGCGGCGCACACGTGCGTGGGTGAATGGTGTGTCGGTGCCGCAGCGCATGCGTCGCGAAGAGCCATCCAGTGGTGAGTTCGCAGACGAGAGCGACTTCGTCGGTCAAGGTCCCGAGTTCTACGACGTCGGACTCGACGATCTGTACCCGGCAGAGGCCGCACCGAAACCGAAGAAACGTCGGTTGCGTCGCGAGAAGCCCGTCGAGGAACCGATGGACGAAGAGGTCGACGTTGCCGATGAACCGGTTGCTTCTCCTGCGCCGCGTGCCACCAAGTTGGTCAAGGGCGAGCCGCAGCAGATGCCGCTCGGCCCGGGCGCCAAGCCAAGCGCATGGACGCTGCCCACGCTCGACATGTTGAGCGTCACTCGGCACGAGCGAGCAGATGAGCGCGTGACCGTCGAGCGTGGCGAGCGTCTCATCGATGCGCTGCGAGAGCACGGCGTGGAGACCGAGCTCGTCGGCTACACACGTGGACCCACCGTCACCCGTTACGAGTTGTCGCTTGGCGGTGGTGTCAAGGTGGCCAAGGTGACGTCATTGTCCCGCGACATCGCGAACACGATGGCCGCCACTGACGTGCGACTCTTGGCTCCGATCCCCGGCAAGTCGGCCATCGGTCTCGAGGTGCCCAATGCGCAACGCGAACTCGTCTCGCTCGGCGACTTGATGAGTTCGCAAGAGGCCCGTTCGGCGATGCATCCGCTCGACGTCGGTATCGGCAAGGACATCGCCGGTCGCGCGGTGTTCCTCAACCTCGCGAACACGCCGCACATGTTGATCGCCGGTACCACCGGCGCGGGCAAGTCGAGCGCCATCAATTGCATCATCACGTCCATCCTCATGCGCTCGACTCCGGAGCAGGTGCGACTCATCCTGATCGACCCCAAGCAGGTGGAGATGGCGCAATACGCGCGGCTTCCGCACTTGCTCACGCCACCAGTGACCAACCCGAAGAAGGCAGCCAACGCCCTCGGTTGGGCGGTGAAGGAGATGGAGCGTCGTTATGACCTGCTCGTCGAGGCGGGCTTCCGCGAAATCGTCGGGTACAACGCGGCGTTCGACCGGGGCGATTTCGAGAGCGAAGAGGTGGGCAACTTCGAACGGATGCCCTACATCCTCGTCGTCGTCGACGAGTTGAACGACCTGATGATGGTGGCCGCGCGTGACGTGGAGGATTGCATCACGCGAATCGCACAGAAGGCGAGAGCAGTGGGCATCCACCTCATCGTCGCCACGCAGCGCCCCAGCGTGAACGTCATCACCGGCGTGATCAAGGCCAACATTCCTGCCCGCATGGCTTTCGCCGTGTCCAGTCTCACCGACAGCCGGGTCATCCTCGATCAGCCGGGTGCGGAGAAGTTGGTGGGCAAGGGAGACATGTTGCTGCTCCCAGGCAACACCTCGGTCTCACAGCGTCTGCAGTCGGCGTGGGTGGATGAGAACGAAGTGCGCAAGGTGGTCGGCACATGGCGTCGTCAAGCCCCCGAGGTGGTGTACGTCTCGGGAGTCGACGGAGAACAGCAGGGCGAGCATGGTGGCGGGTTGTTCACGACTGGCGACAGTGAGGAAGACGAGTTGCTGAGGCAGGCGATGGATCTCGTGGTGCGTACGCGTCAGGGCAGCACCTCGATGTTGCAGCGCTAGCTGAAGGTCGGCTTCGCTCGTGCAGGTCGGTTGATGGATCTCCTCGAGTCGCGCGGTGTGGTCGGCCCGAGCGAGGGTTCCAAGCCACGTGAGGTGTTGATGACGGTCGAGGAACTCGAGGAGCTCCAGCGAGCCAGTTGATTCGGCCGTGTCCCACGAGGACTACGGTGAGCCAATGAGCGAATTCATCGAGGTGGCCTCCGGCCTCCGCTTCCCCGAAGGTCCCGTCGCCATGCCGGACGGATCGATCGCACTCGTCGAGATGTTCGGCAAGTGCGTGACACGCATCGCCCCTGACGGTACGAAGAGCACGATCGCAGAAGTATCTGGTGGGCCCAACGGCCTTGCGCTCGGCCCCGATGGAGCGCTGTACGTGTGCAACAACGGCGGTTCGTTCGGCGAAGTCGACTTCTTCGGCCTGACGTTCCCGGGTCCGATGAATCCGGACGAGTACATCGGTGGACGCATCCAGCGTCTCGACACGGTCACCGGCGAGTTGCGCGACCTCTACACGCACTGTGACGACGTGGCGTTGCGTGGGCCGAACGATCTGGTGTTCGATCGTCACGGCGGGTTCTACTTCACCGACCACGGCATCCGCTTCGGACGGCAGGCGGACATCTCGTCGATCTTCTATGCGACGACCGACGGAACGACGATCCGCGAAGTGGTGCACCCCACCGACTCCCCGAACGGCATCGGTCTCTCGCCGGACGGCTCCAACGCTGTACTGGGCGGAAACGCACTCGGGTCGAGTGTTCAAGGCGGCAATCACTGGTCCGGGCGAAGTGGCGCATCATTCGCCGATTGATCCGTCGGCCCTGTTGTGCGGCCTGTCGGGGCTGCAGTTGTTCGACTCATTGGCAGTCGATGGTGATGGCAACGTGTGCGTGGCAACGCTCGGCCTGCAGGTGTCCGGCATCACGGTGGTGTCGCCGGGAGGCGAGGTGTTGCGTCAGGTGCTCACGGGTGATCCGTTGACTACGAACATCTGCTTCGGCGGTGACGATTTGCGCACCGCCTACATCACGCTGTCGGGAACGGGTCGACTCGTCTCGATGCAATGGCCCTGTGCGGGTCTTCGTCTCAACGCCTGACCACACCTCGCCGAACACTGGAGGACCGACCAGTAGGCTCATCGGTCGTGCAACGCTTCTACGTCGAGACGTTGGGGTGCCCCAAGAACGACGTTGACTCCGACAAGATCATCGGCTCGCTCGAGCGCGATGGGCTCGCAAGGACCACCGATCCGGTGGAAGCAGACGTCATCGTGGTCAACACCTGTGCCTTCATCGAGGAAGCGCGCAAGGAAAGCATCGACACGGTGCTCGCCCTCGGGGAGAAGCGCAAGAGCGGGGCTCGTTTGGTGGTCACCGGTTGCATGGCCGAGCGCTACGGCCAGGAGCTCGCCGAGGCGATCCCTGAAGCCGACCAAGTGGCCGGGTTCGGTGTGCCGATCCAGTTGTCCAAGAAGTCCGAGAAGCCTCTCCCATCGTTCGACCTGTTGAACCTTCCCCGACCGAAGTCCGTCGCACCGTGGGCGTACGTGAAGATCGCCGAAGGCTGCGACCGCACGTGTGGATTCTGCGCGATTCCCTCGTTTCGCGGACCGCAGCGAAGTCGCGACGTGGATTCGATCCTCCGCGAGGTCGAGCAGTTGGAGGTGCAGGAAGTCGTGCTCGTCGCCCAAGACTTGGCGAGTTACGGCAAGGATCGCCCGAGCGAACTGGGCGCGGGATCGATCGTCCGGCTGGTGCATGAAGTCAGTGCGATCGCGCCGTGGACGCGATTGCTCTACCTCTACCCGAGCGATCTTTCCGATGCCCTGGTCGAGGCGATTCTCGCCACCGGCGTTCCGTACTTCGACCTCTCCCTCCAGCACGTCGCGAAGGATCATCTGCGGCGCATGCGGCGCTGGGGCGATGGCGAACGGTTCATCGAACGCATTCGTCGGATCCGTTCGATGTCGTCCGATGCGGCGTTCCGCAGCAACTTCATCGTCGGGTATCCGGGAGAGACCGAGGAGGATCACGACCAGTTGCTCCACTTCGTCGAGGAAGCGCAACTCGATTGGTGCGGCTTCTTCACGTTCAGCCCCGAGGAGGGCACGCACGCACTGACGTTGCCGAATCGCGTCCCGCAGTCATTGATGAACGAGCGCATCGCCGAACTGCGTGAGTTGCAGGATGGCATCACGGCATCCCGTCGGGACGAACTGATCGGCGAGACACTTCGAGTTCTCGTGGATGAACGGGGTGTGGCGCGCAGTCATCGAGAAGCACCCAGCATCGACGGTGTGATCCATGTCTCGACGGATCTCGCCGTCGGACGGTTCCACGAGGTGCGCATCGCCGATGCGATGGGCCCTGATCTCGTCGCTGAGGGTGCGCTCGTGGGGTCCGACGATGCCCGTTGATCCGAACTCCCTCGCCACGTGGGCCAACGCGGTCACCGTGGGACGGATCCTCGTCTCGCCGGTGATGTTCACGTTGATCCCGAACGACAAGAACGGCTCGTGGATCGCCCTCGTTCTGTGGTTCCTCCTTTGCGTCAGCGACGTCTTCGACGGCTACTTGGCGCGCCGCCACGGCACCACCAAGAGCGGGGCGTTCCTCGATCCGTTGGCCGACAAGGTGCTCGTTCTCGGCGCCATGTTCACGCTCGTCAGTCGCGACGTGTTCTGGGTGGTCCCCGTGTTGATCATCGCCACGCGTGAGGTGATCGTCAGCATCTACCGAGTGGTGGTGGGCTCCAAGGGGGTCAGTGTCCCCGCGAGCAGGACGGCGAAGGTGAAGACGCTGAGTCAGCAGTTGGCGGTGGCGTTCGCCTTGATGCCGTTGACGGCGCTCGATCAGACGTGGTTGTGGCAGTCACTGTTGTGGCTGGCGGTGTTCCTCACGATTCTCTCCGGGGTGCAGTACGCGCTGCAGGCCGTTCGCCCGAGGAAGGCTGCCTGACGTGCGCTGCGACGTCGTCGCCATCGGCACCGAACTCCTGCTCGGGCAGATCGTCGACACCAACTCGTCGTGGCTCGGTGAGCGGTTGGCGATGGCGGGAATCGACTCATGTCTGCAGGTGAAGGTGGGCGACAACCGCGGACGCATGGTGAAGGCCATTCGCAGCACGCTTGCCGACGCCGACGCGATCATCATCTGCGGTGGCCTGGGGCCGACTCACGACGACATCACGCGAGAGGCGATCGCCGAAGTGATGGGTGTGGAACTCGAGTTCGACGATGACGTGGCGGTTCGTATCTCAGAGATGTTCACGATGCGCAATCGGCGGATGCCGGAGATCAACATGCGACAGGCGATGGTGCCGCACGGTGCGACGGTGATCGAGCAGCGCCGTGGCACTGCACCCGGACTCATCTGTCCGGTGGGAGACAAGGTGATCTATGCCGTGCCTGGCGTGCCGCACGAGTTGTACGAGATGTTCGATCGGGCGATCCTGCCCGATCTCCTGACACGATCGGGGAGCGCGTCCGTCATCGTCAGCAGGGTCCTGCGCACTTGGGGCGAGAGTGAGAGCGGATTGAACGAGCGGCTGCACGGAGTCATCCAGCGACTCGACGGCGCCGGCAATCCCACGCTTGCCTTCCTTGCCAGCGGGTGGGAGGGAATCAAGGTTCGGCTGACGGCGAAAGCCGAGTCCGTCGAGGCTGCAGAGCAGTTGCTGAACGAGTGGGATCGTGCCGTGCGGGACGAGGTGGGACACATCGTCTTCGGCGTGGATGGCGACACCATGGAGTCAGTCGTGGTCGGGATGTTGAGGGACAGGGGTCTGACCTTGGGTCTCGCCGAATCGGTCACTGGTGGCCTCGTTACTGGCCGGATCACCAACGTCCCCGGATCGAGTTCGGTCTTGCGTGGTGGCGTGGTCTCGTATGCGAGCGAGGTGAAGTTTTCCGTCTTGGGCGTCCCCGAAGGTCCGGTGGTGAGTGAGGAAGCCGCGCTCGCCATGGCACAGGGAGCCAAGCAGGTACTCGGAGCCGACATCGGCCTCGCCCTCACTGGCGTCGCGGGTCCGGATTCACAAGAAGGTCACCAACCCGGGACGTTGTGCATCGGTCTCGTCCTGGAGGATGGCCGCACCCATTCGACGACGCTCAATCTGTCGGGCACTCGCGACTTGATGCGACAACTTTCGGTGATTTCGTCGCTCGATTTCCTGCGTAAGCGACTGGCCCAGAAATGACAAAAGCCCCCGACCCTTCGGGCCGGGGGCTTTTGCTCTGCGACTAGGCGGCGCGATAGCCCTCGGACTCGCTGCGAGCGAGTGCGAT
>JBJTFU010000012.1:0-4706 GCA_046093585.1 Ilumatobacteraceae bacterium | reverse complement strand
CGGTGGTGGCTGGACTCGTCATGCTCGAGCCCGGCCGAATTCGCGAACTCACCACGGTGGCCCTCGGTGGCATCGGGTTTTCCACCAACTTCGTCCTCTACTACACGAGTAGCGAGTATTTGCTCGGCGTCACTCCGCCGTCACCGCTACAGCACTACTGGTCGCTCGCTGTGGAGGAGCAGTTTTACCTCGTGTGGCCGCTCGTCATCTTCGTGGTCATTCACTATTCGAAGAAGCGGTGGCGTGAGTTGTTGGTGCGAATTGTCGTGGCTTCGTTGGTTGCATCATTCGTCACTGGAGTGGTGATGACACCAGACAATCCCGGTGGTGCGTACTACCTGCCACAGGCGCGCGTTTGGGAGATCCTCGTTGGTGCTGGACTCGCGTTGTACGGGTCTCGCGTGCGTGAGATCCCAGAACCCTTGCGGGCAGGTGCCGGTTGGGTGGGCATGGCCGCCATCGTCGGCTCGGCAATCGGGTTCAGCAATGCCACGCCGTTCCCCGGTTATGCGGCGCTCCTGCCCGTGGTTGGTTCGCTGCTCGTGCTCGTGGCCGGTGGTACCCACTACGGACCAGAGTTGGTGTTGCGTGTACGTCCACTGCAGCACGTTGGAGCATGGAGTTACTCGCTATATCTCTGGCACTGGCCAATCTTCGTGCTGGTGCAGGCGAAGTTCGGAACCCCGAACCTCCTCGGCTGGGTGTTGCTCATCGCCTTCGCTACTGCGTTGTCGGGCCTCACTTACACCGCGATCGAACACCCCGTTCGGGTGAACCAATGGTTGTCGTTGCGCTCGTTGCGCAGCGTGACGGTTGGTCTGGGCTCGGTGCTCGCGGTCTTTGCTGCGACCTCCGTGCTCTTCGGAATCGCGCCGCGGATCGATGCCCGAGCCCAGCGCTTCGTGGTACCCGAGGAACTCGCCGATCTCAAGGCAAACGGCGGAACGACCGCTTCTCTACCGGCACCCGAGCCGAAGGATGTCGACGTGCTCTTGCTCGGTGACTCCACGATGGCTTCGCTGCGATGGTACGAAGACGGACAGCGTGGCCGGGACGGATTCGACTACACGTTGGACGTGGAGAGCTGCCGCAAGATCGCCCTGCAATCCTGCGAAGGGCGAGAGGAGCGCGTGCCGGAGAACGCCGTCACCGTGCTTCAGAACTACAACCAACCGGTGGACGTGGTGGTGGTGATGGCTGGGTACCACAGTTGGACGGCCGAGTTTGGTGGAGAGGTGCGCGAACTCGCCGCCATGGCGCGGTATCGCGGAGCGAAGTTGGTGGTGCTGAGCCTCAAGGAGTCGCTCAAGTTCCCGGCACCCGGATCGCGTGGTGAACGCTCGGTCTACTCGGACTTCAACAAGCAGCTGCGTGAGATCGTCAAGAGCGGCGAGTATCCGGATCTCACTCTCGCCAACTGGAACCTGTTCAGTTACTCGAGTCCACACTGGTTCGAGAACGACGGCATCCACCTGAAACTCGAGGGAACGCTCGCCCTCGGCTGGTATCTCTCGCGAGTGGTGGCCGACGTGGTGGACAATCCCTGTCCGGATGACGGCTCATATCCGTGCTCTGTTCCTCCGATTGCCGACACGGAGATCGACTGGTTGGAGAAGTACGACGCGAGGGACACCGATCGTCACTGTTACGAAGACGGCAGGAGCAGGACCCTCACCTGCACCACCAACCGCCGTATCTGACTACTGGTCGAGGTAGAACTCGCGCACGATGGTGAATACCGCGCTCGCGTTGGCGGCTGCCTCGCCTGGGCGGAGTGGGGACGGGCCGAACTCGACGGTCATGGAAATGCCGTCGTTGGGGGAGACAGATCGAGCCCAGATGTTCGAGGTGCCGCTGTAACTACCACCGGTGATGGTGAGAAGTGGCAAGTTCACCAGGTTGGCGTAACGCTCTCGGATCTCGCCGTCACGTCCGCTTCCGGGTGTGATGCGGAAGTAGTCCTGGTGGTACCAGACGGTGAATTGCGGATTGATCAGTTCGCCGAGGCGCGCCATCGCCTTCGTCTCTGGTTCGCTTCCTGCGCTCGGGCCTGAGTACTGCCAGTAACCCACCTTGCCCACGGGTTCCCAACGTCGGGGGAAGTTGCGATTCAGGTCCACCTGGTTGGCGTTCTGACGGGTTCCGGCCTTGAACCCATCGGGATGCAGGTTGTCGACGATCCACAGATCGACGGGATCTTCGAGTCGCATGGTGCGGAGGATCGCAGTCACTTCCAAGCCGGCAGGTTCATCGCCGTGGATCGTTCCCACCACGAGTACTCGCGGTGCTCCCACGGTGCCACGACGATGCACGATCAGTGGTTCATTCATCACGGAGCGACCGAATTCGATGTCGATATTGAACGGAACCTCGTCACGCGTGCCGTACGCCTCGATCTTCGAGAGTGGCCCAGTCTGAGGTGTGGTCACCACTGTCTCGTAGGGGACAGTTTGCACCGCGCCTTCCGGGATGAAGATCTCGGTCGAGTCGGAGGAAGCACCCGAGACCGATCCCCACGTAGCCTCGATCACGTAGCGCATGCCAGCGAAGAGCAGGATGATGGCAAGCCCAAGAATGAGCGCCACTTTCAATGTGCGCTGCGACTGTTCCTTGCTCACTGGTCGACGAAGAGGTGCGGTGTAATTCATCCGCGAATCATCGAAGCGTTCGACTTCTGCAACTTCCTCCGCTTCATCGAGTGATTCCACAGGTTCGGTCATCGTGAATGCGGCGTGCTTGCCCGACTTCGCGGTGTCGATCGTCCAGGTTCGTCCGGCAGTGTCCACGTGCCGTAACGCCTTCACCATGCCGCGTGCTTCGCTGGCCGTGATCGCTCCACGATCGAACTCGGCGCAAATGAATTGGTACTGCATGTCGAGGGGCACGAGATCGGGGTTTAGCGTGGTCGGGGCCAATGCAGCAGGCTCGCCCCCGCCTTCGAGGCGGAATGATGCGTGTCTACCCGATCGCTTGGTGTCGATCGTCCATGTGCGACCGTATTCATCTACTTCTCGCAACGCGGCCACTTGCTCACGTGCGTCTGCAGCGTTCAGTTCGCCGCGGTCGAAAGCCGCGCAGATGCGCTGGTATTCCTCGTCCAGGTGGGCGAGCTCTGGTTGCGGGGGAGTCAAGACCATGAGAGGGCGGCGTCAACGGCCATGAGCGATTGTACCGAGTGGGGATTTGGGTGTCCGTGCACTCGCACGCGTGTGCGAGCCGACGAAGGTACCGTTTCGTTCATGGCGCTCGTCGACCTGTTCGTTACGTGTGTGAGTGAAGTAGAAGCCCATGCCATTCGGACCGCACTGCTCGAAGAGCGTCTCATCGCATGTGCCAATTCGTGGCCCGTTTCGAGTGCGTTTCGGTGGAACGACGAGTTGGACGAGGTTGTGGAGGTGATGCTGCTGACGAAGACCACCGACGATCGTCAGGCGGCTGCAGTAGCCGTCATCAACAGGCTGCACTCGTACGACTTGCCGGCGATATCCGCGGTGCGCGTCGAGGCGGCATCACCCGAGTACGAACGCTGGGTGGTGGAGAGCACACGTCCGTGATCCGCCAAGGACGACTGTTCAAGGGTGGTGCGTGGTCAGCCCCGGATCGCCAAACAGGTACTCGTTCAACAAGAAGTTGATTTCTTGAATCGAAAGCGCCGCCGTGTACGCGGTGTTCTGGGAGAAGCGCGAATAGTCGACTCGCTGCAACGCTTCGAGCGCGCGAGGATGATGCAGGCTCAAGAAGATCTGTGTGGTGTTCGACTTGCGGGGAAACTCGGTCTTCAGCGAGCCGCAACCGAATCCGAAGATGGTGAGTGACACGTCTGCCGTGCGTGGAGTGGCGCGCTTCACGATCCCGCGGTCCTCGACGGCAAACTTGCCTCGCAGAGATCCTCGACGTTCCCACGTCTGTACGACGGTGTTGAGCCAAAACTTCTGGGAGAGGCCCATGCCGTCGACATCTTCGTAGTTGATCTCCAGTTCGTAATCGTCGACCAGGTGGAACGATTGATCCAGCCGGTTGATCACCGACCACTTGCGCCATGACTTCGGCACGATGAAACAGATCACGTCGCAGTGTTTGGCACAGGCGTTGAAGAACGGCACGGAGAGCGCATTGTTTCGTCCGAACGGAGGGTTACCGATAGCCACGGCACCCGAAACCTTGAGCTTCTGCTTGAGAAAGTTGCCGCGCTTGACCAGCGGGTGATGGGGCTCGATGTCGAAGCTCACGATCGACGACACTCCGTGAGCCTTCGCTGCCTCGATGAACGATCCCGTGCCACCGGCTGGTTCGATCCACGTGCGATCGCAGGCGTCGGGAACCTGTTTCAGCAGCCGCTCCACGATGTTCGAAGCTGTGGTGGACGGCGTGTAGTACTGCTCCTTGCCCGTCTTGCGTCGGTTTCCTTGTTTGCGAACGGTGGCCATTGGCCTCACCACGATATGTGATTGCGCGCTCAGGACCTGTCTGTCGGTCTCTCGGGAAGTTCGAGGAACTCGATCATGTTGCCGTCCGGATCCTCGACGATCGCCGTGGTGATGGTGCCGTAGTTGGGAATCTCGGTTGTCACCGGTTCGGTCCAGGGCTCGATGCCTTCGGCAGCGAGCCGAGTGAGAATCATGTCGATGGACTCACCGTCCAGTTCGAATGCGAGCAGGAATGGACCGGGATCTCCGGGCCGCTTCGGTGGCGTAGGAGTCGGCCGG
>JBJTFU010000011.1:0-3847 GCA_046093585.1 Ilumatobacteraceae bacterium | reverse complement strand
GCACGCGAGGACACGACGACTCAAGTCGTTCCAGGCGGGCGAGGATCGGACCGCAGTCAGCCCAGCGCATCGCATTCCATTTGCTGAAGACCGACGAGGTCGACGTGCATCGTCTCGCCAGGGCGATCACCGAGGCCAAGGCGCTCGTGCGATTTTGCGAACGGTGCTTCAATTTCTCCGAGAGCCACCTGTGTGCGATCTGCACGGATGAGCGGCGCGACAACTCGGTGATCTGCGTGGTCGAAGAGTCACGTGACATCATCGCGGTCGAAAAGACCGGTGAGTTTCGTGGGCGATACCACGTGCTCCTGGGTGCGATCAATCCGCTGGAGGGTGTCGGACCGGAGCAGTTGAAGGTTCGTGATTTGTTGGCACGTCTTGACGACGAAGGAATCACCGAGATCATCTTGTGCACGAACCCCAACACCGAGGGAGACGTCACCGCGTTGTACTTGGCTCGTCTGCTCAAGCCACTCGGGTTGCGCGTCACGCGACTGGCGAGCGGTCTACCAGTTGGCGGCGACCTCGAATATGCCGACGAACTGACTTTGGGTCGGGCACTCGAGGGCCGCCGCGAAATGACGGGCTAGTCGCCCGCACGCACTTAGGACCGCGCGGGGTATCGACGCCACGCGAACGGAGCATTGATCACGGTTGCGAGGAGCACCAGTAACGCTGCGTTCAAGAGCACCGGTCGCCAGATGAAACTGAAGCCCAAGGTGGTCACGGCCTCGCCACCGATGACCGCCGTCAGGGCGGTTCCGCCACTCGGTGGGTGCATGTAGCCGAGTCGCACCATCGCTCCTGCATGGATGCCGACGGCGAGACCGACGGCAAGGGCCGTGTTGTCGATCAGCTGTGCGGACGCGACACCGAGAAAGGCTGCGACGCAGTGGGCGAGGATCACCGGCACGGGTTGGGCGGTTGGTGCAGTCGGCATCGTGAACACGATGACCGCCGACGCACCCATCGAGAGCACCAAGATCGGTGCGACACCATCTAGGAGCGCATCACAGATGAGCCACGTGATGGCCATGCCGAGCGCCGCACCAATGGCGCCGATCAGCGTGTCGGTGTTGTTTGCTTTGGGGGACGGGAAGAGTTTCACGGAACTCAACCTACGGGTTGTCGTGGGCGGATACGGGGAATGCGAGAGAGACCGAGCGCAGATGATCGCTGTGGTTGCTAGACCGTGCGCACGATGAGTGCATCGCCCTGGCCACCGCCGCCACACAGCGCAGCTGCACCCGTGCCACCGCCGCGGCGACGCAGTTCGTGGAGAAGGGTGAGTGCGAGACGGTTGCCGCTCATGCCGATCGGGTGACCGAGTGCGATCGCGCCACCGTTCACGTTGACGATCTCATCGGTGATCCCGAGTTCGGCCATCGAAGCGATGCCGACTGCTGCAAACGCTTCGTTGATTTCGAACAGGTCGACGTCGTTCACGGACAACTTCGCCTTGGCGAGCGCCTGGTTGATCGCGCGTGAAGGTTGGTGGAGGAGCGACGCGGAATCGGGACCTGCGACCATCCCGTAGGAGACGAATTGGCCGAGCGGCGCGACGCCACAGGCGTCGAGCGCCTTCTTCGACATGAGGACCACGGCCGAACCTGCATCGGAGATCTGGCTCGCGTTGCCCGCCGTGATCGTTCCGGTCTTGTCGAACGCCGGCTTCAAACTGCCGAGCGACTCCATCGTGGTGGACGCACGCACACCTTCGTCGGTGTCGACGACGATCGGGTCTCCCTTGCGTTGCGGGATCGACACGGGAACGATCTCGTCGGCAAGTCGGCCCGCGGCGATTGCGGCGGCGGCGCGCTGGTTGCTCTTCATCGCAAGGTCGTCCTGTGCATCGCGCGAGATGTTGCCTGCGGCATACCGCTCGGTGCCGAGACCCATCAGGCAGGCGTCGAAGGCACACCACAATCCGTCGCGTTGGATCGCGTCCAACAAGTTCGTGTCGCCGAAGCGGAAACCGCCGCGGGCGCCCGGCGCGAGATAGGGAGCGTTGGTCATCGACTCCATGCCACCGGCGACGACGATGTCGGCATCACCGTTGGCGATCATCTGGTCGGCGAGGTAGATCGAATTCAGACCCGAGAGGCACACCTTGTTCACATTCACGCTCGGCACGTTCATCGGAATGCCCGCAGCGACGGCTGCCTGACGGGAGGGAACTTGGCCCTGACCGGCCATCAGTACCTGGCCCATGATCACGTGGTCGACGTTGTCGGGAGAGACGTTTGCTCGCTTCAACGCCTCGGCGATCGCGAACCCCCCGAGTTCGGCGGCGGAGAACGACGCCAGTGCGCCACTCATCTTTCCAATTGGGGTACGGGCTCCAGCAACGATGTATGAACCAGGCATGGACTAGAGCGTACGCCCCGTCGGTCAGTACTGTCTTTCCATGCGCCACATCCTGGAAGCCATCGAACAACGGGCCGACTCCGCGACCTTCGCGTCGCTGGCGATACCCGAGTCCTACCGCGCGGCCGTGGTGCTCAAGTCCGAGCAGGACGCCTTCAAGGGAGTGCCGAGCAACCAGAAGGATCCCCGAAAGACTGTCCACGTCCAGGACGTTCCCGTCCCCGAGATCGCTCCTGACGAAGTGCTGATTGCCGTGATGGCGAGCAGCATCAATTTCAACACGGTGTGGAGCAGCATCTTCGAGCCGGTGAGCACGTTCGGGTCGCTCGCTCGACTCGCTCGGGAAAGTGAGTGGGCCAAGCGCCACGATCGCGACTACCAGGTGATGGGGAGTGACGCCTCTGGCGTCGTCCTGCGCGTTGGTTCTGCGGTGCGCAACTGGAAGCCAGGCGATCGGATCACCGTGCACTGCAACCACGTCGACGACCAGGATCCGTCGTCGCACGACGACTCGATGCTCGGCAGCAACCAGCGCATCTGGGGTTACGAGACGAACTTTGGTGGCCTTGCCGACCTCTCGGTCGTGAAGGCCAACCAGTTGATGCCCAAGCCCGAGCACCTGACCTGGGAAGAAGCCGCGGTCAACGCGTTGTGCAACTCGACCAGCTACCGCATGCTCGTGTCGCCCAACGGCGCACACATGAAGCAAGGTGACGTGGTCTTGATCTGGGGTGCGACGGGCGGTATCGGCGCGTATGCGACGCAGTACGTCTTGAACGGTGGCGGCATTCCCGTCGGTGTCGTCAGCTCGCCCGACAAGGCGGAGATCCTCCGGGCGATGGGATGCGAGGCGGTCATCGATCGCAATGCCGCGGGTTACAAGTTCTGGAACGAGGACAACACGCACAACGAGGCCGAGTGGCGTCGTTTTGGCGGCGACATCCGCTCACTCGTTGGCGAAGACCCGGACATCGTCTTCGAGCATCCAGGTCGCTCCACGTTCGGAGCCTCGATGTACGTGGTGAAGAAGGGTGGCACAGTCGTCACCTGTGCGGCGACGAGCGGCTACATGCTCGAGTTCGACAACCGTTACTTCTGGATGCGACTGAAGAACCTCGTCGGTTCGCACTTTGCGAACTATCGCGAAGCCTGGGAAGCCAACCGCCTCATCAGCAAGGGCATGATCCATCCCGTGCTGTCTCAGGTCTTCGATCTTGCCGACACCGGTGAAGCCGCCTACCAGGTGCACAAGAACATGCACGAAGGAAAGATCGGCGTGTTGTGCATGGCCCCGAAGGAGGGTCTCGGCGTCACGAACCACGAACTGCGATCGAAGGTTGGCGAGAAGAACCTCAGCCTGTTCCGTCGCAAGTAGGAGGACCCATGTTGCTCACTGAAATCGACCACGTCGCCATCGCCGTCAACGACCTCGAGGCAGCGATCGACTACTACAAGCGCGCGTTCGGCGCGACGGTCGACC
>JBJTFU010000010.1:0-3216 GCA_046093585.1 Ilumatobacteraceae bacterium | reverse complement strand
AACGTGTAGTGGAACAGGTTATACGTGCCGCCGTAGAGGCTTGGTGACGTGACGATGTGCGAACCCGCTTCGGCAAGCGTGAGGATGGCCAGGAACTCCGCCGACTGACCACTGGAAACGGCGAGTGCTCCCGGGATGCCGACCGCAGTAGTGACACCGCCTTCGAGTGCGGAGAGCCGCGCTTCGAGCACGCCCTGCGTGGGGTTCATGATGCGCGTGTAGATGTTCCCCATCTCTGCCAGCGCGAACAGGTTCTGGGCGTGCTGCGCATCGCGAAACACGTAGGACGTGGTTTGGTAGATCGGCACGGTGCGCGCACCGGTGGCCGAGTCCGGCTCCTGGCCGGCGTGGATCTGACGTGTTTCGAAACCCCAGTTGTTGGACATGGGGCGTGACACTACGGGCTAATTGTTGACCAAACAACTCGGGAATCATCTGCTGGTAGAAACCCTTGCATGCCCTTGTGGACAATGGTGATCGCAGTGATCCTCACCGGCACCACGGCGCTCGGCCCCGTGTCGGTCCAACCTCCCGAGCGCAACTCTGCCTCGAGCGACATCATCCTGCTCGGCGACTCGGTGATGGCGGGAATGAGTCGCAGCGAACAAGGCAAGGCGTACCTCGAAAAGCGATTTCGTTACATCTTCGGCGCAGCGGGGTGTCAACGACTTCTTGCTGAGGGCTGCATGGAGATGTCCAAGGAGAGCGCCTTCGACTACTTCCTGCGCTCGATCAACCGAGTGAATCGCGCAGTAGTAATTGCCACTGGCTACAACGACTACAACAGTGCCCCGATGTTTCGCCAGGCCGTCAACAAGTTCTCGACAGCAGCAGAGAAGCGGGGAATCGTCGTCGTCTGGCTGACCTACATGGAACGCGGCAACGTCAAGTTGAAGGCACGGACCTTCAACGCGGTGTTACGTGAGCAACAACAACGACTACCCAACCTCCACATCTTGGACTGGAACAGGTTTAGCGCGAAGGAAAAGGACTGGTACGCGGCAGATGGAGTACACCTGCGCGGACTGGGCCCGCTCAAGATGACTCAAGCAATAGCCAACTTCCTGACCGACCTAGATCAACAGGGTCTCTTGCCGAACGTCGCGGGCAACGTCTAGCCGCCCGAAACGTGTCTCTAGTTTCGGGCTCAGCCGCCCGAAACTTCCGACACTTTCTTCTTGCCCTTGGAGATCCACGGCATCATCGAGCGCAACTGCGAACCCACCTTCTCGATCGGATGGTTGCGACCCGCGTTCTGCAGTTCGGCGAAGCGCTTGCGACCGCCATCGCTCTCGGCGATCCACTCCTCGGCGAACTTGCCGCTGCGAATCTCCTCGAGGATCTTGCGCATCTCGTCCTTGGTCGCCGAGTTGATGATGCGCGGTCCTCGCGACACGTCGCCGTACTCGGCAGTGTCGGAGATCGAATAACGCATACCGGCGATCCCCTCTTCGTACATCAAGTCGACGATCAGCTTCACTTCGTGCAAGCACTCGAAGTACGCCATCTCCGGTTGGTACCCGGCCTCAACGAGGGTTTCGTAGCCCGCCATCACGAGTGAGGTGAGTCCACCACACAACACCACCTGCTCACCGAAGAGATCGGTCTCCGTCTCCTCCGGGAACGTGGTCTCGATGATCCCTGCACGCGCGCCACCGACACCGTTGGCGTACGACAGCGCGAGCTTCTTAGCGTTGCCCGTGGCGTCCTGATGCACGGCGATCAACGCGGGTACACCGCCGCCCTCCTGGAAGGTGCGACGAACGAGGTGACCGGGGCCCTTCGGGGCGATCATGATCACGTCCACATCC
Source organism: Ilumatobacteraceae bacterium (assembly GCA_046093585.1). GTDB lineage: Bacteria > Actinomycetota > Acidimicrobiia > Acidimicrobiales > Ilumatobacteraceae > UBA3006. The sequence continues at coordinate 1,405 of JBJTFU010000010.1, read as the reverse complement.
TTCGGTGGCTCGATGCGATTGAAACGAATGTTGAACCCGTGCGCAAAAGCGAGCGCCTTGCCTGCGGTGAGGTTCTTCTGGATCGACTCTTCGTAGATCTTCTTCTGCTCGGTGTCCGGCGCGAGCAACATGATCACGTCGGCCCACTTCGAGGCGTCCGCGATCGACATCACCTTCAGGCCCTCGGCCTCGGCCTTGGCCTTCGACGAGGAACCGTCGCGCAAACCGACGGCGACGTCGACACCCGATTCCTTCAGGTTCAGGGCGTGCGCATGACCCTGCGAGCCGTAGCCGATGACGGCCACCTTCTTCGAGCGAATCAGCGCCGCATCGACGTCCTTCTCGTAGTACACGTTCGCAGCCATCAGCCTTTGTTTCCCTTCGTTGTTCGTGATTTCCTGTCGAGCTTTGGAAGCGCCACGCGGCCGGTGCGCTGTGATTCGACGATCCCGTATTGTCGCAGCAATTCTTCGAAATCGTCCAATTTCTCCGGACTTCCGTCGAGCGAGACGATCAGTGCGTCGGAACCCACCGAGAGGATCTTGCCCTCGAAGATGTTGGCGAGTTCGACCACCTGGCCGCGCTGCTCCGCGGTGGCGCGAACGGTCGTGACCATCAATTCACGCTCGACCGAGTTGTGCGGATCCAGTTCGGAAATCCGGACGACCTCCACCAACTTGAACAGTTGCTTGACGATCTGCTCGATCATGCTCGACTCCACGTCGACCACGATCGTGATGCGGCTGTATTCGTCGTTGTCGGTGGGGGCCACCGCCAGCGAGAAGATGTTGTAGCCGCGACGAGCGAACAGCGACGCGACGCGCGCGAGCACGCCAGGACGGTTCTGCACCAACACCGACAAGACGTGGTGGTTGGCGGACGTGCCGTAGGGATTGACGCCGCTCATCGGAGGTTCCCCCTGCGATCGCTCTGCGAAGGGTGCAACATGATGTCGTCGTTGCTCTGACCGGCAGCGACCATCGGGAACACCTTCTCACCGGCATCGACGCGGAAGTCGACGACGACAGGGCGGTCGTTGATCGAGTTCGCCTTGTCGATGGCGTTCTGCACCTCGTCCGGATCGTCCACGCGGATACCGACGCAGCCCATCGACTCGGCCATCTTCACGAAGTTCGGCACCTCGGTCGACAGATACACCTCGCTGTAACGCTCCTCGTAGAACATCTCCTGCCATTGGCGAACCATGCCCAGGTAGGAGTTGTTGAGGATGCCGATCTTCACCGGAATGCGCTCGAGCGAAGCCGTGACCAACTCCTGTGCGGTCATCTGGAAACAACCGTCGCCGTCGATGGCCCACACCGTCTTGTCCGGTCGGCCCACCTTGGCGCCGATCGCCGCGGGGATGGAGAAGCCCATCGTGCCGAGTCCTCCCGAGTTCACCCAG
>JBJTFU010000009.1:0-6153 GCA_046093585.1 Ilumatobacteraceae bacterium | reverse complement strand
GTCGAGGCGAACCGCACCGATGAAGCGGTGTTGGTGACGAAGTTCGATCGGGACGAGTTGCGTCAGATGAGGCTGTCGTGGGGTCTCTTTCGTGATCGTCGCCCCGAGTTGTATCGGTCGCTCACGAGCCTCGACGGAGGTGCGTGTTGTTGATGCCTCCCGAGTTCGCCACGCACGAGCGCACGCTCGTGTGCTGGCCGACTCGAGCGGATCTCTACGGCGAGCTCCTACCAGAGGCGAAGCGAGCGCATGCGGCGCTGGCTCGGACGATCTCCGGTTACGAACCGGTGACGATGATTGCGCGACCACGAGATGTCGACGAGGCACGTTCGGCTTGTGGAGAAGCGGTCGACGTGGTGGGAATCGAGATCGACGACTCATGGGTGCGCGACACCGGTCCGATCTATGTCCGCGATGGCGACGAGCGGGTGGCGCTCGATTGGATCTTCAACGGTTGGGGCAACAAGTTCGTGCCCTATGACAACGACGCGAAGCTGGCCTCTTCCTGGGCTGCACATGCGGGACATCGCACCAGGCGCGTGGAGATGGTGCTCGAGGGTGGGTCGATCAACGTGGACGGCGCAGGGCGATTGGTGACGACCGAGCAGTGCCTGTTGCACGAGAATCGCAACCCTTCGATGTCGCGCGAGCAGATCGAAGCACGGTTGTGTGCCGAACTCGGCGTCGACGAAGTGGTGTGGCTGCCGCACGGCGTGTCGATGGACGACGACACCGACGGCCACGTGGACAACGTCGCCGCGTTCGTGGCGCCGGGTGTGCTCGTCATGCAGGGATGTGACGACGAGTCGCTCGTCGACCATCGACTGATGGGTGACAATCGTGCAGTTGCCGAACGACATGGTCTCACGATCCTCGACGTACCGGTACTACCGGTGGTGCAGTACGCGGGTCGCACCGTGCAAGTGCCGTACCTTAACTTCTATGTGGTCAACGGGGCAGTGATCGTCCCCGTGGCTGGGCATCCGGACGACGACGAGATGTTGGCGCTCCTCGGTGAGTACATGCCCGACCGCGACGTGATCGGACTGGAGATCGGTGGCATCCTCGCCTACGGCGGGGGCGGCATCCACTGCATCACGCAGCAGATCCCTGCGCTCTAGGAATCAGACGGGTGCGTCGAGAGCGCGAACCGGCTCGCGCGTGGCAGGCATGTTGGCCCACATGTCGTCCAGGAGATCGTCGCGTGTTGCCTCGTAACGCGGGTCGTCCCACAGGTTGACGTGTTGCAAGGGATCGTTGGCGAGGTCGTACAGTTCGCCTTCGCCGCGCCGGTTCATCGTGCCGTCCAGGGCAGCGGTGCAGACGAAGTTGCCGCGGCTGATGGTGCGGAGGCGCACGATCTTGCCGAACAGTGCACTGTCCCACTCGGTGAACACGCGCTCATGCCCGAGCGAGGCAACTTCCTCGTCGTTCACGGGGAGACGCGCAGCCTCGGTGTAGTCGGGGCGGTCGATGCCGGCGATGTGGGCGAACGTGGCGGCGAGAGAGACCAGACCGACCGGTGCCTGCACCCGCGCCGGTTGCGTCTTGGCACTCGGTGCGGGTGACCAGATCAGCGGCAGACGCATCAGTGACTCCAGGTGGTACGGCCCCTTGAACAACAGGCCGAAGTCCCCTTGGAATTCGCCGTGGTCGGTGGTGAACACGACGTCGAGGTCGTTCGTCCAACCTCGATCGTCGACGGCCTTCAACACACGGGCAATCGCTTCATCGATCAGCTCGTTCTCCACGTGAACGAGTGCATTGACCTCGCGCACCTGATCGGCGGTCAGTGATGCGGGAATCCACTTCGATGGCGCTTCGTAGTTGGAGACGAACGTGCCGTCGTACCAGCCACGCAAATGACGCAGCTTGTCGTCGATGACGCGCTCGCGTTCGGCGGCATCCGCGATGTACCCATCGGGGAGATCGAGGTCACGCCAATTCACCCTCGACACCTCACTTTGCGGGGGATCCCACGGATGGTGTGGGTCGGGAAAACTCATCCAGCAGAACCAATCACGATCTTGCGGAACCGAGTTGAGCCAGTTGATCGTGTGTTCGGCCACCCAATCGGTGTGGTACCACTCGCGTGGGATCGGGTTCATCTTCACCTGCGGGGCGTCGGTATCGCCGCCACCCATCGCGTTCACTTGTAGTTCGTTGTCGAGCACCGCATAGAACGAGCCGACGTGTTCGGGGTGTTCGGCACGCACCCACTGCGAGTAGTGCAACGGTCCGGCGGCACCGTGAGTGGCGAATTCGAGGTGGTCGAATCCGCGGTGGGTGGTGGGCGGATCCGTGACCCGTTCGAAGCCCAGACGATTCTCACGGAAACGGAGGAACGGATCGAGGAGCGGCTCGAAGTGGGCCTTGCCGATGAGTGCGGTGGCGTATCCGGCATCGTGCAGCGTCTCCGCGATGCTCGGCGCGTCCGCTGGCAACGGCACGCCGTTCCTCCACACGCCATGGGAGGACACGTGCTGTCCCGTGATGATGGTGCTGCGCGACGGCATACACACCACGTTCTGGGGCCGTGCGCGGTCGTAGTTGATGCCCCGAGCGGCGAGGGCATCGATCGTCGGCGTGCGGGCGATGGTGCCGCCGTTGCAGCGCAACGAGTCGTAGCGCTGCTGGTCGGTGGTGATGAAGAGAATCTTGCGGCCCATCAGTTCTTGCCCTCGAAACGCTCGGCCAACTTGGTGATCCCTTCGCCGGCCGCACCCGCAATCGGCAAAGCCAGGACTTCCGGATCCATGTCCGTGGAGTAGACGACGATGCACCGCGAATCACCGTCGGGGATGACGTCCACGGTGGCCAGGTGACTCTTGATGATCGCATTCGGCACGATCGAGTACTGGTAGCGGCGCAGGTCGTGGTCGACGAGCAGGATGTCCTCCTCGAAAGTGATCCCATTGGCGAGTTGAATCCATCGCTTCGAACCCTCCACTTTGGTGGAGACCACGGGGAACCACTCGTGGAGGTTGTCCATCTTCGAGATGAATCGCCAGACGGTGTCGGCGTCACACTCGATGAACCCGTGTCTGCGCACCGAACTCATCGTCACAAACTAACGGAATCCAAGTGTCAAGCGGGTAGCGACCAGTCGATTGGTTCCGTGCCGAACGAGGTCAGCGCATCGTTGATCCGTGAGAAGGGTTTGGATCCGAAGAACCCGTTGTGTGCCGACAGTGGAGAGGGGTGGGCCGACTCGATCACCGTGTGTCGAGGGTCGATGAGACGCTTCTTGCCGCGCGCATACGCACCCCACAACACGAAGACGAGTGGTGTCTCTCTTTCGCCGAGGAGTTCGATGATTCGATCGGTGAACGTTTCCCAGCCGCGCTTCTGATGCGAGCCGGCTTCGCCCGCGCGTACGGTGAGCGTCGCGTTCAACAGCAGTACGCCCTGCATTGCCCAATGTTCGAGGTTGCCGTGCTGGGGAGATGCGATACCCAGATCGTCACGCAGTTCTTGGAAGATGTTGCGCAGCGATGGAGGAACGGCCACCCCTCGCTGCACCGAGAAGCAAAGGCCGTGAGCCTGTCGCGGACCGTGGTACGGGTCCTGGCCGAGGATCACCACGCGCACGCTCTCGAGCGGCGTCAGTTTGAGGGCCGCGTACACGTCTGCTGCGGCCGGAAACACCGTGCATCGAGCGCGTTCCTCGTCGACGAACGCCGTGAGCTCGGCGAAGTAGGGCTTGGCCATCTCGTCACGCAGCGCGTCCATCCATGCGCTCGCCATGTCAACCGCCTCTGAGTCGATACACGCGCTCGATCGGCCCCACGCCGAAGAGTCGTGACCACCATCCAGCGAGGGCCAGCGCGATCGCGTAGAAGACGATGGCCAACGCAAGCGCAACCGTGAGACCCCCCTCACGACCGACGCCGAACCAATCGACGACGAGATTGAAGAAGAGGACGTGGAGCACGTAGATGGTCAGGGACAACCGACCGACGGTCCCGAGGAAACCGACGACGGGCGAATCACCGCGCGAATCGACCACGAGCGAGATCATCACGAACGCGACGACCGCCGTGGCGAGAGCACTCACCACATAGGACAAGGACCGGTCGTATGGATCGGTGGAGACGAGCACGCGCATCACCACGTCGCCGCGGTCGATCAACGAGGTCGGCCACAGGGCTGCACGGGCAAGATGTGCGCTGGCCAGCGTGACCACGGCAACCGCAAGGAGTCGACTTCGAAATGCAGTGAGCCGGTCGATGTGTCGTCCGAGAACCATGCCTGCGAGCAGGAACGCGAACCAGGGCACCACGGGATGGGTGTGGTCGACGAACACCCTGATGAGGAGGTTGCGCGCCGAGTCGACTTCGGGGGAGAGCCATGCCGTGCTTTCGCCGAGCCTGCCACGGTCCAAGCGCCAACCCGCGAGCGTGGCTGAGGCGATGGTGATCGCGACGCTCATCCAGATGAGTGTCGCCGTTCGCCACGTCACCACGATCGTGGCGAGCATGAAGTAGGCACCGTAGAAGAAGAGGATGTTCCCCGGCCAGATCCACTCGAGGATCAGACCGAGCCCGAAGAGAAACGCTCCGCGGCGGAACAACACCAGACGACGCCGTGCAATCTCGTGCCGGTCACGTTGCCCTGATCGGAAGAAGAGCGCGACGCCGATTCCGGCGACGAACACGAACGTGGCCGCGAAACGGGTTGTGAGGATTCCCGTGAGGGGGCTGAACATGGCCTCCCACGGCGGCTGATCGACTGGTTGGGTCCACTGCCGCGGATTGAGATAGCCGTGGTAGTTGAGCGCGATCACACCGACGATCGCCACCGCCCGCGTGACGTCCAGACTGGGTAGGCGTTCGTTCACACCCAATCGATCGTGTCCACCGAGACGCGTGTCATCGGTTGCTGCACGTCGACGAACTCTCCGACTCGAGGTGCGCTTTCACCATGTGGCACGACGAGCATGGACGAGTGCATGTGTGGTGCCTCGAGCAACGTGAGACGGCGGCGCTCGAAGTGGAAGGGACTTTGCTCGTTGGCGAGGACGTTCACCCCGTGCGCCGTCCCTGCTCCGACCACCACGATGGTGCCGCCTTCGGGGAGAGGGTTCAGCCGATAACCGGCGGTGCCGGACGCACCCTGGTGGACGTCGAGTACGTCGGCCGAGAGGTCGACCATCGACTTGTCGCCGAGCCACAGGTGGGTTCCCGAGCGCATCACGATCTTGCGACCCGGGTGTGCAGATCGCAGTTGGGCGAGCGATGAAGCACTCAAGTGGCTCACGTAGATCGGCAGCGAGTCCGCGAGATGCGAAATCGCAGCGCCGACTTCGGCCGCGTGATCGAGCCCATCCTGTGGCAGCGGCGGGTGAATCGACCAGCCGACGTGCTCCAAGCCGACGTCGTTCACTCGCTCGACGAGTTCGGGGATCTCGTTCCGAGTGGCGCCGAAGCGCATCATCGATGAACGCAGTTTGATGAGCACGCGGCCCGAGAATCCGGAGGCGATGAGCGCATCCACGTGAGCCGTACTACCGACACTGAGGATCGCGTGAGCAGGGATCGGGGAGTGCGGAGTGATCAGTGGTGTGAGTACGAGTGCGTCATGGGTGCTCGGTACGTCGCTCGCTTCGAACACGGTGCCGACGGCGATCTGCCGCGACAAAGAGATGGCGTGGTGGACGAGGGCGTTGCGCGAAAAGCCGTAGCCGTTGCCCTTGACCACGGGAACCATCTCGCCGAACTGGCGCGAGACGTCGCTCACGTGACGCAACCAGTCGTCGCGCCGAACGGTCAGTCGCAGCGTCATCGCCCCTCACGATATCGGGATCGCCGACCAAGCGCGATCGACAGAGGTATGCCCTGTCTGGTGCGGATGGCGTTGCGCCATACGCCGATCCCATGACTCGCATCGTCGAGCAGACGAAGCGCAGTGAAGCGAATCGGGTCGAGTGCCGGCCGTCGTTTCGTCCACTCGAGCGCAGGCGGAACCAAGGCGGCGAGCGCGAGCGCGACGCGCGCGCGCCTACTGAACACGGCGAGCACCACTGCGATGGGCCACCACGTTCGGGTGATCGCGCTCGCGATCACCCGAGACGAGGGCGAGAGGTTGCGGGCCTCAAGTAGGGCCGACGCGTTGCGTTCGTCGGTGGTGGTGGCGAGCGGTAGTGTCAGTCGG
>JBJTFU010000008.1:0-24781 GCA_046093585.1 Ilumatobacteraceae bacterium | reverse complement strand
ACAGCGCGCTCGGCAGGAGTCGAACCTACAACCTTCTGATCCGTAGTCAGATGCTCTATCCATTGAGCTACGAGCGCTAACGGCGTCAAATCCTAGCGTCGTAACGTCCGCCTACTCCCAAGGTCCCCAGCCATTGTTCCGCTGGTACATGCGAAATGCAGCACGCGCGTTCAAGCGTGGATCAAGCAATTGCGAGGCGTTCTCGACGCCAACCGCAGGTAACCAACCCTTGTGCCAGCGGTAATAGATCTGGAACAGCCCGTAACAGCAGTCGTTGGGGATGCCGATTGCTCGTGGGTTGAGTTTGCTCTCCCTGCGGGCGATCTGGATGGCGCGTTCTTCGAGTTCGTCAGGCCACTCCTCGCGAATGATCTGGATCACTTCCTTCGGCGTGTAGCGAACGGTACCTGGTTTGGGTTTGGTGGTTGCAACTGCCACGCACACCGAGTCGCCGACCAAGATCTTGGTTGACTGCTTCGCTTTGTTGAGTTTCAACACCTTGTTCAGACTCAGGCCGTGTTTCTCGGCGATCGACCACCAGGAGTCGCCATGCTTAGCCGTGTAGGGCGTGGCGCAAGCAAACGCAGTGTCAGGGTTGTGGAGGACGACGAACCCGCTCGCGACGAGAGGTACGAGGATCAGACGCGAAACCTTGGCGGAGAGGGTGGGATTTGAACCCACGGTCCGGTTAAACCCGGACAACGCCTTAGCAGGGCGCCCCATTCGGCCTCTCTGGCACCTCTCCAAAAACAACCTCATTACGTGAAGCGCTGAGTGTACTGGCGGAACGGGAGGGATTCGAACCCCCGGGCCTTTTGAGCCTTCCGCTTTCAAGGCGGATGCGATTGTCCACTCTGCCACCGTTCCGTTCAGAAACGCTAGCGGGCGATGCGGGATCTCAATTCGTTGATCCAATCATCCGCTTCGCGCCATCGCGCATCTGCGTGTTCGCGTGCAGAGTGAGCTTGCGCACCACTCGCTGGATACGAACCGAGAAACTTCACTGCGCCCTGCTTGGCGTGAAGATCGCGCAACACGTCGGCCATCAACTCGTCCTTGATGTGTGCATCGGCGTACATGACGAAGCAGTAGTCACCGAGGCCACCTCGCTTGGTTGGTCGCGAAAGGAGTTGTGAGAGATTGATTCGTCGAGCGGCGAACTCCTGCAGGATCGAGATCAGACTTCCCGGCTCGTCAGCACGTTGGAACACCACCAATGCGGTTCGATCTTGCCCAGTCGGTTGGGGGATGACACCCTTGCCTACGAGGACGAATCGTGTTTGATTGCCTCCGTGGTCCGCGATGTGTTCGGCGATCACCTGCAGCCCGTAATGCGCGGCCGCCGCCCTCGGGCCAACTGCAGCAATTGATGGATCGTCGAGTTTGGCCACTGTCTGGGCAGCCTCCGCCGTGGAGTTGGCGGCCTTGACGTCGGCGCCCTTCAGCATCGAGCGGAGATACTCGTGACACTGGGCAGTTGCCACCGGCATGGAGTGCACGGTGCGAATGGTGCCTACTTGTGCACCTGTTGGAGCCAGCAGGCAGTGCTCGATATCCATCACCACTTCGCGCTGGATCAAGAGATCGTGGTCGAACACCAGTGCATCTTGGGTGTAGTTGACCGTTCCTTCGATGGAGTTTTCGATCGGAACGAAACCAAGATCGACTTCGTTCGACTCCACGGCATCCAGCACGTCGGGCACCGTGCGATAGGGAACGCGCGTCGAGTTGGCCAAGTCAGACTGGCTCAACAAGGCCTGTTCGGTGAACGTACCAGCGGGGCCGAGAAAACCGATTCGAGGGACGGAAGACACACCGCAAGGCTACGCCCGCTCGGCATTATCCGACTGAATGGCGAGTTGTAACCTGATCCACATGTACGAATACGTGGCATTCAACCCCTACAACACGAGCCCCGAAGCCCTTGCTGGAGAACTCACCAAGAAGTCGGCGGAGGGATGGGAAGTGGTGTCGATCACGACCACCCTTGATGGTCGTTACTGCGCCTTCTTGCGTCGTGCCATGAGTTCTACAGTTTCACCTCAACCTCAGGTCTCAGTAGCGCCATCTTCATCGAATCCCAAAGTGCCTGCAGCGTGGTACGCCGATCCATCTGGCCGATACGAGTTGCGCTACTGGGACGGCAATGAGTGGACGGAGCACGTCGCGCGCGGTGGACAACAGTTCGTCGATCCGCCCGTTGCCTGAATGAAGGCGACCTCCATCGGCCATGCCGGAATCCTGGTGGAGACTCGCCAGGCCTCGATCGTCTGTGACCCGTGGTTCATTCCGGCATTCCACGGATCATGGTTCGTGTTTCCCCGCAACGACCGCCTGGGTCCGGAGTTGATGCGGAAGATCACCAAACCTGACTACCTCTATGTCTCCCATCAACACGCCGACCATCTGGATGAGCCGTGGCTGCGGGAACACATGAACAAGGACGTTCGGGTCTTGCTGCCCGACTACCCGACGCAGGAACTGCAGCGGCAACTGGCGAGCTTGGGGTTCCACCACTTCATCCAGACGCGGGACGCCGAGGAGCATGACCTCGGCGACGGTCTCATCGTCGCCATCCATGTCGAGAGCACGATCACGGATGGTCCAGGAGGGGACTCCGCGATCGTCATCGGCGACGGCGAGTCGCGTCTGGTGAATCAGAACGACTGCCGAACGGGTGATCTTGCAGCACTGCGTAAACACGGGCCGATCGACATGCACTGGCTGCAGTTCAGCGGCGCCATTTGGTATCCGATGGTCTACGACGAGCCCCGAGAGACGTTGATGCACTTGTCGCGCAAGAAAGTAGAGAGCCAGTTTGCGCGGGCGCTGACCTACGTCGAAGCACTCGATGCAGAGGTGGTCGTTCCCGCGGCTGGGCCACCGTGTTTCTTGGACGAAGAGCTCTTCGACGCGAACTGGATCACTGGCGAGGAGGTATCCATCTTCCCTGATCAGACGATGTTCCTCGAGCAATTGGCCAAGCGGGGGCGTACCGGCATCATGAACGTTCCTGGAACGACGATCGACACCTCCCTGGGGAGAGTGCACACAGTTCACCCCTCTAATGAGGTCGAGGTGAAGCAACCGTTCGTCGACAAAGCGGCCTACCTCCGCGAGTATCAAGCCGACTGGGCTCCATGGCTCCTAGAACTCAAGGCGTCGTGGCCGAATGAACGCACCGATCTGCTCACTGCGCTCAAGTCGTGGTGGGAGCCGTTGCTGGCACTCGCCCCCACGTTGCGGAGGGCCGTGGGGGGCTCGTGTCGCATTGTGTCCGAGGGTATGGACATCGTGATCGACTTCGACCGCGGTGTAGTTCGCCACTTCGCCAGCGAGCCAGTTCGCTACCGATTCACGATCCCCCGACCGCTACTCGAATTGGTGGTGCGGAACCATGCAGTGGATTGGTCGAATTCGCTCTTCCTCTCCTGTCGATTCAAGGCGTGGAGGGACGGTGAATTCAACGAGCACCTCTACAACTTCTTCAAGAGCCTGTCAGTGGAGCGCATGCGGCGAGCCGAGACCGAGGCAGCGCGCCGCTCGACACCGGAAGTGGTCACGGAGGAGATCGAGCTCGGCGACTTCATCATCCAGCGCTACTGCCCGCACCGACAGGCAGACCTTTCCGAATTCGGCGTGGTGGAAGGTGACACCATCGTCTGCACGCTGCACGGTTGGAAGTTCAATGCCCACGACGGCACGTGCCTGAATGCTGACGATCGGCGGCTGAGTGTTCGTCCTCGCTCAGCCAATGACGAGCGGTAGTTCGAACCAGATCGTCATCGAATACTTCACCCCACTGCGAATGGGGGTGCTGGCATGGGGATGGGTCACCAAACTCGGCCACGCCAACATCGAACCCACTGGCACCGACTCGTTCGACTTGTTCTGGCGAGGAAACTCGAGCTCCGCTCCCTCGTAATCGTCGTTGAGTTTGATGCTCGCTGACACCTGGGCGACATCGTGGTGAACGCGGAGCTCTTCCTGCTTCCCCACCTCGTACTTGATGATGAACGCGTCGTTGATGCCGTGATAGTCGATGAGTGGCCACACTGACTTCAGCTGCGGCCAGATCCGTGATCCAAAGTCATTTTGAATTCGTTCGAACAATACGGGACTGATCGTGGCGAGCGACACTTCCTGGGCTGGGACTGGATCGAACTCGTTCGACGAAAAACTTCCTGAGGCCTCGGCAGCTTTGATCAACAGCCGACAAAAGTCGGGGTTCCAGCAGGGCACCACCACCATGTCGGTGTCGAGCATTGTCGCACCGACCAAGGGGTCAATTGCGTTCTGGTAGGAGAACAGGCGCTCAATTTCGTTTGACACGCCATCAATCGTGTCACGACATCGATCAACCATCAGGGAACCCGGTACTCAGTCGCTGGTAGCCTCGGGGTCAATGTCTGGCGCATCAATGCGTGTCTCCAAACAAAACCTCTTTGCCACAGCAAGATCATTGTGGTGGGTATTCCCATTGACCATTGGATTGTGTGTCGGCCTTCTTTTTGCACAAGATTCAGGCTTTCAGAGTGAGCCTGCTCGGGTGGAGACCACCCGACGGTTCGAGGGGTTGCAACCGCTTTCCTCTCTCGTGGCCCTAGAAATTGACGCTCAGGCGTTCGCCCCGTCTTTGAGCATCGGTGGAACGATTGCGCAATTCAATTCCGAGGACACAAACCACAGACGAAATGACGCGAATGGCTTCAACGTCAAACTGCTCATTTCTCAGGTGCCAGGAGACTTTGACGCGGTAAACCGTGAAATCACTGAGCGCAACACTGTCTATACATACATCTCTGTTGGATCAGGTATTTTCAGTCTTGTTTGCACCGAAGCAAGTGAGAAAGACTGTGGACGAGCGTTGGACGTAGGTGCAGCAGAGTTTGCTGAGACCAGGTCTTCAGCTATTCAAGCCAGCATCACTGCAGTGGCGGACAAACTTGATGCACGTTTGGCTGCCGTTCGAGAGTTGATCTCCTCGACTACTGACGACACTGCACTGCTCGCCCAACGACAGTTGGAGATTGAGCTTTTCAGCCAAGTCACCGTCCTTCGCAAGTCGGCCAATGAACCAGCCTTCGCTCTAAAGCTCATCGATGAGAGCGTCGAAGCCAAATCAGCGACTGTGTCGTCTGTGACCGTCTCCACCTACTTTCTCGGACTGATTCTTGGTTTGCTTATCGGCGGATTGATCATCCTGCAGTTCGCGGTCTTGCGATCACGCCGCCCCTGACTGCGGAGTCGAACACCGGCCCGAAGAGGCCCGCAATGAAGATCACCATCAGAAAGTGATTGCCCACGATGAACGACTCTTGCGTAGCCGAGAACAACACGAACAGTCCAAGCACCGTGTACGTCTGACCGACGTGCATCAAGGGCAGCTGGCTTGCATGGTGCACCATCGTCCACACCATCATTCCGACGAAGATCACGACCGCGATCAGACCGCCGCCCAAGACGATGTCATAGAAGCTGCTGTGCGACCACGGGCCGGCGATGTCGCGTTGCCAATTCCATAGCTCGCGTGGCAGGAAGTTCGGCGTCTCCCAGGCCGACATCCACCCCCAGCCAAACCATGGTTTCTCCAAGAAGCCGTCGTAGCTGAGTACCCACAATCCCTCCCGACCGCCGATGCCGAATCGCTCGAGGAAACCACCCATGCTCTTGATCCCGAACACGAGCACCCAGGGCAACGACAACAGCACCGCCAAAATCGACATCCAGACCGCAGAGAGCGCTTTGGTGGATACACCGCGGCGGTGCAGTGCCAGCCAGCCGCTGATCAATAACCATGCACCGATGGCGATGGCTCCCGCATACAGCGTGGTTTCGGACTCGGTCTGGACCAACACGAACACGTTGAAGATGACGACGTCGACGAGAAGAAGTGAAATGCCGATTCCGAGCGGCCACACCCTGTTGCGAACCGTGATCCACAACAACACCAATGCGCTGATCGCTCCCACCGATGCAACGGGGGCAAGAGAGTTGCGGTTGTAGTAGATCCCGATCCACTCACCGAATGGTCCCGTGCTCTCTGGCCAACCCCGCTGAATTGCGACGTACGACCACACGACGCAGATCTGCATGGCCACACAGATCAGGATCATCTTGTCCACCACCGAGAACCGGACGGCAAGGTAGAGCCCAGCCACACAGGTGGTTGCCAGTGACAGCACTTCGACGATGGTGTGCGAACTCAACGTCGCCCACGCGGTGGTGATGACGAGCCAGGTGACGAACGCCACCAGTGCGCCGATCGGGCCCTGAAGCAGGCGGGGCGTGAACCGCTGATAGGCGAAGATGAAGACTGCGGGAAGTTGCAGTACCAGGTACGTGGCAACGATCGTCGTCTTGACGGGCAGCCCTTCGGCTCGCGCGCCCGTCCACCACAATTGCAGCACGGGGCCTTGGGTCAGCCCCACCAACATGACTACGACATACAGGCGCTCCAGCCACCTGCCGAGCTGCTCCCAGCTGAGAATCGGCATGGACGTCAGAGCGCTTTTCGTGGCAAATCGGTGATCACACCCGACGATTCGGTCGCCGCCTGAGCGCGTTTCGTCGTCAACAAGATCACCACTGCTATTCCGTGAATCGCTACGGCCAACAACACCAACCATCCATCACGAGCGCTCATCTCGGAGAGCGCGATACCCAGCACACCCAATACGGCCGCGCCGAAGAGGATGACCGTCACCCCCCGTCGGACGCTCACCTCCAATCGGAGGAAGCGATGGCTGATGTGGTCCTTACCGCCTTGGAACGGGCTCACGCCTCGATGTAGGCGAGAAACGACCACCAGCGTGGTGTCGAGTATCGCGACACCCAACACCACCATCGGCACGAGCAGTTGTGTCCACTCCGTCTGGTCGACACGCAACTTCAACCCCAAGTACGCGATCAGGAATCCGAGATACAGGCTTCCAGCGTCTCCCATGTAGATGGTGGCGGGATTGAAATTGCTCCGCAGAAAACCGAGGGTGCATCCGGCGAGCCCGATGCACAGCACCGCGGTGAGTGGTTGCTCGTACAACACCGCGATGACGAAGAACGATGCAGCGGCGATTCCTGCCACGCCGGCGGCCAGACCATCGATGTTGTCGAGCAGGTTCATCGCGTTCGTGATGCCGATCAGCCACACCAGCGTGATGATCACGTCGATGCTGTCGTTCAGTGGTGATTGGAACTGGATCCCGAAGCCGATCAGCGTGCTCGCCGCCAAGAACTCGACCGTGAGTCGAAGATTGGGGTGCAGCCCCCTCAGGTCGTCGATCAGACCCATCCCGCTCAGGCACAACGCGAGTGCGAGCACCAACAGGAGTTCACCAAATGGGCCGAGGCCGGCGCCGAACAGTCCCTCGGGTTTGATCAACACCGTTCCGTCACCGAACGAGGCGTTTTGCTGCACGAGCGCACCCACCACGACCGCAACGGAGAACGCCACCACCATGGCGATGCCGCCCAAGTAGGGCACGGGCGAGGAGTGCGACTTGTGTGCTCCCGGAGCGTCGAGGATCGTTCGATGGATCGCAAAGGCCCGCACGACGGGAACGAGGATCAGTGACAGCACCAGCGCTCCAAGAAAACTCAGCGCATACAGCCACTCGGACGCCACGAAGATTCAGCCTACCCAACACCAAATTGGTCACTGGTGGGGCAAGTATCGTGAAACGCGTGCTGATGCTCGCCACGGGGTGCCACCAATGAAGGCCCTCGTCACGGGAGGGGCCGGATACATCGGTAGCCACCTCGTCGACCGTCTGATTTCGACCGGATTCGAGGTCAGCGTGCTGGACGACCTGTCGACGGGGAAACTGTCGAACCTCGCTCATCTAGAGGGACGAATCGAGTTCCACAAAGACACGATCCTCAATCAGGCGATGGTCTCGTCACTGGTTCGAGAGGTGGACGTGGTCTACCACCTCGCCGCGGCGGTGGGAGTCGGCAACATCATCGCCAAACCGCTCGAGTCGATCATCACGAACGCTCGTGGCACCGACGTGGTTCTCGAGGCATGCGCTCACCACGGAACGAAGGTGGTGGTGGCCAGCACGTCCGAGATATACGGCAAGACGTCGAAGATGCCGATGAGCGAAGAAGACGATCGGGTGCTCGGATCGACCAGTGTTTCTCGCTGGTCGTACTCCACCGCCAAGGCTCTCGACGAGCATCTCGCGCTCGAGTACTCGCGAACTGGGCTTCCCGTGAGTGTCGTGCGCTACTTCAATTCGTTCGGTCCACGAATCGACTTCAAGGGTTACGGCTCAGTGGTGGCGAACTTCATTCGACAGGCACTCAGCAACGAGCCGATCACGGTGCACGGTGACGGACACCAGACCCGGTGCTTCACCTACATTGCCGACACCGTGGAAGGAACCTTCCTCGCTGGCTCCGTCAAAGCGGCGGAAGGCAGCGTGTTCAATGTGGGAAACGACGTGGAGATCACGATCAACGAACTCGCTGAGCGGGTCAAAGTGGCATGCGGCTCGACCTCGGAGATCACCCACGTCTCCCATGAGAGCCGTTACGGCAAGGCGTTCGAGGACACCAAGCGACGCGTGCCCGACCTCACTCGCTCGCGAAACGTCTTGGGCTACTCGCCCACCGTTTCACTGGAGGAAGGCTTGCGACTGACGCTTGATTGGTGGAGACGCGAGCACCGTTGATTCGCGTTAGTCACATCATCACCCGCACCAACATCGGCGGCCCATCCGTCATCGTGGCATCGCTCCTCGGCGACACGAACCACCCCGACGTCGAACAGAGCCTCGTTCGCGGTGGTACGTCGAGCGAGGAGGGTGACTACTTCGCCGATTCACCGTTGATGGCGAAGATCGAGACCGTGTCGGCGCTCGGCCGTCGTGTTCGTCCGTGGGACGACGTTCGCGTGCTGTTCGCACTCGTCAAACACCTCAGATCGACCAGGCCCGACGTGGTGCACACGCACATGGCGAAAGCAGGAGCATTGGGGCGCATGGCGGCATTTCTGGCCCGGGTGCCCATTCGCGTCCACACCTATCACGGGCATTTGCTCTCGGGGTATTTCGGTCCGACAGTGACCAAGGCGATCGTGCTCGTGGAGCGCCTGCTCCAACTCGTCACCACCCACACCGTGGTGGTGGGTCATCAGGTTCGACGAGACCTGATCGATGCCAAGGTGATCAAGGAGTCCACGTCTCAAGTGATCAATCCCGGTGTCGAACGGCTCGATCTCGTCGAGTCGCGTCGTGCTCGTACAGAACTCGGCCTTCCCGCAGACGGGGTGATCGTGGCGTACATCGGCCGATTCGCGTCGATCAAACGCCCCGACCGATTCGTGAACCTCGCTCGACGGATGAGCAACCGAGCGGACGTCCATTTCGTGATGGTGGGCGATGGACCACTCCTCGCAGATACTCGACACTCATCGGGTGATTTGTCCAACGTGCACTTTCTCCCGTGGCAACGGCAGTTGGGGGTGATCCTGGGTGCAGTAGACGTCGTGGTCATGTGCAGCGACAACGAGGGAGTCCCGCTCCTCTTGATCGAAGCAGGGTTGGCGAATAAACCGGTGGTGAGCACGCGTGTGGGGTCGGTCGGCGACGTGGTGGAGGACAGCGTCACGGGGTTGCTCGTCGAGCGCGAGGATCACGAGGCACTACGACATGCCGTCGAACTACTGGTCGACGACGCAGCGCTTCGCGAACGGATGGGCCTCGCCGGGCATCAGCGGGGAGTCGAGAGGTTCACCACCGACATTGCCGTCTCGGCGCACGCCGAGATGTACCGCCGATTGGCTACAGACGCTCGCGGTGGCCGTTCGGCGCGCCGCCCGCGTTGACGGCGTCGAAGATCGGCTTGCCCGTCTTCTCCAAGTCGGCCATCGGCCACGATGGGGAACCCACGAGGACAGCCACTGCATCGAAATTCGAGGTTCCCAACGTTGTCACATCGAGCGACGTCAGTGAAGCCGAGCCCACCTGCACGCGCGGCACGTGTGGATCGCAGTAGGAGATCGACGCACCCTGCTTCTGCAGCAACTCCATGACGTGGATCGCACGCGAGTTGCGCACGTCGCTGACTCCCGCCTTGAACGCTGCGCCAAGACACAGGATCGTGCTACCGCTCAGGGACTTGCCCGATCGATTGAGCATGTCTTGGATGCGCCACACGACATAGTTGGCCATCTGCGAGTTGATGTCCGCCGCCAGCTCGATGAACCGCGTGTTGAACTCGAACTCGCGAGCCTTCCATGCCAGATAGTGGGGATCGACAGGGATGCAGTGACCACCTGGACCGATACCGGGATAGAAGGCCTGAAAACCGAACGGCTTGGTGGAGGCAGCCTGGATCACCTCCCAAACGTCGATCTGCATCTCGTGACAAATCTGGGCCAGCTCATTGACGAAGGCGATGTTGACTGCCCGATAGGTGTTCTCCAGCAACTTGCACATCTCGGCGATCGCCGGCGACTTGACGGGGTGGACGAGATCACTGCTCGTCATCAAGGTGGCGAGAAGGGCGACGCTTCGACGCGTGCACTCGTCGGTGAGACCTCCCACCACTTTCGGTGTGTTGCCGATTCCCCACTGGGTGTTGCCTGGGTCGACTCGCTCTGGTGAGAACGCCAAGTGGAAGTCCACGCCGGCCTTCATCCCGCCGCGCTCGAGAATCGGCTTCACGAACTCCGTCGTGGTACCGGGATACGTGGTCGACTGCAGGATGACGAGGGTGCCCTTCGTCAAGTGCGCCGCAACTGATTCGGTAGCCGACTGCACGAACGACAAGTCCGGCGTCTTGGCCTTGTCGAAGGGAGTCGGAACACAGATGAACACGATGCTCGAAGACCCGAGCACGGACGCGTCGGTGGACGCCTTGAACGTTCCCGAGTTCACGAGTGGCGCGACGCGAGCATCGGGGACGTCATCGATGTGGCTCACACCGGCGTTCAATCCATTCACTGCCGGTGCAGAAACGTCGAACCCGACCGTGGGATAGCCGGCCTCAGCGAATGCGACGGCGAGGGGAAGGCCGACATAGCCCAGGCCAACCACGGCAACGGTGTGTTTGCGCTGTGCTACCCGTTCGTCGAATGTGGTGGCATCCATGAAGTCCTCCAAATGCTAACTGCCACGGCAATTGATGAATCCCAAGGCCCTCAAGCAATGCGGGGTGCTCAGTAGGCTCAAGCGGTATGTCGGTCGAAGACCGCGACGAACTGATCAAAGAGTTGCTCGCGGAGTCCTTCGGGTTGCGAACCCGAGCGGAACAGCTCAGTCAGTACGTGGAGAGCCGCGTGGCCGAACTGGTGAAGACGAAGAAGTCGCTCGCCGACCACGAAAACGGCGAGGTCGTTAGACGACTCAACGAGGAGTTGCAGTCGCTCCGTCACGGCCTCGAAGAGGTCACCCGCCAACGCAACGAACTGCAGTCGCGGATCGACTCACTGATCAAAGAACACGACCAACTGAGCACTTCGCACGTGGCCATGACCGATCAGCGTGACCGTTTGCGCGAACGAATGGCGGCAGTGGAGGCCTCCCGCGAGTACCGCCTCGGACAGCGCCTCGCTCGTCTGTTTCCGTTCCTGAAGGGTTGAGATGACCACGCAATACCCCGTCATCATCAATGTGCGGGATCGCTTGTCGGCTCTGCTCGACCTCCTCGCGTGGTTGGAGAAAGTCGGACAGGAGAACATCTGGCTGTGCGACAACGCCAGCACCTACGAACCGATGGTCGAGTTCTTGCACACCACGCGACACCACGTGGTCTTCAACGACCTCAACCTCGGTCATCGCGGCCCGTGGTTGAGTGGTCTCGTCACGGAACTCGGTCTCGATCGACCGTTCATCATCAGCGATCCGGACGTGGTGCCGAGTGAGGAATGTCCAGCCGACGCGCTCGATCTGTTCCACGAGACACTGCAGCGGTATCCCGATGTCGACAAGGTGGGCTTCAGCCTGCGGCTCGACGACCTCCCCGCCCACTACACGTTCCGCGACGACGTGATCCTCTGGGAATCACAGTTCTGGAAGAACACCCATCCGTCGGGGTTCTTCGTCGCTGAGATCGACACGACCTTCGCCATGTACCGGGCCGGTGAAGGGCACCAGAACGATCGTGCACTGCGTTCCAAGCCTCCATACGTGGCGAGACACACTCCCTGGTATCAGGATTCGGCATACCCGACCGAGGAGCAGATTTTCTACGTGGAACATGCCGACTCGATGATCATCAACTGGGACAAGAAGGAGCTGCCGGCGTCACTGCGTGCTCATCTGCAACTCCTGCGCAACCAGCACCGCGAGTCGGTGACTGGGTAGAGTCGCCAGCGCATGTCGAACTCGGCGATCGTGGTGGAGCACGTCTCCAAGAACTTCCGCCTCTATCGCGAGCGAAACCGCTACATCAAGTCCGCCGTGTTGCGCGGTAGACGCGCGCGTTACGAGGAGTTCTGGGCTCTCGACGACGTCTCGTTCGAGGTGGAACACGGTGCGACCGTCGGACTCATCGGTTCCAACGGCTCCGGCAAGAGCACCATGCTCAAGTGCCTCACCGGCATCTACCGACCGGACAAGGGCAGGATCGCCACGGATGGCTCTCTCGCCGCCCTGCTCGAATTGGGAGCCGGCTTCCACCCCGAGCTCTCTGGGCGCGAGAACATCTTCCTCAACGCCGCCATCCTCGGCATGTCGAAGAAGGAAGCGGAGCGCCAGTTCGACAGCATCGTGGAGTTCGCCGGCCTCGATCGCTTCATCGACACCCCGGTGAAGAACTACTCCTCGGGCATGACGGTTCGACTGGGATTCTCCATCGCCTCCCACGTGGAGCCGGACATCCTGCTCATCGACGAGGTCCTGAGCGTCGGCGATCAAGCGTTCCAGCGCAAGAGCACCGATCGCATCGAGCAGTTTCGACGCGAGGGCAAGACGATCGTCGTAGTGAGCCACTCACTCGCGTCCATCCAACAGTTGTGCAAAGAGGTGATCTGGCTGGAAAAGGGCAAGGTTCGCCAACGGGGGCCCGCGGCCGACGTCATCGCCAACTACACAGGCGAGAGCTACGACGTCCACGCGCAACAAGACGCGGAGCACCGTGAGCGTTGGGGAACGGGAGCCGCGCACATCACGTCGCTGCGGCTGCTCGACGGTCAGGGCAACGTGTCTGAACGAATGGCCACCAACGCTCCCGCGAAGGTGGTGGTGGACATCACGCCGGCCGAAAAACTCCACTCTCCCACCGTGCGTCTCATGATCACCCGCGTCGACGGCACCGTCGTGTGGTCGGGAACGTCACAAAACTCACGCCCGCCGCTCGGGCATCTCGGTGAACAGGCGTCGTTGGAAGTGAGCATCGAGCGAATGCCGTTGCTGGAAGGTTCCTACTTCCTCTCGGCTGCCATCACCGATGCCACCGGCACGACCGAGTTCGACCACCTCCGCAACTGGGTGAAGTTCGAAGTGCACCAAGAGCAGTTCTTCGAGGAAGGTGTGCTCTCGCTCCCCGCCTCGTGGTCGCTCAACAAGCGCGGCTGAGTTACAACTCTTCGGCGATCCGCCGAGACAACCGTTGGAAGATCGTCCAGCCGGCGAAGAACGACGCGACCGACACGATCACCAAATAGCCGAAGTGGCCCCAGTCGGGACTCGCACCCGAATACAACATGTGACGGAACTGCATGATGAAGACCTTGGCGGGGTTCCACTCCCACAGGAACTCGAGGAACCCCGGCAACTTTCCTTCGATGCGATCCGGCGAATAGATGATCGGAGTGGCGAAGAACAGCACCTGGATCAGGATCGTCCACAAGTAGCGCAGGTCGCGGAAGTAGACGCTCGTCGCCGAGAGCGCGAGGGCGAACCCCGACGAGTACAACGCCAACAGCGCCATGTGCAGGATGATCACCGGCAACCACACGAGGAAGTGACTGCCGAAGAACAGCATCGCCACGGCGAGCAGGCCCATCTCGATCGAGAACTGCACGAAGCAGAAGATCACCTGGGCGAAGACGAGCGTCTCTCGCGCAAACGCCACCTTGCGCACCAACCCAGAGTTGGCCGTGAGCGATGCCATGCCCAGGTTCGTCGTGAGCGTGAAGAAACCCCACGGAAGGATCCCGCACAACAAGTACAGCGAGTAGATCTGCAGGCCTGACGGATCACCGATCGGCGCCACGGCACCGAACACCACACTGAACACGAACGAGTAGATGAGCATGCTCGACAGCGGGTTGAGCATGGACCACGCCCACCCGAGGATCGACCGGCGGTACTTGGCGCGGAGTTCACGCAAGGTGAGGTTCCACAACAGGTTTTGGGAGCGGCGGAGCTCGGCGAATTGCTGCACGATCATTCCAACCTACTCAACGAGGGAAATCCGCCGTGACTGGTGGGCGAGGGGGGACTTGAACCCCCACGTCCTTGCGAACACTGGCACCTGAAGCCAGCGCGTCTGCCATTTCGCCACTCGCCCGAGCAACGCTGAGACGCTACCGACGCAAGAAGTGGGCTCCAACCGTGCCATTCACCGCCTCAAGTAGCATTTGCTCCATGTCGGAGGGGCAGTTGAGCGTCTCGCACGACCCAGACGACCTCCGCGACGCCTCTCGCGAACGGTTGCTCGCTGAGATCGGTCGCCTGAACCACCAATACCAACTGCATCGTCTGCCAGAAATGCAGCAGCGTTTGTCTCGATTGGAGATGGAGCTGCTTCAAAATCGTGATTATGTCCGTGGATTGATGGCTGAAATAGGAGAACTTCAGGATCGGTTGGCCAAGCAACATCGCGACTTACACCGCGAGGTTCGCAAGAAGAACAATCAGATCGACCAGTTGAAGAAGTCCGCTACCTGGAGGATTGGTCGTCTGTTGATGACACCCGTGCGTTTGTTG
The DNA here is from genome assembly GCA_046093585.1 of Ilumatobacteraceae bacterium. GTDB lineage: Bacteria > Actinomycetota > Acidimicrobiia > Acidimicrobiales > Ilumatobacteraceae > UBA3006. The sequence continues at coordinate 9,902 of JBJTFU010000008.1, read as the reverse complement.
CGGCGAATCCTGAAGTCGCTTGGCTGATGCCCCGCTTCAGCATCGTCACGCCCGTCTACAACACGCCGAGAGACGTACTCCTGCAGTGCATCGCATCGGTGTTGGGTCAGACGTTCCAGGATTGGGAGTGGTGCCTCGTGGACGACCACTCCACCGAGCCGCACGTGCGCAAGGTGCTGGATCGAGCAGCGCGAAAAGACGGGCGGATTCGAGTCGCCCATCGCACTGCGAACGGCGGGATCGTCGCTGCATCGCAAGACGCACTCGACATGGCCACCGGTGAGTTCATCGCCCTTCTCGACCATGACGACGAACTCCATCCCGATGCATTGAGGTTGGTCGCAGAAGAGCTCGATCGCGACGACTTCGTCGACTACGTATACACCGACGAGGACAAGATCAGCCTCGACGGCAACCACTTCGACGTGTTCCGCAAGCCTGACTTCGACCCCGTCAGACTGCTCGGACAGAACTACTGCAGTCACCTCTCGGTGTTCCGCTCTTCACTGATCGACGAAGTGGGTGGTTTTTGCTCGGGTTTCGAAGGATCACAGGACTACGACCTCGTGCTTCGCATCGTGGAGCGTGCCCGCAAAGTGGCGCACGTGCCGAAAGTGCTCTATCACTGGCGCGCCATCCCCGGCTCCACCGCCGACTTGCAGCACGCAAAACCGTATGCGCTCGAATCATCAGTGAAGGCCGTGCGCGAACACCTCGCACGGACGGGCGTTCGTGCACGAACCTGGATGTCAGAAGACGGCTACATCCAAGTGTTCCCAGAACTCACGACGCACCCCAAGGTGAGCATCGTGATCCCTACACGTGGAGACAGCAAGCGCATCTGGGGTCAACACACGAACCTCGTCGCCTACGCCGTGGACAGCATCCTGCGCAACACCACCTACCCCGACTTCGAAGTGGTCGTGGTGTACGACTACGTCGATGGTCGACCTGCGAACCAGATCCAACTGCCGATCGATTGGCGGGTGAAAGTCGTCCCCTACGACGCGCCGTTCAACTTCTCCGACAAGTGCAACGTCGGCGTGAGGCAATCAAGTGGCGAAGTCGTCGTGCTGCTCAACGACGACGTGTACGTGGATGACCCCACGTGGCTCCATGCGCTCGTAGCGGTGCTGCAGTTCGACGACGTTGGCATGGCGGGACCGCTATTGCTGCTCGAGGACGGTCGCATCCAAAGTGCTGGACACACCAACGACCCCACACCGCACAGCCTCGGCAGCGGTGAGTCATCGCAAGCAACGGGGTCGTTCGGGATGTACCGAATGACTCGCCGCGTCAGCGGCGTGACGGGGGCGTGCGCGGCGATCCCACGAGCGGTCTATGACGAGTTGGGTGGCTTCTCCGTCGACTTCCCTGCGTGCTTCAACGACCTCGACTTCGGCTACAAACTGCTCGAGTCGGGCCGCCACATCGTGTGGACTCCGTTGGCTCGTCTCTACCACTTCGAGTCGTTGACGAGAGACCCCGCAGTGCAGCCGCACGAGATGGCCATGTTGGAGAAGCGTTGGAAGCGATTCTTCGGACACGAAGAATACTCATTGGTCCACGCGTAGAATAAGCACGTGTTTGCCCGCATTCGCACACGCGGCATCCGTCCCATCGCCATCGGGCGAAAGCTCGTGGAAGCGATGGACCACCATGTCGACGAGGCCGGCAAAGTACCCGGCGCATACGTGGTGCGGCTCAACCCGAGCGATCTCGCCCAATTGGAAGACGTTCGCAAACCACTCCTGAGCGAGTTGCGCCAAGTGGTGGCGAATCATGCCGAATTCGAGCAGTACCACGTGGTGGGTGAGGCCTCCGTTGGCCTGGTGGAAGCGGATCATGTGACCCCTCGACACATCGTGATCGAAGTGGCACGCGGTCCGATTGGCATCGTGCACGTCCCCCAGGACGACTCACCTGTGGAGTCGCAGTGGGTTCTCGACATGAACGGCTCCTCGTTTCCTCTCGAGGGCGACGTGGCGACGATCGGTAGACAAGCCACCTGTTCGGTGCACATCCCCGACATCAACGTGAGTCGCCTTCACGCCGAACTGCGTCGCTCTGGTGACGCGTGGACGATCGAAGATCGCGGCAGCACCAACGGAACCAAGGTGAACGGTGAACTGATCGTTGCACCAACTGCGTTGAAGTCCGGTGACGTCGTTTCGCTGGGCACCGTGCAACTCGTGGTCGAGCACCGCTGACTTAAATGGTGAAGATCCGCCACGGTGTCGCTACCGACACCGGCAACCTACGCCAACAGAACGAGGACGCCTTCGTCGTCACGGATCGACTGATCGCCGTTGCCGACGGCATGGGCGGCCACAACGCAGGCGAGGTGGCGAGTCGACTGGCGGTGAGCATGCTCCACGACCGAGCAGCCACTCCCTTCGCGAGCGTGGGTGAGCTCGTCGACTTGGTGACCGACATCAACGTCGCCATCCATCGGGAAGCGACGACCAACTCGGGTCAGCGCGGCATGGGCACCACGCTCACCGTCGCAGCGCTCGTTCCCGAAGGCCCGGTGCCCCACGTCTTGATCGCCAACGTGGGCGACTCGCGCACCTACCTGCTTCGCGATGGTGAGATTCGTCAAATCACCGTGGATCACTCCTACGTACAGGAACTCGTGCACGAAGGCGTGCTCACCGCGGAAGAAGCCCGACTACACCCGCGGCGCAACATCGTCACTCGTGCACTCGGCATCGACGCCCACGTGATGGTGGATTCGTGGACACTCCCCGTGATGCCGGGAGATCGATTCCTCCTATGCAGTGACGGCTTGGTCGACGAGGTTTCCGTGGAAGACGTCACCGCGCTCCTGCGAAACACGACCGACCCGAAGAAGGTCGCCCAGACACTCGTGAACAAGGCGAAGGAGAGTGGCGGGCGCGACAACATCACCGCGGCAGTCCTGGACGTACTGAGTGTCGATACCCCGGAGATTCCGGTCGACGAACCCAACACTCGCAAGAAGGCGTTCGCCTTGGTGACTGGTCTCGTGGCACTCGCCGTGTTCTCGGTCGTCTCGTTGTGGGGCGTGGCTGCCCGCGGTGGATACTCCGTCTCATTCGATGGGACGAGAGCCGATTCCGTACTCGTGATTCGCAAGGGAACCAGTTGGTTGTGGATCAAACCCACCGTCGAGGAAACCACGACCATCACCCGCGGTGACGTGTTGCCGGCACTGGAAACCGAGATCGACCGCGAACCCGCATTCCGCACGTTCGACGATGCGAGCACATACCTGCAATCGATCGCCGAGGTGGCCAATGGCTGAGCGCGAGCTGCCCCTCGTCAACAACCGCTACCAAGTGGAGCGCAGTGTGGGCCGCGGCGGGATGGCCGAAGTATTCCTCGCCAAGGACGTGTTGCTCGATCGTCCGGTGGTGCTGAAGGTGTTGTTCCCCGAATTCGCCACCGACCCCGCGTTCGTCGAGCGTTTTCGTCGTGAGGCCCAAGCCGCAGCCAACCTGTCGCACCCGAACATCGTCGCGGTCTACGACTGGGGAACGCTCAACAACACGTACTTCATCGCGATGGAGTACGTGGCCGGCCGCACGCTCGCCGAGTTCCTGAAGGAGAAGGGTTCTCTCAGCACCACTCAGGCGTGCGATATCGCGATCGAAGTGTCATCGGCTCTCGGCTTCGCCCACGAAAACGGAGTGGTGCACCGCGACATCAAGCCGGCGAACATCTTGATCAGCAATGCCGGACAAGTGAAGGTGGCCGACTTCGGCATTGCCCGGGCACTTGGCGCATCCGTGGAAGAAGGACTCACCCAAACGGGGTCGGTGATGGGCACTGCCACCTATCTCTCGCCCGAACAGGCGCAAGGCGCGCAACCCGACCCGCGCAGTGACCTCTATTCGCTCGGCGTGATGATGTACGAAATGGTGGCGGGGAAGCCGCCGTTCGTCGGTGAGAATCCCGTGGCGATCACGTACCAACACGTGCATGCCATGCCCACGCCTCTGCGCGGCCAACGTGACGACGTGACGATGGAGTTCGAAGCGATCGTGGCCAAGTGCATGGCCAAATCGCCCAAACGTCGTTACGACAACGCGTCCGCGCTGCGCGACGACATCCGCCGGGCACTGAGCGGCGAACCAGTGAAGGCCCTCCAGGCGGTGCTCGCCAAGTCGACGGCTTCGGAAGCCACGACTGCGATCCCCGTGCTCACCACCGAGTCGCTTCCCCCCTACGAGGACGACTTCGATGCCGCGGTTCCTGGCAGGACGGCCGCGTACGTCTTTGGCGCAGTGTTCATCGCGATCGCCCTGCTCGCGGGAAGCCTGGTCCTGTTCCGTGTGCTCGGCAACGACTCCTCGGCATCGATCACCGTGCCGAACGTCACCAACATGCAGTTGGCCGAGGCGAGCCAAGTGTTGCTCGACCTCGGTCTCACGCCGATTCCTAACGCGGTGGCGCAAGATGGCATCGAGGACGACGTGGTGTACGCGCAGGATCCACCAGCGACGGCGATGGCTCGCGAAGGCGACGTGGTGACGATCACCTACAACCCCGCCTCCGAACGGGCCACGGTTCCGCCCATCCAAGGTCTCCTCGTGAAGGACGCGACGTCGCTCCTCGCTCCACTCGGTTTGCAGTTGACCATCAGCGAAGTGCGCAATGATCCGACGATTCCGTTGAACCAGATCATCTCGCAGGATCCGATCGCAGGCACCGAGGTACGAGTGGGCTCAGCGATCCAGGTGGTCGTGTCGGGTGGCGCGGGGAACCTCGTCGTGCCGAACGTAGAGGGTCAGCTGGGATCAGCCGCCGAACAGCTGATGATCGCCGCGCCGTACAACTTCGTCGTCACCATCACCGAAGAACCGAGCGACACCGTGGAAAAGGGCCGAGTCATCCGCACGGAACCCGAGATCGCTTCACAGATCGGCAACGGTGCCGCCGTGACGATCTTCGTCTCCCGTGGGAGTGACAACGTGAAGGTGCCCCGAGTGGAGGGCCTCACGGAAGCAGAAGCGCAAAGCACGCTCGGAGTGGCCGGTCTGGCCTTCGAGATCCGTTACCAGAACGTTCCCGCCGACGACCCGAACGCGGGGAAAGTGATCTCGCAGAGCCCGCGACCGGACGAATCGGTCGATCCCGGAACGAAAGTGTCGCTCGTGATTGGGCGGGTTTCCTAGTTCCCCACTCGCGACAAGAAGTTGCGCAACATCTGATGGCCAGCCGCCGTGAGGATGCTCTCGGGATGGAACTGCACACCTTCGACGTCGTGCGTCCGATGGCGCAGTCCCATGATCATGCCGTCATTCGTGCGAGCGGTGACCTCGAGCGAATCGGGCAACGAGTCCTCGTCTACGACGAGTGAGTGGTAGCGCGTCGCGACGAGAGGGTTGTCCAGCCCCTTGAACACTCCGACATCGCGATGCCTTATCTCGGACGTCTTGCCGTGGACGAGTTCTGGCGCCGACACGACGTTGCCCCCAAAAACATGGCCGATCGCTTGATGTCCCAAGCACACACCGAAGACCGGGACGACTCCGGCAAACGCCTCGATCGCCGAACACAGGATTCCCGCATCTTCCGGGCGGCCTGGACCCGGTGACAACAACACCGCATCAGGGCGGAGCGCATGTGCCTCGTCGATCGAGATCGCGTCGTTGCGGTGAACCAACGGCTCGGCACCGAGTTCGCCCAAGTACTGCACGAGGTTGTAGACGAAACTGTCGTAGTTGTCGATGACGAGCACCCGCGGCACCCGCACATCCTGCCGTCTCCCCGCGCTCATCGCACCCTTAGACTTGGAGACTCATGGCCCCACGCAAACGACGCACCGGTGGACGCACGACACCCAAGGGCACCAAGCCCGGTCATCTCCACGAGACGCATCGCTTGGATCATGCGGATCCGCACTCGATGCACGGCACGAACATCGCCGATGCGTCCTCGCGCTACACGCCACCCACTCCGAAGGAAGTCCGGGTCAGCCCGCCATGGGTACCCGTGGTGATGTTCGTGCTGCTCGGCGTGGGCTCGCTGATCATCCTGCTCTACTACCTAGGTTTCGTGCCTGGCGGGCGCAGTAGTTGGTATCTCGCCGCTGGTCTTGCCAGCGTGCTGGGCGGATTGTTCACCGCCACGAAGTACCACTAGTCGATCGGGGCGACGAGGTCCATCTCCTCGAGACAGTGCTTCGGTGGGGGCGGGTCCTCGTCCGGTGCCATCACCATCCGTAGTTCGACTCCGCACACAGTGCAGCGATACCGGACGTTGATGCGACGCATCTCTCCTGCCGGGGGTGGTGGGGGAGGTGGCGTGGTCATCGACCTCAGCATTCCGATCCCCACTCGCCACGTGACGACGAGGATCACGATGCCCCCAAGGAACCACAGGATGGTTCCCAACATCACCGAGTCCTAGAGGCGCTCGATGATGGTGGCATTGGCCATGCCACCGCCTTCACACATGGTCTGCAAACCGAAACGACCACCAGTGCGCTCGAGTTCGTTGAGCAACGTGGCCATCAAGCGAGTGCCGGACGCACCGAGCGGATGTCCGAGGGCGATGGCGCCGCCGTTGACATTCACCTTGCTCATGTCGGGGTGCAGTTCTTTTTCCCACGCCAGCACCACGGAGGCGAATGCCTCGTTGATTTCGACGAGATCGATGTCATCCATCTTCAACTTGGAGCGCTCGAACACCTTCTGGGTGGCGGGGATCGGAGCCGTCAGCATCAGACGCGGATCGGCTGCCGCCATCGCAAAGTCGACGAAACGGGCGCGGGGGGTGAGACCGAGTTGCTTGGCCTTCGCCTCACTCATGATCAACATGGCCGACGCACCGTCGGTGATCTGCGACGAGTTGCCTGCCGTGACGCGGCCGCCCTCTTCTTCCGGCTTGAACGAGGGCTTCAGTTTGCGGAGCGACTCCATCGTCGTCTCACGCAGGCCTTCGTCGACGGTCATCATGCTGCCGTCGGCATCCAACACGGGGATGATCTCGTTTTGGAATCGGCCCTCCGCTGTGGCGCGCTGTGCGTTCTGTTGCGAACGCACACCGAACGCGTCCAGTTCATCGCGTGAAATGTTCCACTTCTCTGCGATCAGCTCGGCCGAAACTCCCTGACCGACAAGACCACCCTCGGGGGCATACCTGCTCATCACACGAGGCCCGAACGGAAAGCCGTAGTTACGGTCGGAAACCGACGCGCCCATCGGCACGCGAGTCATCACTTCCACGCCCGAGGCGATCACGATGTCGTACGCCCCAGCGATGACTCCTTGCGCCGCGAAGTGTGCGGCCTGCTGGCTGGAACCACACTGACGATCGACGGTGGTGCCGGGCACGGTGTCGGGCCAACCCGCTGCCAACACGGCGCTACGCGCCACGTTCAGGCTCTGCTCGCCCACCTGCATGACGCAACCCATCACCACGTCGTCGATGAGGGCGGGATCGAGATTGTTCCGCTCCACCAACTTCTGCAGGATCTCAGAAGCGAGGTCGACAGGGTGCCAGTTCTTCAACTTGCCATTGCGCTTGCCGAGCGGACTACGGACTGCATCGATGATCACTGCGGTGTTCATGGATTCACCTTTCCTGTTGTGTTGGTGGAGACGATGGGACTCGAACCCACGACCCCCTGCTTGCAAAGCAGGTGCTCTAGCCAGCTGAGCTACGTCCCCGTAGGGCGTTAGCAAGGGTAGCCGTCGAGGGTTGGAGCGACTCCGTCGAGAAAGTCGCTCGAAATTACACGGGTAGCCTTCTGCACATGGCTGCAGAACTCATCTACGCATTTCGGGTGATGCGCCTACCCCTCTTGGATGGTGGCGGTTCGCCTATCGGGCGGATCGAGGACATCGTCATCGTGACCGGCCGCAGCACCGAGGCCCCGACGGTGCTCGGGTTCGTCGTGTCGAGCCAACGCCGCAAGATCTTCGTCTCCTCCACCCGCGTCGCCTCCCTCGACAACTCCGGAGTTCGCCTCAAGTCGTGGGACGTGGACCTGAACCCCTTCCGGCTGCGCCCCGGCGAGCGCCTGATTGGCAAGGACGTCCTCGACCAACGAATGGGTGACGAGGTGGTCAGCGACGTCGCGCTGGGAGCACACGCGGGCAAGAAGCCTGGTTGGCATGTGGCGACGGTGCGGCTCACGAAGCGTGGGCTACTCAACCCGCGACCCAGCTACCGACTCGTCGATTGGACGCAGGTGGCGACGCTGTTCGCACCGAACACGCCAATGGCCGCCGAGGTGGCTCGTCTTCGTGACATGCACGCAAGCGACGTCGCAGGAGTGATTCGCGCGTTGCCCACCGAGCAGCGGCGCCTGCTCGCCGAGGCGATGGACGACGAGCGCCTCGCCGACGTACTCGAGGAGATGCCTGAGGACGAGCAATTGAGGCTGATCGAAGGCCTCGACATGGAACGGCTCACCAATGTGTTCGACGAGATGGAATACGACGACCTCGCCGACCTGCTCGCCCAGATGCCGGGTGAACAGCGTCGACAAGTCCTCGAAGCCATGGACGACGAGGATGCCGAGACCGTGCGCTTGTTGCTCTCCTACCCCGAAGGAACCGCCGGTGCATTGATGACACCCGACATCATCGTGATGTCACCCGATGCCACCGTTGCCGACGCTCTGGCGCGGATCCGTGAACCAGAAGTGTTGGTGTCGATCGCTGCACAAGTGTTCGTCGCCCACGCGCCGCACTATCCGCCCACGGGCTCGTACCTCGGCGTCGTCCACTTCCAGCGTCTGCTCCGCGAACCGCCGCACCTACCGCTCGGTCAGTGCGTAGAAGAGGAGCACACGATCTCGCCAATGATCAAGGAGCGCGAGGTTGCCGAGCGCTTGGCTTCGTACAACCAATTGGCTGTTGCAGTGTGTGACTCGAACAACCGTCTGCTCGGAGCGATCACTGTCGACGACGTTCTAGACAAGGCACTGCCCGCTGACTGGCGACGCCAACCGAATTCGGCGGTGGGCTCATGAAGCGCGGCGAGAACCTCGCACGTCCCCGCCAGCGCAGGACGAAGTTGCCGTACGACCAAGAGGCGTTCGGCCGACTCTCGGAAACCGTCGCCCGCTACATGGGAACCGCACGTTTCTTGATGATCCAAAGCGTTTTGGTGGCCATCTGGGTGGTACTCAACGTCACCTTCGTGACGCTGCGATGGGACCCCTACCCGTTCATCTTGTTGAACCTGATGTTCTCGGTGCAGGCCGCCTATGCAGCACCATTGATCCTGCTTGCCCAAAACCGCCAAGAGGCGCGAGATCGTCGGCAAGCCGAGACCGATCGTGCCGTGGCCGCTGCCACGCAGTCGAATGCCGAATTCCTCGCCCGGGAGTTGGCGAGCGTCCGGTTGGCCTTGTCCAACGTGGTCACCGTGGACGAGTTGCGTGAACAGCTCGATTCACTGATCGCTCGCCTCGACGATACGAAGACGAACTAACGACACTTCTTGCACACGCCGACCACGTCGAGTCGGTGGTTTTGCATCACATATCCCTCGCGTTTGGCGATGGCGTGCAGGCTGTCGTCGAGCCTCTTCTCAATGGCGCCTGGCACGATGATGTCCTTCATCGAACCACATCGTGAACACACGAGGTGGTGGTGATGACCGGCAAGTCGTTCCGACAGTTCGTAACGGCCGGTGTCTCCCGACGTCTTGACGCGCACCGCCACACCCGCCTGCTCCAAGACGGTGAGGTTGCGGTACAGCGAACTTTGGGGAACCTTGGGCAACAGTCGAAGGATGTCGCCGATCGTCAGTGGCGTGGAGGACTTGGCGAGCACGGTGACGATGCTTCGGCGAACGGCCGTGTATCGCTGGGATGCCTGCTTCATCAAGACTGCGGCATCGACATGTGCATCGCGATCGGTCATGACGAACCCACGAATCGGTGCACCCTGATTCCGGCA
>JBJTFU010000007.1:0-3679 GCA_046093585.1 Ilumatobacteraceae bacterium | reverse complement strand
CGACAGTGGCGGTTCACCGATTGCAGTTTGGGAGTCACACGTGCTTGAGGCGTACTCGTTGGCACATCGCGTCACCGACATCGACGTGAGCCCAACCGGGAGTGCCGGCTTGGCGGGACTGTTGGCCATGCGTCCGACGATCGCCGACGATGAACGCGTGGTAGTGGTGTTCAGCGGTATTCGTCGTCACTTCATGCCGAAACCATCCTGATCTCGGTGATCCAGGTCTCGGCTCCGTTCGCCAGAGACCTCGGTAGTAGCCTGAGGCCCATGACTGGTGATCCCGCGCTGCACGTTCCTACTCCGATGGCTTTCGAAGGCGTCCAGGACGGCCAGAGCAACATCTTCCTACGCCTGCTGAAGAGCCGCGTGGTGATGCTCGGTAGCGACGTCAACGACGACATCGCCAACCAGATCTGTGCCCAGTTGTTGTTCCTCGAGGGGGAGGACCCGAAGGCCGACGTGTGGCTGTACATCAACAGCCCCGGCGGTTCGATCACCGCGGGTATGGCCATCTACGACACGATGCAGTTCATCTCGTGCGACGTCGCCACGGTGTGTCTCGGCCTCGCCGCGTCGATGGGCCAGTTCCTCCTCACCGCAGGAACTCCGGGCAAGCGTTTCACGCTGCCCAATGCGCGCATCATGATGCACCAGCCGCTGGCCGGTCTCCGCGGACAGGCTTCGGACATCGCGATTCAGGCCGAGCAGTTGGCGTTCACCAAGCACCGCATGGCTGAGCTCACGGCGCATCACTCGGGTCAGAAGATCGAGCAGATTCAGAAGGACTCCGAGCGCGATCGTTGGTTCACTCCGGAACAGGCCAAGGAATATGGCCTCGTCGACAAGGTGATCCTGCGCCGCGGCGAAATTCGCTGACGCGCGAATCTTCCCGAATCGGTCTACGGGCGAAGATCGTTCTACGGGATGGTCGTCGTCACGACCGGTGTGACACTGCCGCCCGTGGAGATGTCCACACCGCAGTTCGTCATCACCCATTCCATGGCGTCTTGAGCGGCACGCTCGTTGGCATACGCCTGATCCACCACGTCCTGCACGGATTCTTCGTTCGATGCGTCGAGGTCGGCCGCCGCCCGTAGCAGTCCGGTGAGTGCGCGCCAGTCGTCCTCCACTGCGAGCGGTGCCACGTCCGACAGTCGTTCGTAGCGCTCCACCAATTCGTTGATGGCGTTCGGTGTGGCGGGGAGGTCCGCGATGCCTTCGACCTCGTTGGCCAACTGACGACAGAAGTTCGTGGCCGTGCGCGGGGTCGAGCCGCATGCTCCGAGCACGAGCAACGTGGGAATCAACGCGAGGGTCAGGCGGCGCACCCGCCCATTGTTTCAGGCGAGGCGGGTCCGTCAGTGTCAAGACGGAACCATGACCCACACATCGTGCGCATGGCATTTGCGTTGGCTCGGTCCGCAAGCCTCCTCGGCATTCACGGTGAGCCTGTCGACATCGAAGTACACGTAGGCGCAGGGCTTCCGGGTTTCACCATCGTCGGCCAACCCGACGAGTCGTGTCGCGAATCGCGTGATCGAGTGCGGGCCGCGCTCTTGTCGAGCGGTCTGCCGTGGCCCAACCGTCGGGTCACCATCAACTTGTCGATGCGCTCGACGGTCAAGCGAGGCGGTTCCGGCCTCGACTTGGCGATTGCGATCGGTCTACTCGTGGTGCAGGAAGTGATCCCGCAGGAGAGCGTCGACCAGTTCGCGTTTCTCGCCGAGTTGGGGTTGGACGGCTCGTTGCGGTCGGTTCCTGGTCTCGTTCCGTTGGTGGCAGCCATCGACGATCGTCGCGTAGTGGTGGCGGAGTCGGCGCAGTCGTCGGCAACCACGGTGTCGGGCGAGCGCGTGGTGGGGGCGCGGTCGCTCGTGCACGTCGTCGAGTGCCTGCGTGATGCCGAAGCGTGGTCCTCGCTTCGACCGACGAGTGCGGTCGAGGCGATACACGACGACGTGGACCTTGCCGAGGTGCGTGGTCAACGTGCGGCGCGGCGGGCACTCGAGATCGCCGCGGCAGGAGCACACCACATGTTGATGGTGGGTCCACCCGGTGCAGGAAAGTCGATGCTCGCTCGCCGGATGCCTGGCATCATGCCGCCGCTCACCGCCGAGCAGTCGCTGCAATCCACGATCATCCACTCCGCGGCGCACGTCTCCCTACCGAGTGGTGGCAGCGTCGTGCAGGCGCCGTTTCGCGCTCCACATCACTCCGTGTCGCTCACGGCCATGGTCGGTGGCGGCACTGCGAGTCTGCGCCCGGGTGAGATTTCGCTCGCCACCAACGGGGTGTTGTTTCTCGACGAGCTGGGCGAGTTCGCGCCGAGCGTGCTCGACGCATTGCGTCAGCCGTTGGAAGAGGGTGTGGTGCGTGTCGCTCGTGCGCGCCACAGCGTGGAGTTGCCGGCGCGGTTCCTCCTCGTCGCCGCCACCAATCCGTGTCCGTGCGGCGAGGGTACGCCCGGTGTCTGCGTGTGCGACGACCGCATGCGCATGCGCTACTTCCGGCGCTTCTCTGGTCCGCTGCTGGATCGTTTCGACCTCCGCGTTGCCGTCACGCGTCCGGACGTCGGTGACCTGCTCGATGCCGTGCCGGCGGAGTCTTCGGTCGATGTCGCCTTGCGGGTGGTGCAGGCCCGAACGGTGTCCGTCGAGCGCAATGGAGTGCCCAACTCGTCCCTCAACGGCGAACTGCTCGACCGGTTCGCGCCGCTGACTCCAGCGGCAACCCAGTTGTTGCGCGGGTATCTCGAGCGAGGCGCGTTGTCCGGTCGTGGTTACCACCGCATTCGGCGCGTGGCGCGCACGATCGCCGATCTGACGTGTGCCCCCGAGTTGGTCGATGAGGAACACGTGGCGGCAGCACTCGCGTTGCGCGTGCAGGTGCAACCGGCGGTTCGGCAATGGTGATCGACGAGGAGCAGGTGATCGCCTGCGCGTTGGTGGCCACACCCACGGTCGGGCAGAGCAGGCTCGGCGGGTTGTTGTTGCGTCAATCCCCGTCGCAAGCGTGGAAGGCGCTCGGGCTGAGCGACGACGAGCTACTGGCCCGCATGGAGGTGGCATTGGAACGCCATCGCATCGGGGTCACCTACGTCGGTCACCCCTCGTATCCCGTGGCGCTACGAGGAGACCCCGCACGACCGGCGGTGCTCTTCCACCAAGGCAGCCTCGAGCACTTGGCTCATCGCCGCGTCGGCATCATCGGCACGCGCAGCGCCACTGCGTCTGGTCGCTACATGGCCTCGCACCTCGGTTACGACCTCGCGGTGAACGACGTGTCGGTGGTCTCGGGTCTCGCCCGAGGCATCGACGCGTGGGCGCACCGTGGGGTGATGATCGCCGACTCGCGATCTCGACGCATCGCCCCGCCGGTCGCCGTCGTGGCGTCGGGTCTGGACGTCATCTATCCGCGCGACAACACGGAGTTGTGGAAATGGGTGGCGCGAGAAGGTGTGGTCTTGAGCGAGTCGCCGCCAGGTACCGCGCCTGAGGCCTTTCGGTTTCCACTGCGTAACCGGATCCTGGCTGCGCTCAGCGAAGTGATCGTCGTCGTCGAATCACGGGAGAAGGGCGGCTCCATGATCACGGTGTCGGAGGCGATGAAGCGCGACATCACGGTGATGGCGGTCCCGGGATCACCACGCAACACGTCGTCGGCGGGCAGCAATCTG
>JBJTFU010000006.1:0-3998 GCA_046093585.1 Ilumatobacteraceae bacterium | reverse complement strand
GGACCCTTCGACCTGCGAGACGAGGAGCTTCAGACTGCTGCAGGCGACCTTGGTCGTCGGCACGTAGAGCACCTTGATGCGGGGCGCGACGAGGGCGTAGTTGAGCAGATCGGGGAGCGTGTCCTGCGGTGTCACTCGTGTGATCATCGCGTTTCCCCGCGAATCGCCGTCACGCGGGCGACGAGCACCTCGACGGCGTTGTCGACCGTTTCGCCCGACGCACCGAGGGTGACGTCGGGGTTGTGCGGCGCCTCATATGGCGCGTCCACTCCGGAGAGCCCCGTCATCTCACCCGACCGCTGTTTGGCATAGAGGCCTTTCGGGTCGCGTGCGGCGCAGACGTCGAGCGGGGTGTCGACGAAGACTTCGACGAACGCGAGACCGTCGGCGTGGTGTGCCGAACGGACGGCGTCGCGCGAGGCCGTGAACGGACTGATGATCGGCACGATCGTCACCGCGCCCGCGTCGGCGAACAGTCTCGCCACCTCGCCGATGCGGCGGATGTTCTCGCGGCGGTCGTCGTCGGAGAACCCGAGGTCGCCGTTGAGTCCGTGGCGAACGTTGTCTGCGTCCAGCACGTAGGCGAAGATCCCGTCGGTGGTGAGCCGTGCGGCGAGCGCATGTGCAATCGTCGACTTGCCCGACCCGGAGAGGCCCGTGAGCCACAGCGTCATGCCGACCATGCCGTGGGCACGCCGGCGATCCTGGCGCGTCACGCTCGACTCGTGCCAGATGGGTGAGTTCATGTCCGCGGCGACAGCAGCATTCCCGCGCCGGCCGTCTGGCCGGTCGCCTCGTCGATCACGATGAAACAGCCCGTCGTACGGTTCTGGTGGTAGTCGTCGAAGAGCAACGGGGCGGTCGTGTTCAACGTGACGCGACCGATTTCGTTCATCTTCAGTTCCGTCACTGGCTGTTCGCGATGCAGCGTGGAGATGTCGAGTCGGTAGAGCACCTCGTTGATCCGTGCACGGACGTTGCGCGTGGTGTGCTTCAGGGCATAGATCTTGCCCGGTTGCAGCGGAGCCGCGTCGTCCATCCAACAGAGCATCGCCTCGAGTTCCTGGGCCACGCGTGGACGATTGTTCGGTCGACAGATCATGTCCCCGCGCGGGTGATCGACAGGTCGTCGGCCAACAGCAGCGTGACCGCCATGCCCGGCGCGGCCTCCTCCAGTGCCCCGAGTGGGGAGTCGATCCCCGTGATCGTCGTCGTGAGGCCGGACGGCAGCACCATCACTTCGTCCCCGACGCGCAACACGCCACCAGCGACGCGCCCCGCATAGCCGCGGTAGTCGGGGTAGTCGGCGCGCTGCGGTCGGATCACGAACTGCACCGGAAAGCGCACGTCGATGCGGTTGTCGTCGCTTGCGGTGTAGACGTTTTCGAGGTGGTGCAACAGCGTCGGTCCTTCGAACCAGCCCATGTTCGGCGATCGTGACACCACGTTGTCGCCGGCGAGTGCGCTGATCGGCAGGAACGTCACGTCCTGCAGGTCGAGACGCGAGGCGAAGGACTCGAACTCGGCGCGGATCGAGTTGAACACGTCCTGGTCGTAGTCGACGAGGTCCATCTTGTTCACGCAGATCACGAGGTGCGGCACGCCGAGGAGCGACACGAGCAGGCTGTGGCGGCGCGTCTGTTCGACCACCCCGGTGCGGGCGTCCACGAGCACGATCGCAAGGTCGACGTTCGAGGCCCCGGTGATCATGTTGCGCGTGTATTGGATGTGACCCGGGCAGTCGGCGATGATGAACGAGCGCTTGGGGGTTGCAAAGTAGCGGTAGGCGACGTCGATCGTGATGCCCTGTTCGCGTTCGGCGCGCAATCCGTCGGTGAGGAGCGACAGGTCCACGTAGTCGTCGCCGCGACGCTTGCTGACGGCTTCGATGTGCTCGAGTTGGTCCTCGAAGATGCTCTTCGAGTCGTACAGCAGGCGACCGATGAGGGTCGACTTGCCGTCGTCGACGGATCCGACGGTGGCGAATCTCAGTCGGTCCATCAGAAGTACCCCGTGCGCTTGCGGTCTTCCATGCCGGCCTCCGACATGCGGTCGTCTGCGCGCGTCGCGCCGCGTTCCGTCACGCGCGCGACTGCGGTCTCGGCGATGATGTCGGCCACGCTGGATGCGCTCGATTCGATCGCCGCCGTGCAGGTGGCGTCGCCGACCGTGCGAAAGCGCACCATCTGCTCGATCACGTCCTCGCCCGGCTCGGGCTGGAGGAACTCGGTGACGGCCATCCACATGTTGTCGCGGCGGAACACCGGTCGGCGATGGGCGTAGTAGATGCTCGGCAGGTCGATTGAGTGCTCGGCGATGAAGGTCCAAATGTCGAGTTCCGTCCAGTTCGACAACGGGAAGATGCGGAAGTGTTCGCCTTGGCGGTGGCGCGAGTTGTAGATGCCCCACAGTTCGGGACGCTGGTTCTTCGGGTCCCACTGGCCGAAGGAGTCGCGATGCGAATACACGCGCTCCTTGGCGCGGGCCCGTTCCTCGTCGCGGCGGGCGCCACCGAAGACGGCATCGAAGCGGTGCTCGGCGATCGAATCGAGCAGGGTCACGGTCTGGAGGGGATTGCGGCTCGCCCGTGGACCGACGGCATCGGCCACCCGGCCGGCATCGATCGAGGCCTGCACGGAGCCGACGATGAGCTGCACCCCCATCTCGGCCACGCAGCGGTCGCGGAACTCGATCACCTCGGTGAAGTTGTGCCCGGTGTCGATGTGCATGACGGGGAAGGGGATACGGGCGGGGGCAAAGGCGCGCACCGCGAGGTGCAGCATGACGACGGAGTCCTTGCCCCCGGAGAACAAGAGCACGGGGCGCTCGAATTCGGCCGCCACCTCGCGAATGATGGTCACGGACTCGTCGACTAGGCCCCGCAACGACGACTTCACGCACTCAAGACTACTCCGAGCGGGTTTGTGGCCTGCGTGTAACTAGCGTGACGAGCGTGCGTGGAGCCGTGCAATTCACCAGCGTGGGCAAGACCTTCCCAGACGGCACCGTCGCCCTCGACGACGTCACGCTGACGGTCGAGCCGGGCGAATTCGTTACCGTCGTCGGGCCTTCGGGTTGCGGCAAGTCGACGCTGTTGCGCATCGCCTCGGGGCTCGAGTCGGCCACGAGCGGGGAGTGCCTGATCGATCGAGACTCGATCGGATACGTGTTCCAGGACGCGACGTTGTTGCCCTGGCGCACGGTCGGTCGAAACGTTGAGCTCCTCGCCGAATTGCACGGCGAGACTCGCGAGTCGTGCGCAGCGCGCGCCGCCGAGGCCATCGACCTCGTCGGGCTGACGGGATTTGCCGACAAGTATCCGCGTCAACTCTCGGGTGGCATGCGAATGCGTGCGTCGCTTGCTCGGTCGCTCGTGATGAAGCCACGCGTGTTCCTCTTCGACGAACCCTTCGGTGCACTCGACGAGATGACCCGTGAGCGACTGAACGACGAGGTGCTGGCGATCTTCACGCGCGAAGGATTCGCGGGACTGTTCATCACGCATTCGATCGCCGAGGCCGTGTTCATGTCGACCAAGGTGCTCGTGATGTCGCCGCGGCCCGGTCGCATCGTGGCGTCATTCGACGTGCCGTTTGCCTATCCGCGATCGCACGACCTGCGCTACCAACCAGACTTCGCCGAGCTGTGTGGTCGGGTGTCGGCGGCGCTGCGAGTGGGCACGCCATGAGCAAGAGAGACGTTCGCCGCAGCGACCTCATCGGACCGATCGTCGTGTTCTTCGTCTTCGTCGGGCTGTGGTATGCGTTGTCGCTCGTCGTGTTGCCGCCGCAGAAGCGCTTCTTGCTCCCGACGCCGCACCGCGTGATTCGCGAAGGATTCCTCGTGTGGTCGGCCGGCGAACAACGAGGACTCAAGCCGATCCTGTTGTCGCTATGGGACTCGGCCAAGATCGCCATGCTCGGGCTGTCGATCACGATCGTCGCCGGCATCTCGCTTGCCACGTTGATGGCGACGCGACGGTGGTTGGAAAAGGCCAC
>JBJTFU010000005.1:0-3091 GCA_046093585.1 Ilumatobacteraceae bacterium | reverse complement strand
AGAACAATGCGGGCACTCCGCAGGGTGAGCGCATCTCGGATGCGCTGCGCGACCTGTTCGACATCGAATGATCCGCATCGCCACGCGGTCGAGCGCACAAGCGCGAACCCAGGCAGAGGTGGTTGGAAACGCGGTGAAGACCGCAACCGGCGAGGACTTCGAACTCGTCTTCGTCGACACCCTCGGCGACAAGCGTCAGGACGTTCCGTTGCACACGATCGGTGGTCAGGGAGTGTTCGTGAAGGAGGTGCAGCACGCCGTTCTCGATGGGTTGGCGGACGTGGCGATTCACTCCGCAAAGGACCTGCCCTCGCAGCAGGCGAAAGGACTCGTCGTCGCTGCATGGTGCGAACGCCGTGACCCGCGTGACGTCCTCGTCGGCTCCACATTGTCGGACTTGCACACAGGTGCGACGGTGGCCACCGGTTCGGTTCGCCGACGCGCGCAATTGTGCGCCGTGCGGCCCGACCTCAGCTTCGTCGATCTGCGGGGAAACATCACGACGAGACTGACGAAGATTCCGACGGATGGGGCCATCGTGATGGCCGCCGCCGCACTCGAGATCCTCGGTCTGACCGATCGGATCGCCGAACGCCTGGAGATCGACCGATTCATTCCGATGGTCGGCCAGGGCTGTGTGGCAGTCGAGTGTCGCATCGACGACGACCGGGTGCGTCAACTGGTCGCACACGCCGACCACGCAGCGACGAGGTTCGCAGTCGAGACCGAGCGAACCTTCCTTGCCGAGGTTGGTGCGGGATGCACCGCGCCTCTCGGGGCACACGTGGTGGGCGGAACGATGTCGGTGTTCATGGCGTCGGGTCCCGAGGCAGATGCCCGCAGGTTCGTGTCGTCGAGGTCGATCACGACGTCGAGTGCACACGACGTGGCGCGCGAGCTTGCCTGCGAAGCTCTTCGCGCAGTCCAATGACCGTCACGCTGAGTGGAGTGCGCGTGGTGCTCACGCGGCCCGAGGGTTCCTCGACCGAGTTATTCGACGCACTGGTCGCAGCCGGCGCAGACGTCACAAACGTCGCGCTCATTCGCATCGGACCGCCGACGGATGGAGGGGCGGCTCTGACGAGAGCGGCGGACTCGATGTCGGACGTCGAGTGGGTCATCGTCACCTCCGCGCACGGCGCAGAGTCGATTCGCTCAGCGCTGCACCAGTCGCACTCGGTGCCCAAGATCGCAGCTGTCGGAGCAGCGACCGCGGAGGCGGTCGGTCGCCCGATCGATTTCGTCCCGTCGCGTGCCACCGCACACTGCCTTGCGACGGAGTTTCCTCATGGCTCCGGTCGTGTGCTCGTCGTCGGCGCACAAGAGCCGTCGATCGACTTTGCCACCGAACTTGGCGCGAAGGGTTGGGTCGTCGAGGTCGTTGCGGGTTATGCAACGACGAGTGAACTCATCGACCAGCAGGATCGACGCGTCGTGATGGGCGCCGACGTCGTGGTGTTCGCCTCCGGATCTGCCGTTCGTTCCTTCGTCGAGCAACGACTACACGGACCGTCGTCTCGCTTCGTTGCGCTCGGACCGTCAACGCGTCATGCGATGGTCGATGCCGGTCTGTCGGTTGCCGCGATGGCGAACTCGCCGTCACCACGAGACGTCGTCGTCGCGGTGGGCGAGGCGATGGGGCGGACCTCGCCGTAGCCTGTCGGCATGGCGTTTCCCATCCACCGCCCTCGTCGCCTGCGTCTTGGCGGGCCGTTGCGGGAACTCGTCGCCGAGACGAGACTCGGAGTGAACGATCTCGTTGCGCCACTGTTCGTGCGTGAGGGAATCTCCTCTCCGCAGCCGATCGTGTCGCTGCCCGGGGTGTCCCAGCACACGACAGCGTCGTTGCACGAGGAGGTGCGAGCACTCGTCGATCTCGGCGTGCCAGCCGTGATCCTCTTCGGCGTGCCAGCAAAGAAGGACGAGGTTGGCTCCGGAGCGTTCGATCCGGATGGCATCGTGCAAGTGGCACTGCGGGAGTTGACCGAGGAGTTCGCCGACCGAATCGTGTTGATGGCCGACTTGTGCGTGGATGAATACACGTCGCACGGCCACTGTGGAGTATTGAACGCACGCGGAGACGTCGACAACGACGCAACGCTCGACATCTACTGTCGTGCGGCGCTCGCGCAGGCCACTGCCGGAGCACACGTCGTTGCGCCGAGCGGGATGATGGACGGTCAAGTCGGTGCTATTCGATCCGCTCTCGACGGAGCAGGATTTTCCGACGTCGCGATCATGGCGTATTCGGCCAAGTACGCGTCGGGGCTGTACGGCCCGTTCCGCGACGCGGTCGACGTAATGATCGTCGGCGGCGGAAACCGCAAGTCGTATCAGCAGGACTGGCGCAACGCGCGCGAGGCGTTGCGTGAGGTGGAAGAGGACATCCAGCAGGGTGCCGACATCGTGATGGTCAAGCCGGCGCTGAGCTATCTCGACATCATCGCCCAGGTCCGCCAACGCGTGAACCTGCCGGTCGCTGCGTATCACGTGAGTGGCGAGTACGCGATGATCAAGGCCGCCGCCGCCAACGGATGGATCGACCATGACGTCGTCGCCGTCGAACAGTTGACCGCGGTCAAGCGTGCGGGTGCCGACATCATCCTCACGTACTTTGCGCGATGGTTCGCAGAGCTCTCCCAATGACGGTTGGCGCGATTCCATTTTGCGACCCGACGGCGTGCGTGGCCAAGGGGTGCAGCCCGACGACGTGCGTCGGTGCGGGCGTCGGTTCGAACCACGAGTTGTTCGAGCGCTCCACGAGGGTCATCCCCGGTGGCGTGAACTCCTCGATCAGGGCGTTCCGAGCCGTCGGTGGAGAGCCGTACGTCGTGGCACGCGGCGAGGGAGCCTTCATCGAAGACGTCGAAGGCAAGCGTTACGTCGACTTGGTGCAGAGCTATGGCGCGGTCATCCTCGGGCATGCCCATCCCGCAATCACTGCGGCGATTCGTGCAGCCGTCGGTGACGGGACCTCGTTCGGTGCTCCGACACCGCGAGAGATGAAACTCGCCGAAGCGATTTCCGAGCGGGTGCCGAGCTGTGAGCGCGTGCGACTGATGAACAGTGGCACGGAGGCAACCTCGACGGC
>JBJTFU010000004.1:0-7263 GCA_046093585.1 Ilumatobacteraceae bacterium | reverse complement strand
TCACACTACTGAGCGGGGTTTCGGGTCGATGGGGGAAGCCATGTCGCTCGTCGGTAGGGTGTGGGGGTCCAGTGGGGCTCGATGCTCCGTTGTGATGCCAAGGGCAATCAGGCCCAGGCGACCGATCCGACTTCCCACAGTGGGAACCAGAAAGGCAGAGAGAATCATGGCTACTGCGCCAAAGAGCGACACCATCGCCAAGCACAGGACGCACGCGACCGACACGGGCTCGCCGGAAGTGCAGATTGCACTTTTGACCGAACGAATCAACTCGTTGACCGAACACTTGAAGAGTCACGACAAGGACCACCACAGCCGTCGTGGTCTGTTGATGATGGTCGGCCGTCGTCGCCGAATGCTTGACTATGTGAAGGCCCGCGACATCGAGAAGTACCGCAAGTTGCTCGATGACCTCGGCTTGCGTCGCTGAGCATCAGCCAGACGACTCTCCAAACAATTAGACGAACGGCCCAGGGCCGGTTGTCAGTCGGCTCTGCCGCGGTGCGAATCGCGACCGGGCCGACTGGGAATCGGTTGGTCGTTCCATGACACCCGAGTCGAGAACCGACTAGGGAACGAAAGGAAATCAACATGGCCGAGGCCATTTCCGTATCGGCGCCGATCTCAGGCACCGACAAACAGCTCACCTTCGAGACGGGCAAGTTCGCCCTCCAATCCCAAGGTGCAGTCGTCGCCAAGATCGGTGACACCGCAGTGCTCGCCACCGCCAATGCCGCCAAAGGTGTTCGTGACGGCATCGACTTCTTCCCCCTCACGGTGGACGTAGAAGAGCGCGCGTATGCAGCCGGCAAGATCCCCGGATCGTTCTTCCGCCGCGAAGGTCGTCCGAGTCAGCAGGCGATCCTCACCTGTCGCCTCACCGACCGCCCGCTGCGCCCCGCATTCCCGGACGGTTACCGCAACGAGACCCAGATCGTGATCACCGTGATCGGTGCCGACCAGGTCAACCCGCACGACGTGTTGTCGATCAACGCTTCCTCCGCTGCGTTGATGGTGAGCGGAATCCCGTTCGACGGCCCGATCGGTGCCGTACGTCTCGCCTATGGGCAGGACGGCAAGTGGATCGCACACCCCACGTTCAACGAGGGTGAGGAGTCGACCTTCGAGATCGTCGTTGCCGGGCGTGAGCTCGACAACGGAGACGTCGCCATCATGATGGTGGAAGCCGGGGGCACGGAGAAGAGCTTCACGTACTACGGCGACGGCGCACCGAAGGTGGACGAGCAAGTGATTGCCGACGGCCTCGACGCGTCGAAGCAGTGGATCAAGGAGTCGATCAAGCTGCAGCGCCAGTTGGTCGCCAGTGTGATCGCCACCCGCGGTCCGATCGAGCCGCTCTCGTACACGCCGGTCCCCGACTACTCCGACGAGCTGTTCGCAGCCGTCGAGCGTGTCGCCACCGACATGCTGCAGCCGGCGATTCGCATCGCCCTCAAGGCGGAGCGCAACGCGGCGATCGATGCGGCAACGGCCGACACCTTGGCGGCACTCGCCGGAACGTCCGACCAGCCCGGTCAGTTCGCCGGCCAAGAGAAGCAGATCAAGGAAGCCGTTCGCTCGTTGACCAAGAAACTGGTGCGCAAGCGCGTGGTGGAAGATGGGGTCCGTATCGACGGTCGCACACCGAAGGATCTCCGTGCGGTGTCCGCCGAGGTCGGTTTGATTCCGACGGCGCACGGCACGGGACTCTTCCAGCGCGGTGAGACGCAGGTACTCAACGTGCTGACGATGGCCATGCCGAAGATGAACCAGATGATCGACTCGATCACGCCGGAGACGTCCAAGCGCTACATGCACGACTACAACATGGCCCCGTGGGCCAACGGCGAGACGGGTCGCGTAGGTAGCCCGAAGCGACGCGAGATCGGACACGGAGCGCTCGCCGAGCGCGCGCTCTTCCCCGTGGTGCCCGACCAGGAGAAGTTCGCCTACACGCTGCGTCTCGTCAGCGAAGTGTTGTCGTCCAACGGCAGCACGTCGATGGCCTCGGTGTGTGCCTCGAGCCTCTCGTTGATGGACGCCGGTGTGCCGATCGTGGCCCCCGTCGCCGGTATCGCGATGGGTCTGATCTTCGACGGTGGCAAGTACACGACGCTCACCGACATCCTTGGTGCCGAAGATGCCTTCGGTGACATGGACTTCAAGGTCGCCGGTACTTCGGACGCGGTCACCGCGTTGCAGCTCGACACCAAGATCGACGGCATTCCGAGTGACGTGCTCGCCGCGGCGTTGCAGCAGGCCAAGGAAGCCCGGTTGAAGATCCTCGACGTGATGAACCAGACCATCGGTTCGCCGCGCACCGAGCTCGCAGCCAGTGCTCCGAAGGTGATCACCTTCACCATTCCGCTGGACAAGGTGGGCGAAGTGATCGGACCCAAGGGCAAGGTCATCAACACCATCCAGCAGGAGACCGGTGCCGAGATCAACGTCAGCGATGACGGTGCTCAGGGCATCATCACCATCGGCTCGCCCGACATGCAGAAGGTGGACGATGCGAAGTCACGCATCATGGCGATCGTCGAGCCGCCGACCGCGGAACTTGGCGCGACCTACAAGGGTCGAGTCGTCAACGTCGCCCAGTTCGGCGCATTCGTCAACATCCTCCCGGGTCGCGACGGTCTCGTCCACATCTCCAAGTTGGGCAACGGTCAGCGAATCTCCAAGGTGGAAGACGTGCTCAACCTCGGTGACGAGGTGACTGTTCGCGTGGACGACATCGACGACCGCGGCAAGGTGAGCCTCTCGCTCATCGATCCGGAGACCGGTGAGCCGATGAAGGGAAGCGGCGAGGCTCCGCGTGAGCGCAGCCGTGACGATCGTGGTGGTCGTGGTGACCGTGGTGGTCGTAGCGACCGTGGTGGCCGTAGCGATCGCGGTGGCCGTGACGATCGTGGTGGTCGTGGTGACCGTGGTGGTCGTAGCGACCGTGGTGGCCGTGACGATCGTGGTGGTCGTGGTGACCGTGGTGGTCGTAGCGACCGTGGTGGCCGTGACGATCGCGGTGCCCGCGACAGTGGCCCCGACAACGCCGTGTCGGTGAGTTTCGAAGACGAATTCGACAGCGAATTCGGCTCCGGCAACTAGCCAACAGGCAGGGGAGTAGCGTCGCGACCATGATCAAGGTCGGAGTCGTCGGTGCAGCAGGTCGGATGGGGGCGACGGTGTGCAATGCCGTCGCCGCCGATCCGGACCTCGAACTCGTGGCCGCTGTCGACCCGGCCAAGCCCGGTGCCGAGGTGCACGGGCTGCGCATTGCAGGCGAACTGAAGGCGCTCGCCGACGCTGGCGCCCAGGTCGTGGTGGATTTCACCGTTGCCGAAGCCGCTCGCGTGACGTTGCCCTGGCTTGCCATGCACGACATGCACGCAGTCGTGGGCACGACGGGGTTCAGCGCCGGCGACATCGAGTCGTTCCGCTCGGTGTTCGGATCCAGCAACTGTCTGATCGCGGCGAACTTTGCGATCGGCGCGGTGTTGATGATGCGCTTCGCTGAGCTCGCCGCACCATTCTTCGACACCGCCGAGATCGTCGAGATCCATCACGATGGCAAGGCCGACTCGCCGTCGGGCACGGCGATCGCGACTGCCCAGCGCATGGCCGCGACGAACTCGTCGTGGGCGAACGATCCCACGACGCACGAAGCCATCCCCGGGGCGCGAGGAGCGAAGGGACCGGGCAACATTCCGATCCACGCCATCCGTATGCGCGGAGCGGTGGCCAACCAAGAGGTGGTGCTCGGCACTCAGGGGCAGACCTTGACCATTCGTCACGACACGGTCGACCGCGTCAGTTTCATGCCGGGTGTGGTGCTGGCATGCAAGAAGATCGGCGGGCGCAAGGGCGTGACCCTCGGCCTCGACGACCTTCTCGGTATCTAGTCGCTGTCGCTCAGCCGAGCGCTTTGACCGCAGCGTCGTAGTTCGGCTCTTTGGCGATCTCGCTCACCATCTCGGTGTGCAGGATCTTGCCCTTCTCGTCGGCGACGACGATGGCACGGGCGAGCACGCCCTTTAGCACGCTGTCGCGCAGGGTGACTCCGAAGGTCTTGCCGAAGTCGGAGCGGAAGGTGGAGGCCGTCTTCACGTTGTTCAGGCCCTCCGCGCCGCAGAAACGTTTCTGGGCGAAGGGCAGGTCGGCAGAGACGCACCAAACCTCGGTGTTCTTCAGGCTGCCGACGAGTGAGTTGAAGGTGCGCGTGCTCGTGGCACACGTGTTCGTGTCGATCGACGGAAAGATGTTGAAGATCACGCGTGTGCCGGCGAAGTCCTTGTTCGAGACATCCTGCAAGTCGCCGGTCGTGAGCGTGAACGAGGGCAGTTTGGCACCCACCTTGGGCAGCGCGCCGACGGTGTGCACGGGGTTGCCACCGAGGGCGACCTGAGTGCCGACCTTCTTGGCGGACTTCTTCGTCTTGCCCGCCTTCTTCTTCGCTGGTGACTTCTTGGCGGACTTCCTCGACGTCGTGCGGGACGACTTCTTGGGGGACTTCTTTGCGCGCTTCTTGGCGGCCATGGCGACTCCTATTCTGATTACTGCTGTCTGATTACTGCTGTCTGATTGCTGCTGACTCGTTCCCGCTGAAACTACTCGGGGCGTGGGCGACCGCGCCTAGCCGACTGCAAGAAACTCACTCCGAACAGGGCGATCACGACCCACCACTGATATCGCTCGATGGCCTCGAGGAACGAACGAATCTGGTCTTCGAAGATCTTGCCGCCCACCCACAGGGTGATCAGCTTGATAACGATGCCGAGCGAGATCATGAGGAGGAACGAGGTCGGGCGCATCCGCCGATGACCCACGAGCAGGCAGACGATGTTGCTTCCAGGCATTGCCACGAGGGCCAGCCAGCCAAATCGGTCGACGGCTCGTTCCGTCCATCGGTAGACGGCTGGCAGTTCGCCGACGTTGCCCTCCACCCACGACAGTGCGCGACCTCCGTACCAGCGACCAACGAGGTACAGCGCGACACCGGCGATCAGCACACGGCTGAAACCGATCAGCGAATAGGCGAGGGGATCGATGTAGGGAACGGAGCCGAACAGATTGCGATTTCGTGAACTCAATGAAATGACGAGCATGGGATTCTCGTCCACCAACGCCGGACCGATGTTGCTGCCGATCGTGCCGATGACGAAGAGCATCGTCGTGAACCCGAGCACGAACTTGCGCATTCGGAGCACGGTAGCCGACTTGTGTAGGTTCTCCGTGAGCGCACGTCTCGATCGAAAAGACACTGGGGGTGTCAATGAAGGGGTTGATGCAGCAGACGCCACTGACGCTGGCGCATCTGTTCGAACGGGCCGAGAAGTACCACGGCACCAAGACGATCGTCACGGCGACGGCCGTCGGCAGGGAACGCACCAATTACACGGAGTGGGCAGCGCGCACTCGCCAACTCGGCGGAGTGCTCGACAAGTTGCAGATCTCCAAGCACGGGAGGGTGGGCACCTTCGCGTGGAACAGTGCGCGACACCTCGAGTTGTACTTCGCTCCACCTTGCACGGGACGCGTCGCCCATACCTTGAATATCCGACTCTTTCCCGAGCAGCTCACGTACATCGTGAACCATGCCGAGGACGAAGTGATCTTCGTGGATCGCTCCCTGTTCGCAGCGTTGGCGCCATTGCTTCCCACCTTCACCACCGTCAAGCACCTGGTGGTGATGGACGACGGCAAGGGTGAACTACCCGACTCGGTGAAGGGCATGGAGTTGCACGACTACGAAGGTTTGCTCAAAGGCACGCCAGGTGTCGAGTTCGAGATCTCCGACGAGAACCAGGCTGCGAGCATGTGTTACACGAGCGGCACCACGGGCAACCCGAAGGGTGTGGTGTACAGCCACCGCTCGACCTTCCTGCACACGATGGGCGCGATGACCGTGGACTCACTCGGTGCTCGCGAGTCCGACGTGATCTTGCCTGTCGTGCCGATGTTTCATGCCAATGCATGGGGGCTCGCCCACGCCGCGGTGGCGAGTGGGGCCAGCCTCGTCATGCCGGGGCCGGACTTGTCGGGTAAG
Organism: Ilumatobacteraceae bacterium; assembly: GCA_046093585.1. Lineage (GTDB taxonomy): Bacteria > Actinomycetota > Acidimicrobiia > Acidimicrobiales > Ilumatobacteraceae > UBA3006. Next base: position 1,220 of record JBJTFU010000004.1, on the reverse strand, counting down.
GCGATTGCAGACCTGATCGTCGAGGAAAACGTGACCGTGGCGGCCGGTGTACCGACGATTTGGATGGCGGTGTTGCCCGAGTTGAAGGGGCGTGACACGAGTGCGTTGCGGGCGATCCCCTGTGGAGGATCGGCGGTGCCCAAGGCGTTGAGTGAGGCCTACCGCGAGGCGATCGGGATGCCGATCCTGCAGGCGTGGGGGATGACCGAGACCAGTCCGATCGCGGCCGTCTGTTCGCTGAGCAGCGAGGACCAGCGACTGAGCGTGGAGGAACAGGCCGAGTTACGCACCACCGTCGGCCAAATCTCCTTCGGTGTGGACGCCCGCGTCGTGGAACCCGGTACCACCAACCCGACGCCGTGGGACGGAGAGACTTCGGGTGAATTGCAATGCCGAGGCAACTGGATCGCCGCGACGTACTACAACGATGAACGAGCACAGGAGAGTTTCACTGCCGACGGCTGGTTGCGCACGGGAGACGTCGCCACGGTGGACCCGAAGGGGCGGATCCGACTGGTGGATCGAACCAAGGACTTGATCAAGTCGGGCGGTGAGTGGATCTCGTCGGTGGAGGTGGAAAACGAATTGATGTCGCACCCGAAGATCAAGGAAGCCGCCGTGATCGGTGTGCCACACCCCAAATGGTCGGAGCGTCCGCTCGCATGTGTGGTGCTGAAAGACGGCGAGACGATGTCGGTGGACGACGTGCTCGACCACGTGCGACCGAGACTCGCCAAGTGGCAGGTGCCAGACGACGTGGTGTTCATCGCCGAGGTGCCGAAGACGAGCGTGGGAAAGTTCTCCAAGAAGACGTTGCGCGACCAGTTTTCGAACCACGTCCTGCCCAGTTGACGCTCAGTCGCCGCGCTGACTCCTCAGCACGCGAGCGAGGAATTGCCGCGTTCGCTCGTTGGCAGGGGAGGTGAAGATCTCGCGCGGCGTTCCGGATTCGGCGATCGTGCCCGAGTCGAGATAACACACACGGTCGCTGATTTCGCGGGCAAACGACATCTCATGTGTCGCGAACAACATGGTGATACCGCTTCCCTTCAACTCGCGCACGACGTCGAGTACCTCGCCGACGAGTTCCGGATCGAGGGCGCTCGTGATCTCGTCGAGCAACAGCACCTCGGGTCGCATGGCCAACGCGCGAATGATTGCCACACGCTGTTGCTGCCCGCCGGACAACTGATCGGGGAACGAACCCGACTTGTCGGACA
>JBJTFU010000003.1:0-6328 GCA_046093585.1 Ilumatobacteraceae bacterium | reverse complement strand
TTCCTGGAGAGCGGCGACAAGATTCGTTGCTTCTTCGAAAAAGATGCGTTCGACTCGACCGGCGCGCTGCGCAGCCGTGCACACCTCAGTCTGAACAAGCTCGGTCACGCGATGCACGACTTGGACCCGGTGTTCGACTCGTTCAGTCGAACACCGGAGATGCAGGCAGTCGCCACTGCCGTAGGGATGGATGACCCACTCCTCTTGCAGTCGATGTACATCTTCAAGCAACCGCGCATCGGCGGCGAGGTGAATTGCCACACCGATCACACCTACCTGTGGACCGAACCTGCGTCGGTGATCGGCTTCTGGGTCGCGATCGACGACGCCACCACCGAGAACGGCTGCATGTGGGCGCTCCCTGGTGGACATCGCATCCCCGTGAAGACTCGTTCGAGATTGAACGAAGACCGCACCGCCACGATCACCGAGGTACTCGATCCCACGCCGTACCCCACCGAAGGTCTGGTGCCACTCGAGGCGCCGCGAGGGACGCTCGTGGTGTTGCACGGGACGCTGCCCCATCTCAGTGGACCGAACACCTCCGACAAGCCACGACACGCCTACACCGTGCACGCAATCGACGGAGCGTGTGACTATCCGAGCGACAACTGGTTGCAGCGGCCCAACTTGCCGCTTCGTGGTTTCTGAGAACTAGATCAACAGTTCGGCGATTTGCAGGGCGTTCAACGCAGCACCCTTGCGGAGGTTGTCGTTCGAGATGAACAACACGAGCCCGCGGTGGCCATCGACGCTCGCATCCTGCCGAATGCGTCCCACGTAACTCGGATCGCGCCCTGCGGCACCGAGCGGTGTCGGGACGTCCTCGAGCGCTACGCCTGGCGCATTGGCCAACAATTCCGACGCTTCGAACGGGGTGATCGGCTTGGCGAACTCGGCATTGATGCTGAGTGAGTGACCGGTGAACACGGGAACACGAACGCACGTACCCGACACGCGCAGGTCGGGGATGTGCAGGATCTTGCGACTCTCGTTGCGCAATTTCTGCTCCTCATCGGTCTCGAACGAGCCGTCATCCACGAGAGAACCTGCCAACGGCAGCACGTTGAAGGCGATCGGCTTGGCGAACTTCGTCGGCGGTGGAAACTCCTGCGCCGTACCGTCGTACGTGAGAGCGTCCGCTCCGTCCACCACGGCTCGTGCCTGCACGTCGAGTTCCTCGACGCCTGCAACGCCACCGCCGCTCACTGCCTGGTATGTGCTCGCCACTAGACGCACCAACTGCGCTCGATCATGCAGCGGCTTCAACACCGGCATCGCCGCCATGGTGGTGCAGTTGGGATTGGCGATGATCCGTTTCTTCGCGGACTTCACGTCATCGGGGTTCACTTCAGCCACGATCAAGGGCACGTCGGGGTTCATTCGCCACGCAGACGAGTTGTCGATCACCATCGCGCCAGCGTTGGCGAACTTCTCCGCCAAGTTGCGCGAGGTGGTGGCACCAGCAGAGAACAACACGACGTCGAGGCCGCTCGGATCTGCCGTCGACGCGTCCTCCACCGTGATCTCGCGGTCTTTCCACGTCACTTTCTGGCCCGCCGAACGAGCAGAGGCGAAGAATCGCAGCGAATCGACGGGATAGTTGCGCTCGGCCAACAGGCGGCGCATCACCGTGCCCACCATTCCCGTTGCGCCGACGATTCCTACATGCACGGGGAGCAGGTTAGTTGTCGAACAACCACTTCTGCGCTTGCTCGCGCGTGACGTTGCTGCCGCACACGATCGTTGCGGTAGCAGTGCCACGAAGCGAGGCGTGCTCGAGCAACGCACCAACTCCCGCCATTCCCGCGGGTTCGGTGACGAGTCCTGCGTGCTCGAAAGCCAGGCGCATGGAAGCAACGATTGACTCATCCGACACCAGGATCACGTCGTCGACTATCCCCCTCATGTCGTCGAGCGCTTCGGCAATGGGAGTGCGCACGCCGATGCCATCCGCGATCGTCGAAATCGACGGTCGATTGACCACCTTGCGCTCGTGCCACGAGGCGTGCATCGAATCTGCTCCCGTGCTGCACACGCCCACGATTTCGATGTCGGGTCTCGTTGCCTTCATCCATCGCGCCACGCCACCGATCAAGGCACCATTCCCGAGAGGAACGAGCAACCTCGCGAATTCGGCATTGCGGGCCATCTCCACGGCGATCGTCCCCGCGCCTTCCGAAATCGCCACGTCCAATCCGTCCTCGACGAAGCGTGCACCGGTCTCGACGCAGAACCCCTTGGCCGCCTCCTTGGCCGAGTCGAAGTTGTCGCCAACTTGACGAACTTCGGCACCGAGCGCACGCATCCGAGCCACCTTCAACGGGTTGGCATTCTCGGCGGCATAGATCACGATCGATCGCCGTTGCGTACGGCAGGCATAGGCCATCGCTTGGCCGAAGTTGCCGGCCGTCGCACACACGAGGTCGATTCCCGCGAGTGCTTGCAGGTTCTCGCGAACGAAGAAGTCCGCACCTCGGCCTTTGAAGCTGCGGATCGGGTTCAACGTCTCCACCTTGAGCATCAGACGCGTGCCGATCGCCGCCGAGAGCGGCTCACTCTCGAACTGCGGCGAGTCGAGGAACACGGGGTCGATCGTGCGTGCCGCTCGTTCGATCGCTTCGAGCGACAGGCGGTGGTTCACTTCAGTTCCAGGCTCAGCCACCAATGGCTGCGGTTGACTCGCTTGAGCGGTGACACTGCCACCTCCGCGTGCTGCACCTTGCGGACCAGGCGGGGCGAATGATGAACGGAGGCCCTCGCCACACGCGACCACGCGGAACCGGCCTTCAATGCGTCGAGCACCTCGTCTGGACCGAGGCGATTGGCCTGCCAGCCCAACCGCGTGGTCCAACGCATCGAGGCGAGCACCTTGCCGACACGCGGCAACTTCCACAGGACGCGCATCAACACGCCGAGGGGCACGAGCGCCGCATCCAACGGCACCCACGATCGATAGTTCAAGACGACTCGCCCGCCGTCACGCGTGACTCGCACTGCTTCGTTCGTCAGCGAGAGCGCATCGCTGCGTTCACAGTGTTGGAGCGTGATGTATGAGAACGCCACATCCACGCTCTGGTCGGCGAGTGAGATCGTTCGGCCATCAGCCACGTGCACGGTGCGCAGGCGCTCGGGTCGACCATGCTTGGCCACCGTCTCCCGACACCGCTCGAGGAATGCGGCGTCGATGTCGGCTGCCACCACCTGCCCACAGATGCGCGTGAACGGTGCAGTCATCCGACCGATACCACTGCCGATCTCGAGGAGGGTCTGGCTGGCCAGGTTCTCCTCGGGCAGCTCGAACTGTCGCATGTAACGACGCACTTCCTTCTCGCCCGTGGCCACGAATTCGCCGAGGGTGAGCGCAGTACCCGTCTCATTGTTGAACACCCACCCGGTGGTGCGCACCACGTCGTCCGCAGTCAGGCTCGACTCCGTCTTGTTCCCCGCCGTCTTCCACGGCACGAACTGTGTTCGCTTGGTCATCGTCTTGTTCGCCGACTACTTCCGCTCAGGCAACGGTGCCGAGTAGTCCTCACCGCTATCGAGGTCGAACGCCGTGTGCAAGGCGCGCACGGCGGTCTGCAGATGCTCACGTCGCACCACCACGGAGATGCGGATCGTCGACGTCGAGATCATCTCGATGTTGACCTGATTGTCGGCGAGGACGCGGAACATCTTGGCGGCGATTCCGGGGCTCGACTTCATGCCGGCACCGACGAGTGAGAGTTTGGCGATGTTGTCGTCCTGTGTGACGCCCGTTGCACCCACCTGCTTCGCCACTGCATCGAGGATCGGCTCGGCCGTCTTCACGTCGGCCATCGGCAACGTGAAGGAGAGGTCGGTGGTTCCTTCTATCGAGGTGTGTTGCACGATCATGTCGACGTTCACGTTGGCCTTGGCCAACGACTCGAAGAGGAGCGCGGACACGCCCGGCTTGTCGGGTACGCCGAGGAGCGTCATCTTCGACTCCCCTACGTCGTGCACCACCCCGGAAATGATCGGGTCTTCCATCTTTCGTCTCCCCTCGTTGTCTTCGCCAGAAACCCATGTGCCCTGCTCCCACGTGAAACTCGATCGCACGTGGATCGGAACGTCGTGGTTGCGGGCGAACTCCACACTGCGCAGGGCGAGCACCTTGCTTCCCGCGCCCGCCATCTCGAGCATCTCGTCGAAACTCAGCCAACCGAGTTTGCGCGCCTGCGGCACCATGCGCGGGTCGGCGCTGAAGACCCCGGTCACGTCCGTGTAGATCTCACATACGTCCGCGTTCAACGCTGCAGCCATCGCCACTGCAGTGGTGTCGCTACCTCCTCGGCCGAGCGTGGTGACTTCACGCTCGGTGCTCACTCCCTGAAACCCGGCGATCACCGCCACCCTCCCTTGGGCGAGGGCCTCGCGTACACGATCACCCTTGATCTCGAGGATCTTGGCCTTGGTATGTGACGTGTCGGTGATGATGCCAACCTGACTTCCCGTGAAGCTCATCGCCTCGCACCCAAGATCGTTGAGCGCCATGCACAACAAGGACATCGAGATCCGTTCACCCGTCGTGAGCAGCATGTCCATCTCACGACCCTGCGGGTTGCTCGACACCTGACGTGCCAATTCCACGAGGTTGTCCGTGGCCTTGCCCATCGCCGACACCACCACCACGACGTCGTTGCCTTGCTTGCGGGTCTCGGCGACGTGTCGCGCCACGTTCTTCATGCGGTCCGGATCGGCCACCGAAGTGCCACCGAACTTCTGCACAATGAGCGTCACAGATGCTTCACGCTAGTCGTGCGTGGCTAGCCTGACGGTTCGATGGGTACGGACAAGCGCAGCAGGAAAAAGGAAAACCGCCAGAAGCGACTGAGCGAATTGGCGAGGGCCAACAAGCGTCGGCGTACCCAACGCAACGTGGTGCGCATTTTCATCGTCCTTGCGATCGTGGTGAGCGTGGCCGGCATCTTCAGCGTCACTGGTGGCAACCAGACCGCAGACGCGCCCACCACCACCGAAGCCGCTCCCGTGACGACCAACTCCATCGCGCCGCTCGAAGGTCGCACGGTCACGGGCGACACTCCATGTCCCGCCACGGATGGCTCCGAGGAACGAGCCGCGCAGTTCGAGAAGGCACCACCCACGTGCATCGAAGATGGTGTCACCTACACCGCCCTGATCAGCACCAACAAGGGCGACTTCACCATCCAGCTCGACCAGACGAAGGCCCCGCTCGCAGTCAATTCGTTCGTCACGCTCGCCCGCTACAAGTACTTCGATGGCACGCAGTGCCACCGCGCGATCCCCAACTTCGTCGTGCAGTGTGGCGACCCCACCGCCACCGGCTCCGGTGGCCCGGGATATCAATTCGCCGATGAACTTCCTGCACAGGGCGAATACAAGGTGGGCTCTATCGCGATGGCCAACTCCGGCCCCAACACGAACGGTTCACAGTTCTTCGTGATCACCGGCGAGGACGGCGCGTCTCTGCCACCGCAGTACACGCTGTTCGGGCAAGTTACCAAGGGTCTGGAGACCACCGTGCCGGCGCTCGACGCTGCGGGCAACCCCGAGAGCAACGGTGTGCCACCACTCGAGCCGATCGTGATCAATTCGGTCACGATCGTCGAGGGCTAGTTCGGCAGTTCCCCGTGCACGGTCACGTCACCGTGCATCTTCCACACTCCTGAAGAACGTTCGAGCGCGCTACCCGTCGGCACTTCCACCACGGTGGTGTTGGCGAGGTCCAGACTGCGCTGCAAGCGATCCTTCGGCCACTTCTCGCTCTCGGCAATGACCGCCAGCTTGGTCACGAGACCGAGACCGAGGGCGTAAGCGCCTCCTCGCGGATCGACCATCGGGTCGCACATCGCCGCCGCACTTCCCGCAACCGCGACGAGCAAACCATTGGTCGCCTGCCAAGCGAGGGCGTCGAACACCGGAGTGTCCTTGATGCACGAGCGCAGATGGATCGGAGAGTCACCCACGACCCACACGGCGGCTGCGTGCTGCAGTGACTCGGCATGTGCCGACTCCATTGCGCCGGCTCGCGAATACACCTCGACCGCTTGCACCTGCACGCCGAGTCGCTCGCCCCACGACCGAGCGGCTTCGATCATCTTCTCCGGCCCCTCGAAGGCGTCCGCGGTCGGCAACACGGCTATGGGGCCCCGCAACCCTTGGACCAGCTGTCGATCGAGATCGTCGTTGCCCACGAATGGGGCACCACCCTGCAACACCAACCGCCCGCTCACGACGGGCAAATTACCATCATCCCTCGCCGATCGGTCCAGGATTGTCGATCGACGCTCCGACATGACTACCGTTCTCGCAATGTCTGGGG
>JBJTFU010000002.1:0-2696 GCA_046093585.1 Ilumatobacteraceae bacterium | reverse complement strand
TGCGGTTGCTGTCGCACGACTCGAGTTGTTCGAGGCGGGTCTCCGGAAAGCGTGTGAATTCCTGCAGCTGCTTCCAGTGGAAGGCGAAGATGCCGTGGATACGAAGCGCACCCAACTCGGGTGAAAAGCCGTCCTTCGCATAGGGGATGGGCGCTCGCGAGGTGTACAGCACTTCGTCCTGATCGTTGGCGATCAACTTCACGATGTTCGGGTTGTGCCACAGATCCTCATCGTGAATCTCCATCGCGAGAACGGTTGCCGAGATGTGCCGATGTTCGGTGATCGGCTTGATCACCGCATCGATCATTTCGGGCTCGAGCATCGGCTCGTCACCTTGGACACAGACGACGATGTCGTCGTCGTTCACTCCGCCCACGACCTTGGTCGCCGCTTCGGCCACCCGATCGAGTGCGCGGGTGTGGTGATCACCCGTCATGATCACCGTGTAGCCGCGTTCTTCGCACGCCTGGCGGATCTCATCGTCACACGTCGCCACGACGAGCGCATCCCAACCCCCGTACATGGTTGCCCGTGCGTGGACGTGTTCGACCATCGGCTTGCCGAGGATGGGGTAGAGCGGTTTGCCGGGGAACCGCGATGCAGCCATACGGACGGGAATGATGCCGATTTTTTTCATGCCGGGAATGGAATCTAGTTGTTCAACAAGTTCTTCAGGAGTGTTCGGTCAGGTAACCAAGATTCTCAAGTCCCGCCCTGATCTCCGCGGCGTGGTCGGCCCCACGTGTCTCGAGAACCAGTCGGATCATCGTCTCTCTCACGTGCAGTTCGATCCCTTCGCGGACGTGCTGCAGTTCGATGATGTTTGCACTGAGGTCCGCACAGACTTTCAGGAGGTCGACGAGTGCACCAGGACGATCGGGAAGACGTGCGGCAAGGATCAGCCGTCTGTCCACCTTCGTCTCGTGTCGGCGAATCAGGTTGGGGATCAGCCCGATGTCGGCGTTGCCACCGGAGAGCACGAGGCAATTGACTCCCGTGGCACTCAGTTCGATCTTGCCCGCCATGAGTGCGGAGAGTCCGACGGCCCCGCCTCCCTCGACGAAGAGCTTCGAGCGCTCCATCAGCATCACCATCGCATCGGCGACGAGGTTCTCTTCCACGGAGACGACATCGTCGTCTGTGTCCAAGGTGACGAGCCGATGCTCGAGCCCGAAATGATCGATGCGGTGATCAAGCCGATCACCGAACATCGACACATCTCGGCAACCGTTCTCGCGATGGAGATTCACGATGAGGACCTGTGGCACAACCCGAACATCGTGAAGTTGATCGCCAACGATCAGGACGAGGTGCTTTACACGTCGCGGTCACCGATTCCCTACGCCAAGGACGGTTTCTCGCCCTCGTTGGGGGCACTGCGGATCCATGGCATCTTCGCCTTCCGCTGGAAGCAACTGCAGGAGTTCACCCAGTTCCCCGAGACGCGGCTCGAGCAACTCGAATCGTGCGACAGTAATCGCATCCTCGACATGCCCTACAGCCAGTACGTCGCCAAATACCCCAACCGACATTCGTTCTCGGTGGACTCACCGGAGGACGTGACGCTCGTCGAGCAACACATGCCGAACGACCCCTTGTGGGGTCGGTACTAAGTCGACTTGACCTAGATCGACTCGACGAGTTTCAACAACAGATCGGGGAAGAACCCGATCACGAGGGTCGGTGCCACCGCGGCCACGAGGACGAGTCTCGTCCCGATCGCTGGCCTGTCGAACGAGCGATCACCTTCCTGCAGCCACATGCTCACCATGATCCGTAGATAGAGGTAGGCGGCGATCACGGCCGCCAACATTGCCAACACCGCCAGCACGTAGTTCTCCGCTCCGACCGCAGACTGGATCACGCCGAACTTGGCCACGAATCCACTCGTCAGGGGCACGCCAGCCTGGGCCAGGAGCAGCACGGTGATCCCCAACCCCAGCACAGGTCGTGCCTTGGCGAGACCACGCAGGTCATCGAGCGTCGTGCCCGAGTCACCCGAACCAGCCACCGTCGACACCGCGGCGAACGTTCCCACCACCAGCACGGCGTAGACGGCGAGATAGGCAAGCGACGCACGAGTGCCATCCTCGTTCGTCGCTGCCGCTACCACTCCCACGAGGATGAATCCGGCGTGGCTGATCGACGAGAACGCGAGCATCCGCTTCACGTCGCGCTGCACCACCGCGAGTGCCGAGCCGACGACGAGGGTCACGACCGACAACACCCACAGGACCGGTCGCCAGTCATCGGCCCGCACAGCCAATGCTCCCGTGAAGACGCGAATCATCGCCACGAACGCCACCACCTTGCCCACCGACGCCATCAGCGCCGTGACGGGAGTCGGCGCTCCTTGGTACACGTCGGGTGTCCACGACTGGAACGGCACGAGTGAGACCTTGAACGCGAAGCCGACGAGCAGGAGCGCCACTCCGGCGAGCAGCATGGTGCCCCCCTCGAGGTCGATCTCGCCGGCGAAGACTTCGGCGATGGTCGTGAGACGCGTCGAGCCAGTGGCACCGAAGATCAGCGCCACGCCATACAGAAAGAAGGCAGAGGCGAATCCACCCAAGATGAAGTACTTGAGGCCGGCCTCGCCACTCGTCTCCCGGTCACGATCGCTTGCGGTCAACAAGTAGAACGACAGACTCATGACCTCGAGGCCGAGGAACATCACGACGAAGTCGTTGGCGAAC
>JBJTFU010000001.1:0-27670 GCA_046093585.1 Ilumatobacteraceae bacterium | reverse complement strand
CCCCACCTCTTCCATCAGGCTTTCCGCGGCGAAGATCTGCACCCCCGCGCGGATCGCTACCGCCACCCCGTCCGACGGACGACACGACACCGTGTACTCCCCTCCGTCCAGAGACAACTCGGCGAAATACGTGTGATCCTTGACCTCGGTGAGCACCAATTTGTCGACCTGGTGACCCAGCTCGCCGATCATGTTGAGCATCAGATCATGAGTGAGCGGACGCTCTGGCACGATGCCTTCGAGCGCATAGTGGATCGCCGAGGCTTCGGGCCCACCGATGTAGATGGGAATGACACGTCGCTTTCCCGCCGCTTCGCGCAGCATCATCACGGGGACGCTGGAGGGCACCTCCAAGCGCACGCCCTCGAGTTCCAGTTCGACCAACACAGCGGCAGATTATCAATCGTTACCGGAGCGACCCTCGGACAACTGTCTGATCAGGCGCGCCATCAAATTCGCCCGCAACCGCTCGCCCAGATCGACGAATTCATCGACCATCGCAAGAGCCTGCTCGCGTGACTGCGGATTGCGCTGACGAAGGTACGGCAGGATCCGCTGCTCGTAGAGGTCCGCCTCCCGTTCCACCGTGTGGCGCACCGTCTTCAAGTGTCGAGCGTCGATACCCAACTCGATGAAACGGGCCGCGATCTCCAAGATCTCACGGTCGGCCGGCGAGAACAGTTCCTCCGACCCCACCTTCTTCGGGTTGATCAGGCCCGCCGCCAAGACGCCTGCGAGAACGGTCTCGTTGACCTTCGCCTCGGACATCAGCTCTCCCCTGCTCATCGAGGATGTGTCGTCGGTCACGACGGGTCGCGGTGGGGCCTTGCGCGTTGCGGTGGCTTTCGCCGTCGGATGATTCGCCGTCGTTTGAACGTTGGCGATACCACGCGGAGCCGTCGCGTCATAGGGACGAACCATGCCGTCACTCGTGTCGTTGTCCAGCCGGGTGCGAATCACCTTGAGCGGGAGATAATTCTCCCGTTGCTCGCGCAGGATGAACCGCAAGCGCTCGATCTCGGCCTGGGTGAACTTGCGATAACCCGATGCCGTTCGCTCGGGTTCGATCAATCCTTGACTCTCCAAGAATCGAATCTTGGAGATCGTCACGTCGGGAAACTCTTCGAGCAACAGCCCGAGCACCTCACCGATCGACAGGTACGACTTTTCGTCCATCATCACTTCACCGACCGCCCCACTGCCTCACTGCCGTCCGTCGAAGAACACCATGCGATATTTGCCGATTTGCAACTCGTCGCCATGACGGAGCACGCCCGATTCGATGCGATTCTGGTTGATGTAGGTGCCGTTCAGGGAGCCCATGTCCTGGATCCGGTAATCGCCGTCTCCGATCTCGATCAATGCATGGCGACGGGACACGGTCACGTCGTCCAAGCAAATCGCGCTGTCCGGATGACGCCCCACGTCGACCCTGCCCGAGCGCAGCAAGAAGCGCTCCCCAGAACGATCCCCCGAACGAACGACCAACACGCCGGTACCGGATTCGATCTGTGCAAGGTCGACTTGGACGTTGTCGTCGACACCGACGGCGTCCTGCATAGGGTCAGCCTTGGGCAACGAAATCGTCCGTGCGACCGGCAGATCCAAGACGGCCCCACAAGCGGAGCAGAACGACGACTGAGGCGGGTTGCGGTGCCCACAGTTGTTGCAAAACACGTACTCCGACACGCCCCTACCGTACTCCCCTCTCGGCGCGACCGGCCCTGACGGCTGCGCGCACACGGGGCACGTAGTCCACCGCGGTGTACCAACTGAGTAAGAGTCCGGGTACGCCGAATACCCAGCCGACGACCCATGCAAGATCGGCGGTCGGATGTTCCGACGTCCCGAGAAGCAGAAGCGGTATGGCGATCATCAGCAGGAACGTGTAACGCTTCCCCAGCGCCGTGACCGGAAATCGCGCCATTCCGAGAACCTTGCCGACCACCATCATCGCACCCACCGCCGTTTCTCGCACGAGGATGGCGCCGACGAACCAGTCGGGAACACCGGGATGCACGATCACCGACACGGACGCGACGACGAACAGGAGCCGATCCACGGTGGGGTCGAAGATCGCACCGAATTCCGACTGCTGTCCGAACCGACGAGCCCACCAGCCATCGACCCAGTCGGTCATGCCCAGGCCGCCGAGCAGCAACGCGGACCCTGCGACGGACTCGCGCCCGAAGAGCAGCCACAAGAACACGGGCAGGCAACAAAGGCGGATGAACGTGATCAAGTTGGGAACGGTCATCACGCGCACGATGGCGACTGTAGCGACGACGAGCACTCCCTGGCTCCACTACCCTTCGACCAGTGGCGTCGATCTTCACACGGATCATCACGGGAGAACTCCCCGCTCATCTCGTGTACCGCGACGAGCAGGTCATCGCCTTTCTCTCCATCAATCCGCTCGCTCCCGGGCACACGCTGGTCGTGCCGATCCGCGAGGTCGATCAGTGGCTGGACCTCGACGAAAGCGAGACCACGCGACTGTTCCTGCTCGCCAAGCGCATCGGCGATGCCCAGCGTCGCGTCTTCACCCCTGCGCGCGTGGGGTTGATCGTCGCCGGCTACGAGGTGCCCCATTGTCACATCCACGTCGTACCCACCGACTCGATGCGGCAGCTCGACTTCGCCAATGCCGCCCAATCGGTCGATCACGACCAGTTGGCGAGTCATGCCGTCGCACTGCGCGAGGCGCTCGCCAAGTAACACGATCACTGGACTGGGATGCCTGCCTAGAACAGCGTGTCGGGTTCGTCCGCCTCGAGCAGACTCGCCGAGTTGTTCCGCACACTGTTCACCGAGCGACTCGCCCGCGTCGCGAGCAGGTCGACCTCGCTCGCAGCCACCACCGTGCCGATTTCGGGCATGGGCGACGGGCCCAACCACTCCCCCATCGCCTCCAAGTCGAGTAACAGCGGCATCCGATCGTGGATCCAGGCGATCGACTGGTTGGCTGATCTCGTCAGCAGCACACACCGCGATTCTCCGTCCTCACGGGAAATGAGTCCTGCCGCGGCCATCATCGAGCCGTGACGTAGCGGCGAGTCGTCATCGGCCGTGATGTAGAAGGGGAACTTTCCTTTTCCCAGTCCGAGATCCTGCTTGGTCTCCTCATTGGTCAACCACTCGTAGTATCCGGACAGCGGGATCACGCAGCGACCTTCGCTCGTGAATCGTCGGAACGTACGTTTCTCGAACACCGATTCCACCCGCGCATTGATCACGAGCGACGTAGGGCCCTTCCACGGAGCGTGGAATCCCCACACGGCGCAGTCGAGCAACCGTGGATGGTGGCCCGACACGATGGGGATCCGCTGCGAGGGGGCCACGTTGTAGGAGGGCTTCCACGTCACCTCGGAACGATCGGTCTGCACCTCAAACGCCGTCATGATTTCCGTCGTCGACGGGACACGTACGAAGCGTCCGCACATGCTCGCCTACCAGGGTCGCAAGCCGTCGGCGAAAAGCGCAACCAAGACCGGAGTGGTGATCAGTCCTGGCAACATCGAGCCCAACCTGATCCTGGTGACCTCGAGCAGGTTGAGGCCGATCGCCATCACCGCGATTCCTCCCGCGGCGTACAGCTCCAGTTCCACGCGCGGCACGAGCACTTCGTCGAGTCGTGTTCCGAACAGCGTCAGCAGCCCCTGCACGACGAACACGCTCGCCGCGCTGAACACGGCACCGATGCCGTAAAGCGAGCCGAAGACGACGCTCATGAAGCCGTCCAACGAGGCCTTGATCATGTATAGACGAGGAGCGCCACCCGAGCCGTCCTCGATCGCCCCGAGGATCGTCAACGGCCCGATGCAAAAGAGCAGACTGGCGGTGGCGAAGCCCTTGACGAAGGACGTGCCGTCCGATTTCGCCGCGAACTTCCGCTGGAGAACGGAGCCGAGGGACTCCAACGCCTCGTCGATCCGCAACAGCTCACCGATGATCACGCCGAGGATCATGCCGATCAGCGGAAAGATCACGTTGTCCGTCCGGAGCATGTCCGAGAGGCCGATCGACAGGGTGACGAGTCCGATCACCTTGACCACTGAGTCGCGCATTCGCTCCGGAACACGGGAGCCGAAGCGGACGCCGAGGATGCCGCCGACGGCGACGGTGGCCGTGTTCACGAGAGTCCCGAGGCCGATCACGGGCCTCAGGTTATGGGTTCACCGGATCAGGGTTGGTCGGGCTGGCGGGATTTGAACCCACGACCTCTTGTCCCCCAGACAAGCGCGCTAACCAAGCTGCGCTACAGCCCGTAGCGCGACAAGCCTACCGTCGATCAACGAAACAGCTCGACGAAGCGCCAGCCGAGGTAGAGCACGAGCAACGTCACCAACAACTTGAAGTGCCAAGGAGCCTTTTCGTCTTCGGTCGTGAGCTTCTTCAGATCCAAGTTCTTCGGCGTGACCGGCTCGAGCGATCGTCCGCAATCCGCGCACGTGCCGTCGGCGCGGACACCCGAGGGCGCGAAGTAGCGGGAACAATCCTCGCACCAAGGCACTGCTATTCCGTCCTTCGCCGCACGCGAATCTTGATCGGCGTGCTGCCGAACCCGAACTTCTCACGCAACACTCGTTCAAGGTAACGCAGGTAGTGCTGGCTCAGTTCGCGATTGACGAACAACGTGAATGTCGGTGGGTCGGTGGCACCCTGCAGCGCGTAGAGCACTCGGGCTCCTGCTCCGGCAGGTTGACGCTGCTGCGCTTCTGCGAGCACGCGATTCACGTCGGTTGTGGCCACTCGCTTGCGATAACCGGTGATGCTCTCACGAATCAGCGGCAACAGCCGGTGCACTCCCCTGCCGGTGAGCGCCGAGAGGCGGATGATCGGCGAGTCACCGATGAAGTAGAGCTTCCTCGTCACGTCGGTCTCGACCTGCTCCTTGCGCTCCTCGTCCAACGTCTCCCACTTGTTGAGCACGACGAGCAAGGGACTACCGGAGGCGTCGATGCGTTCGGCGAGGCGTTGGTCCTGCGCGGTCACGCCTTCCTGTGCGTCGATCACGAGCAGGGCGACATCGGACTCGTCCACTGCCCGCAATGCCCGAACGAACGAGTAGTACTCGGCCGACTCGTCCACCTTGCTCTTCCGCCTCATTCCTGCGGTGTCGACGAACACGATGCGACCGTCCTCGGTCTCCACGATCGTGTCGATTGCGTCACGCGTCGTGCCCGGCATGTCGTGGGTGATCGAACGATCCTCGCCCACCAGTCGATTGAACAGAGTGCTATTGCCCACGTTCGGGCGGCCGACGATCGCCACGCGAGGAGCATCGTCGCGAGGCTCGGACTCTGGGATCACCTCGTCATCCGCCGCGTCGACCCGCTCCAGGATCTCGTCCAGGAGGTCGCCCGACTTACGCCCGTGCAAGGCGGAGACCGGACGAGGTTCCCCGAAACCCAACTGCATGAACTCCCACGAATCTGGTTCACGCTTGTCCGAGTCGACCTTGTTGGTGATCACCATGACGGGTCGACCGGCGCGTCGCAACCACGCCGCGATCAACTCGTCGTCGTCGGTCATCCCGACCTGGGAGTCGACCACGAACAACACGAGATCGGCCTCGGACGCCGCCTGCTCCACCTGCCGGGACACCTTGTCGTCGAGTGGCGTACCTTCAGGCATCCAACCCCCGGTGTCCACCAACAGGAAGCGGCGCCCCGTCCACTCCACTTCGCGTTCGAACCGGTCGCGGGTGACGCCGGGCTGATCCTCGACGATCGCCACCTGCGATCCCATGAACCGATTGAACAGAGTGCTTTTGCCCACGTTCGGGCGGCCGACGATGACCACACGGGGCAGTTGTTTCACCGTGACAAGGCTAACGACACGACACGTCGGCCGAGCGCACATCTAGATTGTTGACCGCGATGCACGCAGTCGAACGGGTCGAGTCGGTGGTCCTGGCGGCCCCGCGTGGTTTTTGCGCAGGTGTCGAGATGGCGATCAAGGCGCTGGCATGGATGGTGCGCACGTTCGACGCTCCCGTGTACTGCTACCACGAGATCGTCCACAACAAGATGGTCGTGGATCGTTTCACTCGACTCGGCGTCGTGTTCGTCGACGACATTGGCGACGTACCGGAAGGCTCGCCGATCATGCTTTCGGCCCACGGTTCGGCACCCGAGGTCGTGGCCTCGGCACGTGAGCGGGGGAGTTTCCTCGTCGACTCGGTGTGCCCCCTCGTGACCAAGGTGCACCATGAAGTCAAGACACGAGCCTCCAAGGGTTACCGAGTGATCTACGTCGGACACGAAGGACACGAGGAAGCCGTCGGCACGATGGCGGTCGCACCGCACGCAATTTCGCGCGTCGAGTCGGTACACGAAGTGGACGCGTTACCCGAGTTCGACGAACCCGTCGCATTGCTCGCCCAGACGACGTTGTCCCATCGCGACTGGAGCGACGTGGCCGTCCGCGTACGTGAGCGCTTCCCCGACGTCTGGACTCCTGGTCGCAGTGACCTCTGTTTCGCCACCACCAACAGACAGTCCGCTCTCGAGGCGATCGCTCAGCAGTGCGACGAGATCGTCGTGATCGGCTCGGCCAACTCGTCGAACACGCTGGCGCTCGAGAGGCTGGCGAAACTCTCGGGTGCACGGCGTGTGAGCCGCGTCACCACCCCCGACGAGGTGCCGACGGACATGGCGGGCCGAGTCGGAGTCACCGCAGGGGCGTCGGCCCCTGAGGAGCTCGTGGCCGCGGTGATCGATCGTCTGCGGCCGATGGGAGGTGTGTCCGAAGTGCGCACCACCCACGAGGACGAGTACTTTCCGCCGCCACGGAACATCCGGCAACTCCAGACGTCCATGGAGCGGGCGATCACCGCCCTCGTCGGCGGCCCTTCCATGCGGGACGTGTTCGACGATCGTTTCTTGACGGCGAGTTCCGTCCTCGAGATGCTCTCGAATTAGTTGCGGGGCACCTGACTCCACGGAATTTCACGGTCGACGCGCACGTCACCGGGCAATCCGAGTACTCGTTCTCCGAGGATGTTCTTCATCACCTCGGTCGTACCGCCCTCGATGCTGTTGGCCCGTGATCGCAGGAACGACTTCGGGACGTTGTCGAACGACATCGCCGTCGTCGGTCGCACCATCTCGTAGCTGCCGTACAGCAACCCTTGGGCCCCCATGAGATCGATACAGAATTCGTAGATCACCTTGTTCAGGTTCGCACTCTCCATCTTGCCGATCGAGCCCTCAGGGCCGGGTGTTCCCGCCTTGCGCAACTGCCCTGCACGGATGTTCGTCAGTCGCAACACTTCGGCGCGACTCCACAGGGCCGTCAGGCGATCCCGCTTCTCGGCGGTGCGCTCACGCTCGGGCAGGCTCGACCACACCTTCAGCGCATCGCGAATCGGACCAGATCCCTTGGCCGGAATCGCACCACCGATGGCGACTCGCTCATTCATCAACGTCGTCAGGCTCACCCTCCACCCATCGCCCGGACTGCCCAGCGTCTCTGAAACCGGGACCCTGGTGTCGGTGAAATACACCTCGTTGAATTCCGCCTCACCCGTCATTTGCCGGAGTGGACGGACTTCGACGCCGGGTGCGGCCATGTCCACGACCATTGCGGTGAGACCCGCGTGCTTGGGCGCCTCTGGATTGGTGCGCACGACGAGCAACCCCCACCGCGACAGGTGGGCCAAGGTCGTCCACACCTTCTGTCCGTTGACCACCCACTCTTCACCGTCTCGCACGCCGCGGGCGGACAAGCCGGCGAAATCGGAACCTGAACCGGGTTCGGAGAACAACTGACACCAGATCTCTTCGCCCGTGAACAGCGGGCGGAGGTAACGGGTCTTCTGTTCGGGAGTGCCCCATTCGACCACCGTCGGTCCACACATCCCGTATCCGATCGGATTGCGCATGTACGAGTTCGGTCCACCAGCGTCGCGAATGCGCTCGTTGATCACCTTCTGGTGGCGGGGTGAGAATCCGAGCCCGCCCAGACCTTCGGGGAAGTGAACCCAAGCCAGACCGGCGTCGTACTGTTTGCCGAGGAACGTCACCGGATCGGTGCTTCCTGCCGGGTACTTCTGCAACAAGGCGTCGACCCGACGCTCGACTTCGACCAACTGTTCGTCCATCGCCCCGACGCTAGTTGGTCTCCCGCACCAGGCGGGCAAATTCCGAACGTTCCGCTTCCGCGACGCCCGGAAAGAGTGCGCGCATCGCCATCACTCTGCGCAACCGAGGAACGTCCGCTCGACGACGGTAGATGGATTTCAAGTTGTTCAGCATGCGGAACAACTGCTGAGCAGTGTCGATGGGATCGAGGAAACGCGCGTTCCAATCCCGCAGACCTGTCGTCCGCGTGTACAGCCCCCGACACCCCTCCGCGTCGAGTTCCGCCCCGCCGCCGAACACGTCGAAGAACCTCGTCGTGTCGTGACCGTCTCGGACCACGACGTGGCCGGGCATCCCCACCACCTCCAGCGAGACTCCCCTACTCCTCGCCGCCTCGGCTGCGATCACCGCCAAGGTCAGGGGGATTCCCTTCCCGCGCTGCACCACCGAATGAATGAAGCTGTTGGCGGGATCGTCGTATGACTCCGTGTCTCCTCGGAGCACTGGGCCACGAGGCTCGACATGGGCGAAGAGTGAGTTCACGACCTCCCGCGTCGTCGTTCCCCGTGCGGCGC
The DNA here is from genome assembly GCA_046093585.1 of Ilumatobacteraceae bacterium. GTDB lineage: Bacteria > Actinomycetota > Acidimicrobiia > Acidimicrobiales > Ilumatobacteraceae > UBA3006. The sequence goes on along the minus strand of JBJTFU010000001.1, from coordinate 19,008 downwards.
GGCCGATCTCTTCGATCGCCCGTCTCGTGGCCTCCTCCGAAGCGCCTTCGAGCCGAGTCGCGACGAGCCCGAAGGCTGCAACCTTGTCCCACGGTCGCGAGCCGTCGATGAATTCGCCGAGCAGCCGCCAGTCCTCCACGGCCCTAGCGTAAGGCGCGAGCGAGTGGCGGGTCCCCGGGTGGGGCTTGTACCGTTTGGCCATGTATCCCGGCCTCATCGCCGAGTCCACGCCCGACAAGGTCGCCGTCATGATGAGCGATGGACGGGGCGTGTACACGTACGCGCAACTCGATCGGGCAGCCAACCGTGTCTCTCGAATGATGCGCAGTGCCGGGCTCCAAGTGGGCGACAACGTGGCCATCTGCATGGAGAACCATCCCAGGTTCTTCGAGCTGGTCTGGGGCTGTCACTATGCCGGGCTCGTCTACACGGCTTGTTCGAGTCGACTCACACCCGACGAACTTGCCTACATCATCCATGACTGTGGGGCGAAGGCATTCGTCACGACGCGGCACCTCGCCGACCAGGCATCAGCCGTCTCTGCCCGAATTCCCAACGTGACGATGCGTCTGATGATCGACGGCACCGTGCCGGGCTATGACTCGTTCGAGGACGAGATCACGGAGCATTCCGACGAGCCTCTCGCCGACCGGATCGATGGTGCCGACATGTTGTACTCGAGCGGCACGACGGGTCGCCCGAAGGGGGTCAGCCTCGGAAAGCCCTCCAATCCTCTCGGAACTCCAACGCCCTTGGCGATGCTCGGTCAGTTCCTCCTCGGGATGACGAGCGACACGGTCTACCTCTCGCCTGCGCCGCTCTACCACGCCGCACCCCTCCGATGGAACATGACGGTCCATCGTCTCGGAGGCACGTCGGTGGTCATGGAACACTTCGACCCGGTCGACTTCCTCGAGTCCGTCGACCGACACCGGATCACGCATTCGCAGACCGTTCCGACGATGTTCGTGAGGATGCTCAAGTTGCCCGAACACGACAGGACACGTTTCGACCTCTCCAGCCTCCAATGCGTCTTCCACGCGGCAGCACCCTGCCCGAAGGACGTGAAGATGCAGATGATCGATTGGCTGGGACCGATCGTGCACGAGTACTACGCGGGTAGCGAAGGCAACGGATTCGTCTACTGCAACAGCGAGCAATGGCTCGCCCATCCCGGGACGGTGGGACAGGCCCTCAATTCGACCATCCACATTCTCGACGACGACGGCGAGGAGCTTCCTGCCGGTGAGATCGGCACGGTCTATTTCGAATCAGCCGCGAATTTCACGTACCACAACGACGAAGAGAAGACGAAGGCATCACGAGATCCCAAGGGTCGCGGATGGACCACACTCGGTGACATCGGTTATGTCGATGCCGACAATTTCCTCTACCTCACGGATCGCAAAGCGTTCATGATCATCTCGGGGGGCGTGAACGTGTACCCACAGGAGTCCGAGAACGTACTGATCGGTCATCCGAAGGTTGCCGACGTCGCCGTGTTCGGTGTCCCGCACCCGGAGTTCGGTGAGCAGGTAAAGGCAGTCGTGCAACCCATCGCGATGCCTTCGTCCGACGACGAGCGGGACGCCTTGGAACGCGATCTGATCGAGTTCTGTCGCGCTTCGTTGGCCGACTACAAGTGTCCTCGCAGCGTCGATTTTCGGCCCGAACTCCCCCGCCACCCCACTGGCAAGCTCTACAAGCGATTGTTGAAAGACGAATACTGGGCCGGGATGGGCCGCTCGATCTGACACTCGTGCATCCGTATCTTGACGTACCAGGACCGATCGCCTTCGCCCATCGCGGCGGTGCGGGGGTCCATCCCGAGAACACGATGCCCGCCTTCGCCCACGCAGTAGCACTCGGTTATCGCTACCTGGAAACGGACGTCCATGCCACTCGGGACGGAGTCCTGCTTGCCTTCCACGACGAGGACCTCGCCCGCACCTGCGGCGTCGACGTCAGGATCGGCGACATCACCCTCGCAGAATCTCGCGAGATCAAGGTGCACGACGCCGCGCACATCCCCACGCTCGACGAACTGCTCGAGACGTGGCCCGACGTTCGTTTGAACATCGACTGCAAGGCTGACTCCGCGATCGAACCTCTCGCCGCGTCACTACGCCATGCACAGGTTCGTCAGCGTGTCTGCATCGGCTCATTCAGTGACCGACGGTTGCGACACTTTCGCGACCTCTACGGAGACGACCTGTGCACGAGCATGGGTCCGCGTGAAGTCGGGCAAACTCGGCTCGCCTCCTACGTACCCCGCACCCCGTTCTCGACGGGCGCCCACGCTGCGCAGGTGCCGTTGCGCCAGGGTCCGATCCCGCTCGTCGACCGTCGCTTCGTCGATTTCTGCCACGAGCGTGGACTCCATGTCCACGTGTGGACGATCGACGATGCCGCCACCATGCACGATCTGCTCGATCTCGGCGTCGACGGGATCATGACCGACCAGCCCGAAACCCTCAAGCAGGTGATGATCGAGCGGGGCGTGTGGTGAGTTTCGCACTCGCCATGCGAACGGTGAACAAGCGGTGGCCGAATGGCGAACTGACACTTCACGATGTCGACTTGAACCTGGCGTCCGGCGAATTCGTCGCCCTCGTGGGGCCGAGTGGTTGCGGCAAGTCCACCCTGCTGCGAATGGCAGCGGGCCTCGAGTCCTCCACATCGGGGACGATCGAGGTGGGCGCGAAGACCACCGAGTTCGTGTTCCAGGATCCGACTCTCTTGCCGTGGCGGACCGTTGCCGAGAACGTCGCGCTCCCCCTCGACCTTGCAGGAGTACAGGATGACGAGCAGGTGCACGCGGCCCTCGTCGAGGTGGGCCTGACCGGGAGCGCCGACAAGCTGCCTCGAGAACTCTCCGGGGGGATGAAGATGCGCGCATCCGTGGCACGGGCACTCGTCACCACACCAGATCTCTTCCTCCTCGACGAGCCGTTCTCTGCGGTCGACGAGTTGCGCCGCGAGGAACTCAACCGAATGCTGCTGTCGCTCCACCAGCGTCGCGCTTTCGCCTGTCTTCTCGTCACCCACTCCGTCACCGAAGCCGTCCTCCTGGCCGACCGGGTTGTCGTACTTTCGGACCAACCGGGTCGCGTAAGTGCGGTGATCGACATTCCCCTTCCGCGCCACGAGCGATTCGAACGACGTTTCGAAGAGGACTTCGTGGCCCTCGCACGCCTTGTGTCGCTGGCCTTGCGTGGGCAGGCGGCATGATCCGTCGAGCTGGCGGCCCGATCGCGTGGGTCGGCGCCGCCTTCGTCGCGGGGTGGTATTCCCTCGCGTACCTCTTGCCGAACAATTTCGCTGCGGCCACCGGCAAGCCGCTGATCATCCCCCCGCCCCACCGCTTGTTCGAGGACATGAACGGCATCCTCTGGTCGCGGCTGGGCCGGGCCGTCGGCATTTCAGCCATCACGAGCATCACGGGACTGGTGCTGTCCATGACGTTGGGCGTCCTGCTCGGCATCCTGATGCACCGACGACGGTGGGTCGAACACGCCCTGTGGCCCTACCTGGTGGCGCTCCAAGTGACGCCGATCATCGCGCTCGTTCCCTTGATCATCCGCATCGTCGGATCGAACTTCGTTTCTCGGGTGCTCGTGACGGTTATCATCACCTTCTTTCCGATCGTCTCCAACACCTTGTTCGGTTTCCGACAGGTCGACCGACGACTGCACGACTACTTCACCCTCCATCGTGCGTCTCGCTACCAGCGCCTGATCCGACTCGAATTACCGGCGGCGTCCCCGTCGATCTTCGCGGGCTTTCGGGTGTCGGCCGGCTTGGCAGTGATCGGTGCCATCGTCGGTGACGTCTTCTTCACCCGCGGCGACCCCGGGTTGGGCAAGCTGATCAGCCTGTTCTTCCTCAACAATCAGGCGGGACCGATGTTCATCACGGCGTTCACTGCGTCCTTACTCGGCTTCCTGTTGTTTGTTACATTCGGAGCACTCAATCGCTGGGTCGTCGGGTGGTGGCACGAAAGTGCCTTTCCTTCCTGACGGCTCGATCCTTCTCGAAAGGTACGTCATGAGATCTCGAATCGCTCTCGTCTCCCTCCTCGCTCTTGCCGCGTGTGGAGGCACGGACACGACCGAGACGACGCCGATCGGTGCCGGTGCTCTCGCCGAGGACTGCCCGAGCACGGTCGTTTTCCAGACCGACTGGTTCCCGCAGGCTGAGCACGGTGGACGGTACGAACTCGTGGGCGCGGTCTACACCGTCGACAAGGACGCCGGCACGACTTCGGGAACGATGGTTCTCGACGGAGAAGAACTCGGCGTGACCGTCGAAATCAGGGCCGGCGGGCCCTTCATTCAGTCCCCCGTCGTCACACAGATGTACCAAGACGACGCCATCACGATGGGATACGTCGGTAACGACGTCGCCGTCGCCCGCTTTGCAGATGCACCGACGGTTTCCGTGTTCAACGCACTCAACGTCAACCCGCAGGTCGTGCTGTGGGACGCTGGCCGTCATCCTGAAGCCGAGACCTTGCAGGAAGTCGTCCCAGAGATCGACTCCGTCTATGTGTTCGGGGAACCCTCATGGGTCAAGTATCTGGTCGGGCAGGGAATACTCGACTCGAGCAAGGTCGACTCGAGCTACCAGGGCAACCTGATCCTCGCGTCGGAGAACGTCGCCCACCAAGGATTCTTGACCGCCGAGCCGTTCCTGTATCGCAACCTCGAAAGCGGTTCGATCGAGACGAAGAGCGTCTTGATCCATGACCTTGGCTGGACGAGTTACCCGCAGAACTTGGCGGTGCGCAAGGATCGACTCGAGGAACTCTCCCCGTGTCTCGCCGACCTCGTACCCGTGCTTCAACGAGCCCAACTGAACTACCTCGCCGACCCGGCACGCGCGAATGCGATCATTGTTGACGCCGTCACCACGTTCGACAGTTTTTGGCAGCAATCGGCGGAGTCGACCGCCTACTCGGTCGAGGCGCAACTGGCCGAGGGAATCATCGGTAATGGGGACACACCGACGTTCGGCGACCTCGAGGGACCACGCGTCACGGACTTCATCGCCAAGGTCACGCCGATCCTGCGTGACTCCGGCATCGAAGTGCCCGATGTCACTGCAGCGGACATCGTCGACAACTCGTTCCTCGACCCCCAAGTCAGTTACGGGGGCTGACGGTCAGGCGTCGCGCACGCTCCATGCGCGCTTGGCGACCGGCTCCTTGTCACTCCACGGGAAATTGATCCATTTGTCGGTGTGCCGCCAGACATAGTCGCACTTGACGATCGATTGGGACTTCTCGTAGAGCACCGCCAACCGAGAATCCGCCAACTGGCCCCGACAAAACTCCAGTACATGGTTCAGCGTGTGCCCGGTATCGGCAACGTCGTCGACGATCAGCACTTTGGAGTCCTTCAGATCGATGAGACTCGGCACGGGTGGGAGGATCATGGGCACCGCGAGCCTCTCATTCACTCCCGTGTAGAACTCGACGTTCATCGTGTAGGTGTTCTTCACCGAGAGCGCATAGCCGAGGGCTCCCGCAGTGAGCAGACCGCCACGGGCGATCGCCAGGATGATGTCCGGTTCATATCCGCTCTCCGCAACTTGCACGGCGAGCTCCCTGCTCGCCGACCCGAACAACTCCCAGGTCATGATTTCGCGTTCTTCGGACACCTGATCTCCTTCGCTCTTGGCAGCGAATCTAGTTGATCGATCGGAATCTGCTCGGGCAGATCAGTACGGACAGTGACGACACCCGCTCTCGCAGCAATAACCGCGAGCTCGAAGCGCCTCGGACGTCATCACCGACAATCCACTGACGGGGTCGCGATAGCACGGTGCGCCCTGCTCACATGCGGCCGCATGGCGCTTGGAGGCCTCGGCGAAGGACGGGTGTCGGTCCGAGAAATTGCGGCCCACTCCCAGCTTCATGGGACGAGTCCCAGGTCGGTCAAATATCCCGGCCAGGACTTGGACACGACCGTCGGGTCGATCAGCTTCGTCCCCGCGCCGATCCGACCGAGCAACGCGAGTGCCATGGCCAGTCGATGGTCATGGTGTGGATCGATGACTGCCGGCCCGACCGAGCCGCCAATCACGTCCAATCCATCCGCGTCTTCAATCACGTCGATCCCGAACTTGCGGAGTTCGGCAGCCAGGTCTCCGATGCGGTCGCTCTCTTTGTTGCGCACGAAGCCCACACCGCGAATCCGTGTGCGGCCGTCGGCAACGGCGGCGAGCGCGGCGACGGTCGGCACGAGATCGGACGAATCACGAAGGTCGACGTCGATGGCGTGCAGCGCTTGGACAGGATCTTTCTGGATCACCATGTCATCACCGGCGGCACGCACCTCCGCGCCCATCTGGCCCAAGATGTCGAAGATCACCCGATCGGACTGCAACGCGATCGTCGCGGCACGTTTGATCCGCACCACGCCCCCCGCCACGGCGGCCAACGCGGCGGGATAAGACGCCGACGAGGCATCGGGCTCCACGTCGATCGTTGCGGCACGGTACCGACCCTCAGTCACTCGGACCGTTCGTCCGTCGAATTCCACACTCGCCCCGAATCGGGACATGAGTGACGCCGTCATCGCCACGTAGGAAGCCGATACGACGTCTCCAGTCAGCTCGATGCGTAGACCCCCATCGAGTCGCGGCCCGATCATCATCAACGCAGACACGAACTGACTGGACACCGCTCCGGTCATCTGCACCGTTCCCCCACGGAGAGCACCGCGGCTCGCCGTGATGGGGAGTCCCGGGCCTCCCTGGACCGACGCGCCGAGATGGCGCAGGGCATCCACCAATTCCCCGAAAGGGCGCTCGCGAAGGCGTCCTTCGCCGATCACGGTCGTGTGGCCCGAACGGAGCGCCGCCAGCGCAATCAAGAAGCGCGAAGTCGTTCCTGCCAAACGCGCATCGAGATCGATGTTCCCGGATTGCTCGAGATCGAGTGCCTGGGCAACCGCGAGAGATCCCCCTCCACCGCGAACCTCCAGACCGAGCGACCGCAACGCAGTCGTCATTGCCTCGACGTCGTCACCGGGGGGCACGTTCGTCAAGACGCTCTCGCCATCGGCCAGCGCCGCCAGCACGAGAGCCCGATTGGCGATCGATTTGGACCCGGGAACGTCGACCACCATGTCGACGGGACCACCATGGTCGATCTCCACCCCGTTCTCGGAATGTGGTCCACTCATCACGGATTCACGATCTATGGGCAAGTCAGATGAACGTCTGTACGACGGGTTTGAATCCTCGCGCGATGAGACCGCCACGGAACAACTCACGTGACGTCTGTTCGACGATCAACACCAGGACTCCCAGATTGCCCTCGGCGGAGTGGGCGACCTCGAAGTTGGCCACGTTGACCCCGAGTTCCGCGGCGATTGCGAAGATCTCCACCGCTGCACCCGTTCGGTCGGGAATGGGGATACGGAACTCGACGACGTCGCCCAACTCGCGGAGACGAGCGGGCAAGTTGGCACGCGCGGCGCGAGCTCGTTGCAGACGCTCCAGCAGGGCGGCGCTCTCACCCTCGCCGACGATCGCACGCATCTCGGACAACCCGGCGATCATGGAGTCGAGTGCGCGAACGATGGCGTCCTTGTTCTCGCGACAAATGTCCACCCAGATGGATGGTCCACCGGAGGCCACGCGGGTCATGTCGCGAAACCCACCGGCGGCGAGCCGCAAGATCGCCACGTGCTCCTCACTCTGCTTGGCTGCCAGCCCCATCAACGTGGCGGCGGTGAGATGTGGAAGATGACTGACGAGTGCCACCACCTCGTCATGACGCTGGGGGTCCAACACGACGATTTCCGAACCGAGATCGCGAGCCATCGACGCCACGGTTTCGAACGTCGTGTCGTTCGTTGCGGCATGTGGAGTCAACACCCAGGCGGCGCCGACGAAGAGGTCTGGATCGACCCCGGCGAGACCGGACAACTCGCTGCCAGCCATGGGATGCCCACCGATGAACCGTGGATCGTGGATCCCCTCGATCACGTTCGACTTCACGCTCCCCACGTCGGTGACGACGCCCGTCACCCTCGACAACATGTCGTGGACTCGTGCCGACACTTGCGAAACGGGGGTGGCAACGACGGTCACCGTGGCCCCGCCATCGATCACGTCGTCGGAAATGACACCGAGTTGGAGCGCCTCCCGGGTGACACTCGGATCGAGGTCCGACCCATGCACGGTCCAACCACGCGATTTCAACCCACTGGCCACGGACCCACCAATGAGGCCGAGACCGACGACATTGGCGCTCCGATTCACGACGTCGAGAGTTTACTACTGGGCGCTCTTGTCGGCGCCAGTGAGACGAAACACTTCATCCTTGGAGAGCGGCCGATACTCACCCGGTTTCAGTCTGCTGTCGGTGAGGGTGCCGATACGCACTCGGATCAGGCGGTTTACCGGATACCCGACCGCGAGACACATCCTGCGTACCTGCCGATTGCGACCTTCACCAATGGCGATCCGCAACACCCCCGGTTCCGTTTGCGCGACCTTCGCCGGCGCAGTCATGCCGTCCTCCAGCGCGACTCCGTCACGAAGCGCCCTGATCGACGCAGGTTTCACGCCCGACGGTGGCGCGTCGACCACGACGAGGTACTCCTTCTCGCACCCGTACCGCGGATGCATCACCCGATTGGCGAACTGTCCAGCATTGGTGAGGATGATCAATCCCTCCGAATCGGCGTCCAGTCGGCCGACGGGATACACGCGAGGCTCGGAGGGAACGAGCGAGACGACCGTCTCGCGGTCGTGCGTGTCGCTCACGGTGCAGACGACACCCTTCGGCTTGTTCAACAAGTAATAGACGAGGTCGGGACGAATTCCGACCGGCGCGCCGTCCACCTCCACCAGGTCGCACACCACGTCGACACGCCGGCCGAGGATCGCCACCTCGCCGTTCACGGTGACACGCCCGTCACGGATCAGTTCCTCACAGTGACGACGACTCCCGAACCCGCGAAGGGCCAAGACCTTCTGCAGGCGCTCCGAATCGGCGCCTCCCGGCGCGGATGACGGACTCATCGAGCCTGCTACTGATCCTCGTTCGACGGGGCCTGCGGAGGCTCACTCGGCACCACGCGCAAACCCCGCTCCAATGCCTCCACCACCGATGCATCGGGGACGAACTCGGAGATCGACGGAAGATCCGACAGAGACGCGAGTCCCAGACGTTCCAAGAACAGGCTCGTCGTGCCGAACATCACCGCCTGTCCGGGGCCGTCGTCGCGCCCAACCTCGGCGATGTAGCCCTTCGCCTGCAGCGTGCGCATCACCGCATCGGGGTCGACGCCGCGAATCGACGCGATCTGACCTCTACTGATCGGCTGCTTGTAGGCGATGATCGCCAACGTTTCGAGCGCTGCGGCCGAAATGCGCGCTTGTTGGCTGTCGAGGACGAACCGCTCCACGTACGCGGCGACATCGGGGTGTGACTGGAAGCGATATCCGCCTGCGACCTTGACCAACTGGAAACCGTGCCCGGCCTCGGTGTAGGCCTGCGCGAGCCGCTCACATAGGTCATCCACGACGTCCTGAGAAACCTCGAGCAACTGCGACAGCATCGAGGAGCTCACCGGTTCCATCGCCACCATCAGGATTCCCTCGAGCTCCTTCACCACCTCGGCGCTCGGTCCAGCCATCTCACTCATCCGACTCTCCCATTCGGCTCATCCTTCATAGTCGTCGATCGCCAAGGCCGATTCGAAGTCGCGGTCGTCCCCACCGACCCACTCCACCGTGATGTCACCGAACCGATCGATCTGTGTGAGATCGACACGACCCTGCTTGAACAATTCCAGCACCGCCAAGAATCTCACCACCACCTCGATTCGGTCAGCGATCGCCGCCGTGAGGTCGCGGAAGGTGGTGCGACCGAGGTTCGGCAAGACCCGCAGCATCTCGACGAGTGCTTCTCCGACGTTCGCCCGAATTGGGTTGACATGGTAGAGATCGATTGCCAGTGGAACCTTGCGCTGGGTCGCGCGGAAGTACGCCCGCTGTAGACGGATCGGTGTGACACCTTCGAGGATGTCGGGAACGAGATCAGCGAAGCGATCGTCTGGTCCGGTGCGGCGAGGGAAACTGAGCGTGGCCTCGTCCAGGAGGTGGGAGAAGGCCAGCGCGACGTCCTTGAACGTCTTGCAATCGAGTAGACGGGAAAGCAGGAGATCCCGCTCCTCCCACAGCGCCAACTCCTCGTCCAGATCGAGCGGGTCCCGACTCGGCACCAATCGCCTGGTCTTGAGCTCGACCAACGTCGCGGCGATCAACAAGAACTCGGTCGCGACATCCAGGTCGAGCGCCTTCATTCGATCGATTTCGGCCACGTACGCCTCGACGATGGTGAGCAGGGAGATCTCGTGGATGTCGACCTCTTCCTTCAGGATGAGGTGCAACAGCAGGTCGAACGGTCCATCGAAAAACGGCGTGTTGACCTCGTATGCCACGGTCAGACATTAGTTGAACCGAAATCGGCCGTTCTGATTCCACTACCGTGTAGGTGTGACGCGAGTGTTGTCGTGCATCCAACCCACGGGTGACGTGCACCTCGGCAACTATCTCGGGGCCCTGCGCAACTGGGTCGCTGGTCAACACCACGCGGACGTCTTCCACGGAATCGTCGACCTCCATGCATTGACCGTCACCGAGCGACCTGGCGTACTCGGCGATCGCACCCTGCACCTCGCCGCGATCCTCTTCGCCGTCGGACTCGACCCGGACCAGGCGACCGTGTTCGTCCAGTCGCACGTCCCGGAACACAACCAGCTCGGCTGGGTGATGGAGTGCCTCGTCAGTTACGGCGAGCTCAGCCGCATGACCCAGTTCAAGGACAAGGCCGCCAAACGCGAGGCCGAGTTCGTTTCGGCTGGCCTCTTCACCTACCCCGCCCTCCAGGCCGCCGATATCTTGCTCTACGACGCAGACGAGGTACCTGTCGGCGAGGATCAGCGGCAACACGTCGAGATCACGCGGGACATCGCCATCCGTTTCAATGGCCGTTTTGGTGACACCTTCGTGGTTCCCCGGGCCGTGACGCCGAAGGTCGGAGCGCGTGTGATGGACCTCCAGGAACCCACCAGCAAGATGTCGAAGTCGGCAGACGGCGACGCGGGAGTCATCCATCTCCTCGAGGATCCGTCCTCGATCATGAAGAAGTTCAAACGTGCGGTCACCGACAGCGACAACGATGTCCGCTACGACCGCGAGACCAAGCCGGGCATCGCCAACCTGCTGGACATTCTCTCCGCATGCACGGGAGAAGCACCCGAGGCCTTGGCCTCCAAGTACACCCAATACGGAACGCTGAAGACGGACACCGGTGAAGCCGTCATCGCCGCCCTGTCGCCCATCCAATCTCGGGCAACGGATCTACTCGCCGACAAGGTGGAACTTGCGCGACTGCTTGCTCGTGGCGCCGGTCGAGCACGCGAAGTGGCGACGAAGACGCTCTCGCGAGCGTACGACGCGATCGGATTGCTCCGCCCCTGACTCGGGGATCAACAGTCGTCAGCCCACCTGAACGCGGCGAGAGCCGCCTCGCGAGCAGTTCCTTCGAGCACCGCCACAACGTCGAGGGACGATCCGCACTCACGGAGCATTTGCAGACCGATTCGTTCATGGTCGTGATAAATGCGAAACCGAGTGGTGCGAGGACCGACGACCGTTGCCATCACCCTCCCGAACGTGCCGAGTCCACTTCGCACCTTGCCCACGTCGTGCAACGCCACCCCGACGATCTCGGCAGAGGTGGCGTCAACGAGTCGGTCACGAAATCGTTCGACCACCTTCAAGGAGTGCCGTTGATCGGGGGCGGCCATACTCGTCCACAAGGCGAACTCGTCCACGGTCATCAGGTCCCGCAATGGGACCGTCTCCGAATCATCGGGAAGGCGGGATGACCACGACTGGAAGAAGCGTCGCACGAGGTGCAGCATTACGACCGCGCCCGGGGATGAGCCTCGCGGTAGGCCTGGAACAGCAACTCGTTGTCGACCTTCGTGTACACCTGCGTCGTCGTGACGGAGGCATGACCGAGCAACTCCTGGACGACGCGCAGGTCCGCTCCGTTGACCAACATGTGCGTCGCACACGAGTGTCGGAGGACGTGCGGCGAGAGATCGACGGTGATCCCGGCCCGAGTCGCATACTTCTTGACGATGCCCCAGGCGGCTTGCCGGGTGAGCCGTGTTCCGCGCACGCCGAGGAAGACCGCCTCCGCGTCGTCGCGTCTGGCCCACTGCTTCGGTTCGATGAACGGTCGTCCTGACGGACCCAACCACCTCGTCAGTGCCACGTGCGCCTGTCGTCCAAACGGCACGATCCTCTCTTTCGATCCCTTGCCGAATAGTCGGACCAGCGAGTTCTCCATGTCGAGGTCCGCGATCCGCAGTCCGCAGGCCTCGGAAATCCGCGCACCCGTTCCGTAGAGAAACTCGAGCAAGGCTTGGTCCCTGATCGCGAGCGCGTCGACACCCGTGACGCTGTCGAGTAGTCGACCGACGTCCTCTTCGGAGAGCGCCTTGGGGATTCCTTTCGGCACCGCGACGCCCTCGATCATCCCCATCGGATCATCGCCACGTATCCCCTCATCGGCGAGGAACCGGTGGAACACGCGCAACGTAGCGATCGCCCGCGCAACGCTCTTCGGCGACTTGCCTGAGTTGCGCTGACGCGCCACGAACTTCTCGACGTCGGAGACGCTCGCGCCTTCCAGCGGGACACCCGTCTCCGCGAGGAACTTGGAGAAGCCGAGCAGGTCGGAGCGGTAGGCGACGATGGTGCGTTCGCTACGACCCTGCTCCACCGCCAGCCATCCGAGGAACCGATCGAGAGCGGTGATCGTCGTCATTGGTCGATCATTGGACGTCAGTCGCTACCCATCATCGAGGCCGCGCGGAGGATGCCGATGATCGCCAGTGAGTTGATCACCTCGCCGCGCTCGACCATCCGGATCGCCTCGCCCACGTCCACGAGATGGATGGTCGACGAGTTCTCTTCGGGGCCCTGCGGCGCGGCTTCGCCAGCGGTCAGTCGACGAGCCAGGAACACCTCCGCAATCGAGTTGCTCGTACCCGGCGACTGCGCCACACGTCCCAACTCGGCCCACTCGGCCGCGACGAACCCGGTCTCCTCACGAAGTTCACGCTGGGCACACGTCAGTGGACTCTCGCCCTCCACGTCGCGCATTCCGGCAGGAATCTCCCACAGCGTCATGTCGAGCGCTGGCCGATACTGGCGCACCATCACCAACCTTTCCCGATCATCGACGGCGGCGATCGCGACCACACCGGGAGACTCGACGAACGTCCGCGCAAACGAGTTCCCGTGCGGATCCCGAAACTGGCGCTCGACCAAACGCCATGCCGCCCACTCGTGCAGAACGCGCTTGCCCAAGGCCTCGAACGGCCCCATGTCGATCAGCCGCGAGACGTCGAGACCGACGATGAAGATTCCGCGATCGGTGCCCGCTTCACACGTCGCTGCAGCGCAGCACCGATGAAGTCACGGAACAGCGGGTGCGGACGATCGGGACGGCTCTTGAACTCAGGGTGCGCCTGAGTACCGACCCAGAACGGGTGGTCGCGAAGTTCGATGAATTCCACGAGACGCTTGTCCGGCGACGTCCCGCTGCACACGAAGCCCTTCTCCTCGAACCGCGTGCGGAACTGCGAGTTGAACTCGTAACGATGGCGGTGACGCTCCGACACCACCGGCTCACCGTACGCATTGGCGACCTTGGTGCCCGGCTCCAACACCGCGTAGTACGCGCCGAGCCGCATCGTGCCACCCATGTCGGTGACCTCCCGCTGGTCGATCATCAAATCGATCACGGGATTCTGGGTCGACACGTCGAACTCCGTGGAGTTGGCGTCGGACAGTCCGAGCACGTGACGGGCGAACTCGATCGTCATCACCTGCATCCCGAGGCACAGGCCGAGACACGGCACACCTTCCTCACGGGCAATCTCGGCCGCTCGGATCTTTCCCTCGATACCCCGCGGCCCGAAGCCCCCCGGAATCACGATTCCATCGAGGTCAGCCAGGCGACCCTCCGCGAGCAGTCCTTCGACGTTCTCCGCCTGGATCCACACGATCTCCACCTTTGCGGCATGGTGGAAGCCCGCGTGCTTGAGACTCTCGACCACCGAGAGGTAGGCGTCCTGCAGTTCCACGTACTTGCCGATCAATCCGACTCGTACCGGGCTGGTCGATGCCTCCACCCTGGCCACCAGTTCGCGCCATGGGCGCAGGTCGATCTCGGCCTCGATCCGCAGGACGTCACAAATGCGTGAGTCGAGCCCTTCGTCGTGGAGGATCAGCGGTAGTTCGTAGATGTTGCGAACGTCCGCCGCATTGATCACGTTGCGGTGGTCCACGTCGCACTGGTTGGAGATCTTCCGCTTGAGCTGGTCGCTCACCGGTTCATCGCTCCGACAGACGATCACGTCGGGCTGGATACCGCGGCTCCGCAATTCGGTCACGGAGTGCTGCGTCGGCTTCGTCTTCTGTTCACCACTCGGCCCGATGAACGGCACAAGCGTGACGTGCACGTAGCACACGTTGTCCCTGCCAACTTCGTTGCGGAACTGTCGAATGGCCTCGAGGAACGGAAGGATCTCGATGTCGCCGACCGTGCCGCCCACCTCGGTGATCACCACGTCGACGTCGTCGGTCGCCAGGCGTTGGATGCGCCGCTTGATCTCGTCGGTCACGTGCGGGATCACCTGAACCGTCCGCCCGAGGTAATCGCCCCGCCGCTCGGCCGCCAACACCGACTGATAGATGCTCCCCGTCGTGGCGTTCGACGCCCTGGTCAGACTCTCGTCGATGAACCGCTCGTAGTGACCGAGGTCGAGGTCGGTCTCTCCTCCATCGTCCGTGACGAACACTTCGCCATGCTCGAACGGATTCATCGTTCCCGGATCGACGTTGATGTAGGGGTCGAGCTTCTGCATCGTCACGCGCAAACCGCGCATTTTCAAGAGACGTCCGAGCGACGATGCGGTGAGGCCCTTGCCGAGCGAACTTGCCACGCCACCAGTCACGAATATGTGCTTTGGCATGTGCCCTCCGCCCCTTCCGGACGGAAACGATTTCCGCCCTACGACGGAAGCACATGATAACCGCGCGTCAGCGTGCGGCCCGTTTCCCTCCCGATCGGGCCTTCAGCAATGAGGTGGCATGGGCCAAAGCGGCGGGATCGTCACTGGCACCCGACAGCATGCGGGCGATCTCACCCACCCGATCGGCAGCGGATAGGCCCGTGACCCCGGCGAAGGTGGCGCCCTTCCGCACGGTCTTCTCCACCCGCAAGTGCTGATTCGCGTTGGCCGCCACCTGCGCAAGGTGGGTCACGACGAACACTTGGTGGCGCTCGGCGATCTCCCCGAGTGCCGCACCGACGGCCACGGCGGCTTCACCGCCGATCCCGGCATCCACCTCGTCGAAGACGAGGGTCGACGGCCCCTCGGTCAACACCAAGCGCAGAGCCAACATCGTTCGCGCGAGCTCACCACCCGATGCCACCTTCGTCAGCGGCAAGGGATGGCTACCCGGGTTCGCCGACAACAGGAAGGTCACCTGCTCGCCCGCATCCCCCTGCACGTCGATCGCCACCACCGCATTGGGCATGGCCAACTTCCGCAGATGCTTCTGACAGGCCTCGGCGAGCGGTCCGGCCACGGCCCTCCGCGCGTTCAAGACCACGGTTTGCTGCCTCGCAAGTTCCCCCAAGGCGCCCTCACGATCCTTCTCCAACGTCGCCGCTCGCTCCTCGTAACCGACCAGTTCGGCCAGTCGCTCCCTCGTCGACGACACGTAGTCGATGACGTCCGCCAGTCGATCGCCATACTTCCGCTTCAGTTCCGACAAGAGATTGATCCGCTCACGGGCGGCGCTCAGACGTTGCGGATCCTCCTCGATGTCGTCGGCCATCGACCGCATCTCCGACGACAAGTCCCCTACCTCGTTCTGGAGCCCGCGCAGCCGTAGGACGAACGCGTCGAAAGCGTCGCGCTGACCGAGGCGCGACATGGCGTCACCCAACCGATCGATTGCGCCGTCCTCATCGGACAACACGTTGATCGCCGCCCACAACGCCTCGCGCATGGAAGTGGCGTGCGCGAGCAACTCCTCCTCGCGGCGCAACTCGTCGTCCTCCTGAGGCGACTGGATCCCGGCAGCGTCGATCTCCTCGACTTGGAACGAGAGCAGGTCAATCTCGCGGGCCCGCTGACGCTCGTCTCCTCCCAGCGTGGCCAATGCCGCATCGATCTCCGTGACGCGATGGCGAGCCGCCTCCAATGCAGTGAGGTCGATGTGGCCGAAGGCGTCCACGGCAGCCCGCTGCTGCGCCGCCCCGAGGAGGGACTGGTGCGCGTGCTGACCGTGGAGGTCGACCAGCCGACTACCCACGTCGGAGAGCTGAGCAACGGTGGCGAGACGTCCGTTGACATAGGCACGAGACCTTCCGTCGGTCGGCACGACTCTGGTGACGACCAACTCCTCGTCATCGACGATGAATCGGCCTTCGACCGTGGCTTCGGAGGCCCCCGACCGAATCACGGTCGTATCTGCACGCTCACCGACCAGCAACGAGATCGCTTCCACGATCATCGTCTTGCCGGCACCCGTCTCGCCGGTCAACGCGATCAAACCACCCTCCAACACGAGGTTCACCTTCTCGATCACTCCGAGGTTTTCGATCCGCAATTCCTGGAGCATCAGGCGTCGCCGAGACCCAGCTTCTGTCGCACAATCGAGTGGAAGTGTGGGATCTGGTAGCGAACGAACACTGCGTCGGATTCGTCCTGGACGAAGGTCACCTCATCGTTCTCGGTCAGGCTCGCCACCTTTCGCCCGTCGATGGCGACGTCGACCGGACGGGATCCCACGACACGAATGTGTACGGACTCCGCTGCATCGAGGACCATCGAGCGATCGAACAACATGTGCGGGGAAACGGGGGTCACGAGCAACGCTCGATGGCGCGGCGACACCAACGGGCCGCGCGCAGACAGCGAGTAGGCGGTGCTCCCCGTGGGGGTGGCCACGATCAGACCGTCGGCCGAGTAGCGGGCGAATTGCTCACCGTTGATCGCCAAGTCGAGCCAAATCGTGTGTCCTGAAGTCTGCTTCTCGAGGACCACCTCGTTCAGCGCGCGCCACGACACCGACGGTCGATCATCGCGCTGGGCCAGCACGGCGCGCACCATCATTCGGCGATCCAGGAAGAAGTCCTTGCCTGGCGCACCCGTCATCCACTTGACGATTCGCTTAACGAGTTCGTCGGGTAGCACCTCGGTCAGGTAGCCGAGCGTGCCAACGTTGACGGCCATGATCGGCACTGCATGCCCGTCCAGCGTCTGAACAGCACGCAAGACGGTGCCGTCGCCACCCAACGCGATGACGAGATTCGCCTCACCCGCCGGGCGGTCACTCGCCAGTTCCTCCAGTTCAAGTGCGGAGGCATCTCCTGGCGCCATCCACACCTCGTGCCCCCCGCCGCTGGCCCACCGCACCAACTCGCCGACGAGTTCCGGCACCTCGGGACGGTCGTGGTGTCCCAAGACGAAGAACTTGGTCATGGCATCACACTAATCAGGGGGTCGTACGTGGTCCCTTGTGGAACCACGACAAGTACTCCACGTTTCCCTTGTGGCCGCGAATCGGCGACTCCACCACGCCCCGATGTTCCAGCCCGGCCTGCACGAATGCCGCAGTCACCTCGTGCACGGTGCGCATCCGGATGGTCGGGTCGTCGATCACACCGCCGAACCGGTCCGCCTCAGACCGGTCAGCCTCGAACTGCGGTTTGACGAGGACCACGATCTCCGCCTCGTCACGGGTCACCGCACCGATCGCCGGGAGTGCGGATACCGCCGAAATGAAGGACAGGTCCACCACCACGATGTCAGCAACGTGGGCGGGCAGTCGCTCCACGTCTTTCACGTTCACTCCTGCAAGAACGAGCACACGCCCGTCACCAGCGATGCGTTCGTGCAATAAGTTCTCGCCCACGTCCACGGCGTAGACCTGGGCACAGCCGTGCTGGAGCAAACAGTCGGTGAATCCCCCCGTGGAGGAACCGAGGTCCACCGCAATCATGCCCCGTGGATCGAGATCGAACGCGTCCAATGCATGTTCGAGTTTCTCCCCGCCTCGAGAAACGAATCGTGTCGGCTGCACGATCAACAATTGATCCGCCCCAGCCACCAGGCGTTCAGGATTGCTCGCAATCGAGCCGTTGACGAGGACTACATCCCGTTCGATCAACCGCCGTGCCTCGTCCACGTCGACGGCGAAACCACGCTCGACCAACACGCGCTCGAGTTTGAGCCTCTTCATCCCGCGAGGATCACCTCGACCACTTCGGCGAGCGAGTTCCTCTCCAGGGCGACAGGCACGTCGCCTGCGGACTCGCTGACCGTGGAGCGCACGCGGGCAAAACGACAACCCAACAACCGAGCGAAGGCGCCATCAGTGGACGAGCGGTCACCGACCATCCAGGCGTCACTCACGGCGAGATCGGGAAAGTGACGGCGGACGAGTCCCGCCATCGGTTCATGGGGCTTGCCGCCGATCAACGGTTGCCTTCCCGACGCCGTCGCCACCGCCGCCACGATCGAGCCTCCCCCGGGAATCGGGCCGTCGGGTGTCGGATACGTGGCATCGTCGTTGGTGGCGACGAAATTCGCACCGCTGCGAATCGCTCGCGACAGGATGTGGAGTCCTTCGAAATCGAAATGACGGTGGAAGCCCACCACGACATGGTCGAACTGGCCAGACGGGCGATCCTCCACGAGCAGGATCTCCGCGTCGCTCTTCCTGGCCAATGCATCGACGACGCCAGGACCTCCTCCCACCAGCACCCGAGCTCCGCCGACAACGACCTCTGCCGCCGCCATGGACGAGGTGAGGACACGACCCCGTGCGCGAATCCCCACCGACTCGAGGGCCTGCTCCTGCTCGGATGCGGGGCGGTACGAGTTG